>CAZLNG010000166.1:0-6991 GCA_964560735.1 uncultured Methanosarcinales archaeon | reverse complement strand
AAAAATTATAAGTCCTGGTCTTAACTTGATAATTTTACCATTTTACTTTCAATTTTATTCTGAGAATTGAAGTGTATATCTGTAAAAGAGTAATTTTTATAATATTGGCTGATTATCTATTAACAGCTAATTCAAAATTATAGTTATAAAAGCAAGTAAATATGATTAAGTTATAATTTAAGGAGATGTATTAAGAATAAAAACATAGAAAACCTTTATTATCCTATAAATGAAACCATATGGCAAAACAAGGGGATGGAAAAGATGGGCGTAGAATCCACAATCAAAGAAATTGCAGGTGAACTTGAGAAAATAGCAACTACCAAAACCGTAGTTGGAGAGCCAATTACTGCTGCCGGAAAAACCATTATTCCTATTTCAAAAATTACCATGGGGTTCGGAGCTGGAGGCGGAGAGGGCAAAAAGGAGACAGAATCCGGGTATGGAGGAGGAGGAGGTGCAGGTGCAAAGATCGAGCCTGTGGCTTTCATTATGCTCTCCGAAGAGGAGGCAAAAATCTTTCGGATCTCCGAAAAAAATGATGTCGGGTCAATTCTTAGCTCTCTTCCGGAGGTCGTGCCTGATTTAATGGAAAAACTGAAAGGAATGAAAGGCAAATACAAAAAAGAAGAAACCCCAGAAGATAAAGAGCTCAGAGAAATTCGGGAAAGGGAAACAAAAGAATCTGCTGAAACCTACGTTGGAAAAGGGGAATGTTTTAAGTAAATTATTTTGGGATAATATGCTTAAAAATTTCCCATGAACTGTCAATCGACAATAATTATTTTAAAATCGGGGTTTGAGGATAGTTAAGACTATCCTTTTCTCTGAACTTGTTTATTATGCCGATCATCATCTATATCTTACTCCTGATTCTTCTGTTAATTCTATTTGTACTTTTTACAGCAATAGGTCTTACTTTCAAGCTTGAACTATTCAGTCTGGAGAAAAAGAAAGAATTAGCAGGCATATTTACTGTAAAATGGCTTCTTTTCTCTCGCACATTTTCGATAAAAGAACCGAAACCAAAGGAAATTGTTTGCGAAGAACCAGACGAGTCACAAATGGAAAGCTTTCCAGTAATAGAAGCGGGAAATTCAGGGGAGTTGAGGCAGGAGGCAGATCTTGGTTATAGTGAAAATATTGACGAAGATCTCCTAAAAAGGGAAAGCAAAATACAAGAAGATAAAAGCAGAGAGATTGGAGAAAAGAAGCCTGAAGAGAAAATGGTAATTATTGAAGATAAAGACAAAATTGAGATCAAAGAAAATATTGAGGATAAAGAAAAAGTTGAGCTCAAAGAAAAGACTCAGAATAAAGAAAAAATCGGTTTCCTCGAAAGAATCAGAGGAAGAAAAAAGGTAGAAAAGGAAGATGAACCAGAACCGGAAATGGAAATGACCTCCAGAGAAATGCTTCACTGGGGTCTTGAAGCGTTTAAATCTCTCCGGAAGCCTTTATTCCGTCTTTTTTCGGATCTATTAAACGGAATGAAAATTAAACACCTCGATTCCTGCCTGATTTTTGGTCTTTCTGACCCTGCAGATACAGGCATGCTCTGTGGGTTTATACATGCGATTACGGGATTAATCTACAGCAGCTGCAAACACTGCAGATTTTCCATTAATCCGAGGTTTATGGATCCAGTACTGGACTTTCGGGGAAATGCAGAAATCCGTATAAGAATACACTCTCTGATTTTCCCATTCATTAAATTTATATTAAACGGGAAAACTATATCTTTTACCTACTCGATTGTTAAGGAGATACTTCAGAGGAAATGGAAATCTAAATGGAAGTCTAACTCCTAAGCTTTATGAATAGGTAATGAGGATACAGATAGATATGATTAGAGTAGTGTCTCCATCCAGACTGCATCTTACCCTGATAGACCTCAATGCAGAGATTGGCAGGGTCGATGGAGGAGCAGGAATAACTCTTGAATCTCCAGGCCTGGAACTTTCGGCAACTGAAGCGGATACTGTCGAAGTATTCGGGGATTCTCTTCTTGCAAGCAGGATGAAAAGAGCTGCAGAATCTCTGCTTCCTGCAGGAAAGGGTATTAGGCTTCATATAGAAGATAGTCTTCCTGATCATGTAGGTTTAGGTTCCGGGACTCAGGCTGCCCTTTCTGCAGCTGCAGCAGTAAATAAAATGTACGGTCTTGGGAAAAGCGTTCGAGAGCTTGCAATTTCCGTGGGTAGGGGTGGAACTTCAGGTATAGGAGTTGCTGCCTTTGAAAATGGTGGTTTCATTCTGGATGGGGGACACAAGTTTAAGGATAAGCGTGCATTTTCTCCTTCTGCAGCCAGCCATGTACCTCCCGGACCTGTGCTTTTCAGAAGGGACTTTCCAGACTGGCCTATTGTCCTTGCAATCCCCAACACTAAAGGTGTTCACGATGCAGCAGAAGTGGACATTTTCAAAAAGTTTTGTCCAATCCCACTTGCAGAAGTTCAGGAGATTTCTCATGTAATCCTCATGCAGATGCTCCCCTCACTTGTAGAAGAAGATCTGGAAAGTTTCGGCAAGGCAATTAACCATTTCCAGCTTGCAGGTTTTAAAAAGAGAGAAGTAGAACTTCAGCCGCAGCCTGTTCTGGATATAATGGATTATATGCAAGATAACGGGGCAAGTGGTGCAGGTATCAGTTCTTTCGGGCCAGTAGTTTATGGCATTGTTGGCAGCGCCGGAGAAGGTAAAAAACTTCAGCAAGAAGTCCAGCAGATGCTTAATGAATCTCTTGGCGGGAAAGTTTTGCTTACAAAGGCGAAAAACCATGGTGCGGACATCTTCGGGGGTCCGGATTGAAAATCAATACCTGGTTTGGAGTGCTTGAGATAGGCAGGACAGGAGAGATTCTGGAGTCCGAGCTTTTTTCTAAAGACATCAGGGAGCTTGCACTCCGTTCTCTTGCCCTGAAAGAAAAAGGGCAGAACCTTCCACCAGCAGGCTTTGACCTGAAGGCTGCAGCCCTCGAGTGCAGGTTTGTGGATTCTTCTGTTGAATATTATTCCTTTTTACATGACGTCACTCTGGAAACTGTAAAAATTCAGGTTTCGGGGGCTCTTACTCCTGACCAGCGAATTATTCAGGCTGTAGAATCCCTGGACGACATTAACGAAACTGCAAACTCCCTTTCTGAAAGGCTTTTTGAATGGTATGGCGGATATTTCCCTGAAAGTGGGCTTAGTGGCGAAGCTCTTGCCACTTTTGTCGCAAAATATGGTTCGCGAGAAAATATCGCCCCTGAAGACCCGCTTTATTCAAAAGCCAGGAATTCCATGGGTGCAAAGCTCGAAGTTGCGGACGAAACTCTTCTTAAAAGCTATGCAGAGAGTGTCTGTAGCCTTTATGAGCGAAAGAGACAGATAGAGGCTTATATTGAGAACAGTATGGAGTCGGTTGCACCCAACCTGAATCTCATTGCAGGTCCCACACTCGGGGCCAGATTAATCAGCATTGCAGGAAGTCTCGAGAAACTTGCTGCTTTTCCTTCCAGCACCATTCAGGTCATAGGGGCCAGCAAGGCTCTCTTCAAACACCTCAGGTCCAGAGCCCCCTCTCCCAAACACGGAATTATTTTCAGTCACCCTATAATAAATACTGCACCATGGTGGATAAGAGGAAAAATTGCAAGAGCCTTTGCAGCAAAGCTTTCTCTTGCTGCGAGAATTGACTATTATTCAGGAGAAAAAGATCCTTCACTTATAGAAAAACTTGAAACTAAGAGACAGCAGATAAAGGATTCAAACCCCAGGCCTCCTCAAAGACAGCAGGAAGTTGGGGCTAAACCAAAGAAGAAGAGGAGAAAGTAAATGCCTGAAGTTAGAAAGCTCTCGGATGGGATTTTTGAGCTTATAAAAGACAAAAAACAACTTGCTACAAAGAACCTTGATCCGGGAAAGGCGGTTTACGGAGAAAAGCTGATTCCTGTTGAAGGGGTTGAGTACCGGACATGGGACCCTCGTCGGAGCAAGCTTGGAGCAATGGTTCTCAAAAAATTCAATATCCCACTTAAGGAAGATTCGAAAGTTCTTTACCTCGGAGCAGCTTCAGGCACAACCGTCAGCCATGTTTCCGATATAGTCTCAAAAGGTGCTGTCTATGCCATTGAGTTTGCCCCGCGAAGTATGAGAGATCTCATAGGGCCTGCGTCAAGAAGGAGAAATGTCTACCCAATTCTAGCTGATGCTGGAAAACCGGATAGTTACGCCCATATTGTCGAGCCTGTGGACCTCCTTTTTCAGGATGTTGCCCAGCCCAATCAGGCAGAAATAGCTTCAAGGAATGCGGCTCGTTTTTTGAAAAGAGATGGATATCTCTTGCTTTCTATCAAGGCTCGAAGTATTGATACTGTGGCAGACCCTAAAGAGGTATTTAAAGAAGAAATAAAAAGGCTTGAAAAAGCTTTTGAACCTAAGTTCGAGATACTTAATGTAAAGGACCTGATGCCTTATCAGGAAGATCATCTGGGAGTTCTGGCAAAATTAAGGTAAAACCCTCTGAAGATAAAACATTCTTTCAAGAATTCCTTCAGTCTGTTTAGTATTAATTTAAATTTCAGAGTATTCTTAAGATTTTCAAGGCTCAAAGGTCATTACATTTATAGATTTATGGCCAGATGAGAGCTTTGAGAAGGATTGTTTTTATAATTTTCTTACTTACATTTACCAGTAATCATTTTCTTTCATGGATGCTAGCTTTTTTACTCTATCAACATAGTTTCACAAAAGTCATCTATTAAAATGTCTTCATAAAATTCAAATTTGTTTAAAGTCTTTCCGAAAATTTAAATTTTTAACTTAGATAAAGAATATACTTAGATAAAGAATATAGTAAGTACCTGATCCTCCAAAATCAGAGGAAAGCAGGGAAAATTAAAATAGAATGGTTAAAATATAAATAATTACTGGGGGGTTAAGGTGGGAAACACAATAGCTTTGCCGCTTTTTATACTCGTCTTATTTCTTGCACTTCCGGCTATAAACACAGAAAGAGATGCCTGGGTGGGGAATCCAAGTTTTCTAAAAGGAGATTCGACAGACTGCATAACAGAAAAGGACATAAATGATAATAACAGTAGAGAAATAAATTACAATAACAGCGGAGAAGTGTACAGGGACGGAGTCATTGACAACTTTAAGTATTTCAAAATTATAGGGTACCCAGCCGAAAACAGTGAAAATCAAATTCTGTTCTGATTTTTTTACTTTTTGATGAGTTTCGGGGCTATTCAGGTGCAATCAAAGCAGGGTATTAAGAGAAAATGGGGGAAGATATGCCAGAAAAACCTACGAAAAATCTGCAAGCTTTGCGTCCCTTCTTAACATTGATGGAAGGTAGAAGTAATCAGTTTAAAGGTCTTTTCAGGTGAAAATATGAAGGCTATAACGATTCATGAGTTTGGGGGGCCGGAAGTCCTGAAGTATGAGGATATTCCTGCACCTCATCCGGGTTCAGGTGAAATTCTAGTTAAAGTTATTGCGGCTGGAGTCAACCCTATAGATTGGAAGATGCGCAGGGGCCTGATAGGCGAAATGCCCTTTCCGATGACGATGGGACTGGATGTTGCAGGTGTTGTGGATACTTTGGGGGAGGGAGAAGTTTTCTTTCATCCAGGAGAAGAAGTCTTTGCTAAAGTTTCGATAGGAAAGGGAGGGTATGCCGAGTACACAGTCGTAAATTCTACGCAGGCAGCAAGGAAACCAACTAGTATCGGCTTTGTTGAAAGCGCTGCCATTCCTACTGCTGGGTTGGCTGCCTGGCAATCGCTTTTTGATATTGCTGGACTCAAAAAAGGGCAGTCAGTTCTTATTCACGGAGCTGCCGGAGGAGTAGGGACTTTTGCGGTTCAGTTTGCCAGATGGAAAGGAGCGTACATTATCGGTACTGCATCCGGTGGGAATGCACAATTTTTGAAGAGTATAGGTGCAGACGAAGTGATTGACTATAAATACCAGCGGTTTGAAGATCTTGTGGGCAATCTGGACGTGGTACTCGATACAATAGGAGGAGACACTTTTGAGAGGTCATGGGATGTATTGAAACCGGGAGGATTTCTGGTGACCACTGTAGCCAGTATTCCTCAGGGAACTCCTGAAAAGTACGGTGTACGCGCAAAAACTCTAATGACCAGGTCTGACGGGAAAGAACTGGCTCAAATCGCAGCTATAATAGATGAGCAGCAGATCAAACCGATCGTGACAACTGTGCTTCCTCTAAAAGATGCACGAAAAGCTCATGAGATGATTGAAAGCCGGCATACGCGGGGAAAAATCGTTTTGCGCGTAGCAGAGGACGGAAATTAAACTTGAACTTTGTTTCCCACCTGGGAACCGGTATCTCTATCCAGAGTAAAAAAGAAGAATACCTCGAAAAAAGTCTCAAGATCCAAATCCGGGGTACAAGATAACATATAATAGCATGAGTACGGAAGATCGTTTTTAAGAGGGGGGGAAGATGCAAGGAGAGCCGAAAGTATCGAAAGTACCTGAAAAGTCAAAAGATCATAAAGGGTCCAGAGGGCGTACGATCCTTTATGCAATCCTGGTTGTACTGTATGCAGTTATCGCGTTTCAAGACAGCGGGAAATATATTCTTTCAGAACCCGTATCAAAAGAATCTGATTTTCCGGTCAACCTTACAGAAGACGTAAGTTACAAAATCGAGATCGAAAATTTTAATGGATCCGAAAAAATAAATCTAACAATAAGTAACGGCTCATATGTCGCATTTGAAAGTACATTCATTCTGACGCAATCTAAAAAGAATTACCTTCCATACCATCCGAAATTTACTGTAGAAGAAAACGGGACTTATCATGTGCATGCAAATCCAATGGATTCCGGGACTGTTAATTTGAGAATAAAAGAATCACTAATTCCACCAACTGAGGAATAAGGAGAGATGAAAAAGAGTAAAAGAGACAAATATTCATCTGAAGAAGCGCTTTTTCATCACAAAATTAGTTAAAGTTTGACCCTTAAGT
>CAZLNG010000165.1:0-6996 GCA_964560735.1 uncultured Methanosarcinales archaeon | reverse complement strand
AACACTCTTAGCAAGCATATCTAGAACTCTTTTGATTTTTGCTGGTAATTCATATATTCTTCAAAAGCCCCTTGGTTGCTTATGGATTTTTAGCTCTCCTTTCCTGAACTTCTGCAAAATCTAGTCCATTTGCCATCTTTTGTCCACAGCCCCATTTTCCCTAATCTCTCAGATAGGAGCTGGGTATCGCAATTTGTAAGCTCTTCAAACTTGGTAATTTCCATCCCTTTGAAGGTTTCTGTGGTGTTTTCTCCTGTTCCCTGGATTTTAGAGACGTGCAATGGAAAAAAAAGTCTCTGACATCTGTAGGCCTGACAACTATGATCCATCATGTTTCTGAAAGCCAGATGCGATCTTTGCAGTTAGCTTATTTGGCCCAACCTCAAAGAAAAGGTAATTTTTTCCTGTTATGGACTTCATCCTTTATCCTAAGAGCTACAGGGCAGCCTCTTCAAAATTCCTTATTTCAGAACCTGTACAAAAACCTGCTAATGAAGATATTTTCGAACTTTGAGTAGGGCATTCAAGTAAGACCCAGATAAGGATTGTCACTCAATTTGTAATCAATAAAATAATTATACTGCAACTTAATGTTACTAACTATAAAATTAATGATAAATAATAATACAAAATAGAAAATTATTAATTATAGTATACTCAAATACTGACTAATGCCTGCGCCAGAAAATCAGATTAAAGAGCTTGTAGCTCATAAATGGGACCTTGCATCCGAAACTTTTGACACTCATCCAGGACACGGGATCCAGAGTGAAAAAGAAAGAAATGCATGGAAACGTACTTTCAATGAAGTGTTCCCAAAGAAACATTTAAAAATTCTTGATGTGGGGTGCGGAACTGGAGAGTTAAGCTTACTGATCGCGGAAATGGGACACGAGGTCAAGGGAATTGACATATCTAAGAAAATGCTAAAAACAGCAAAAACAAAAGCTGAAGCCTGTAAGGGCGATATAACTTTTGAAGAAGGAGATGCCGAAAACCCACCATGTGATGCCGCTTCTTTTGACATTGTGTTTAACCGCCACCTCCTCTGGACTCTTCCAAATCCAAAATTAGCCGTGGAGAACTGGAGAAAAATACTGAGAAAAGGTGGAAAGGTTGTGATAATTGATGGAGTCTGGGACGATGGGAGCCTCGGATCAAGGATCCGCATGACTACAAGCGACCTTCTAACCCTGTTTGTTGAAAGAAAAGACCCCAGGAAAGGCCACGCTAGATATTCTGAGGAACTCAAATCCAGCCTTCCGCACTTTGGAGGAGCTCCACTTGAAAAAGTTAAGGAATACCTATTGTACACGGGTTTTGAGAAGATCCAAACTTTTGATCTGAAAGACGTGAGAGAGGCTCAGAAAGAAAAAATGCCGTTGAGTAAAAGAATTGTGCGCAATTATCAGTACTATCTAATCTGTGGCCGAAAATAAAAATAAAATAGAACAGGAGATTCCAAAATGAAAAATAAAAGCTCCCCTCTGCTTATTTTGTTAATTGTCCTGCTGAGCTGTACCATATTAATGACTTCTGGATGCACCAGCACGAAAGGAAATGAAACCGGAGAAGTGGTCTCTGAACCTAACAACATGCTTGTGCTCGGAGAAATGTGGAACATCGAATCGATTAATACCATTGACGGAGACGGAGGTACCCTGATATGCGAAAAAGCGGCGATAACCGAAACTCTCGTTGGTGCTAACGAAGATTTCTCCCTTAAGCCCGGACTTGCCACCTCCTGGGAACAGCTTGATGAAAATATCTGGGAATTCAAGCTGAGAAATAACGTTACTTTTCATGACGGAAGCAAGATGACTGCAAAAGAAGTCAAGTTCACCCTAGAAAAAGTCATTGCAGAAAACCCGAGGGTTGCTTCCATGCTGAAGATAGGTTCCGTGGAAGCAGTCGATAATTACACTCTGAAAATAAAAACTACAGAAATCAACCCAATCCTCCCTGGAATTCTCCATTATCCAGATACTGCCATAATAAGTCCCTCTTCTTTTAGTGGAAAAGGAGAATTCATAAAACCTGTTGGAACAGGCCCGTATAAATTTGAATCTTTTGATGAGCAGACCAGAACTCTTACAGTTATAAAGAATGAAAATTGGTGGGGAGGGAAAGTTGGGCTTGATAAAATGATCATTAAAGGAATACCTGACCCGAACACAAGAGCAATGGCAATCGAAAATGGAGAGGTTGATTTTACCGTTGACGTTCCTTATAGTGAAACAGAGAGGATTGACGCCATAGATGGCATTAGCGTAGAGAAATACAAAACTCCCAGAGTTTACAAACTCGATCTGAACCTGAAACATGAACCTCTTGAAGATGTCAGAGTAAGGCAGGCAATGTCCTATGCCATAGACAGATCTGAAATTGCGGAACATGTCCTCTACAACGTAGGAGAAGCTGCTGCAGGCCCCTTCCTTCCCACAATGGTCTGGGCGAATAAGAGTCTGAAGCCCTACAACCAGAACCTTGAGAAAGCTGATGAGCTTCTGACCGCCGCAGGCTGGGTGGACACTGATGGGGACGGAATAAGAGATAAGGATGGAAAAGCCCTGAAGCTCAATCTGATGACCTATTCTGCAAGACCAGGACTTCCTCCGATGGCTGAAGCCATGGCAGCCCAGCTAAAAGAAGCAGGCATAGGTGTCGAAACCGAGGTGCTGGAGATGGGGTCGATAGATGATAGAAAAGAAAAAGGCAACTGGGATCTCTACCTGGCTGCTTACAATATTGCAATGGTTCCTGACCCTGAATATATTCTTACGAACTGGTACATGACAAACGGGACTGACAACGGGCCCGGGTACTCCAATCCGAAAGTGGATTCCCTGATAACAGAAGCTAGAAAAATCACGGACCTCAATGAGCGCTATAAGAAGTTCAATGAGGTAGAAGCCATAGTGTATGACGAACAGCCGATGATTATTGTAGCTTACTACGGCTGTGCAATCGTAAAGAAGGACTATGTAAAAGGATATGTTTTCGATCCGACAGCCCACGACTATCGCATAAATGCAGATATATATCTCGATAAGTAAAAACAGAAGGGAGGCTCGAAAGGGTATGGGGCTAGACCTGTACCCTAGAGTTTCCTTCCACTCAAATAACGAGAACAGGTCGAATTCTTGCTACCTGTTCACATTGAGGAGGAAGTATGAAATATTTGTTAAAAAGGACGGGCTTCATGCTAATTACGCTTTTTGCAGTCTGTGCCCTTACATTTTTTCTTATGAACGTGATTCCAGGGGGAACAGCTGAGCTGATTATGAAGCATACTTTTGTGGGCCTTGAAGAAAGCGTTACCGATGAACAGCTTAGCCAGATATCAAGCAGGTACAACCTTGACGATCCCCTTTATTTGCAATTTCTCAGGTGGATCAGAGAAGCCCTGATAACAAGAGATATAGGGACTTCTTATGTATTTAAAAAACCAGTCTTTTACCTTCTAGCTTTACGCCTTCCGGCAACTATTCAGCTTGCAGGTGTAAGTATGGCTATTGCAACGCTTGCAGGAGTAACCCTGGGAACTTATTCTGCCCTTCAAGAAAACAGGATCTCAGACCACATCCTCAGGATTGTTACTCTTTTTGGAGTTTCCATGCCCGGATTCTGGGTAGCCCTGATTCTTATTCTGATATTCTCCCTCAAACTGAAACTTGTCCCTGTGTCAGGCTACGGAAACCTGGAAAATCTCCTTTTGCCAGCCACAGCCCTTTCCCTCCATTCTGTTGCTGCTGTTATGAGGGTCACAAGGACGAGCATGCTTGAGACTCTGGGACAGGAGTATATCAGATTTGCAAAAGCCAAAGGGCTTCCTGTATGGAAAATCATAAGCCGCCATGCCTTCAAAAACGCTATGTTTCCGGTTGTTACTGTTATTGGTTTTCAGATTGGAAGCCTTCTTGGGGGAGCAGTTGTGATTGAAAAAATTTTTGCCTGGCCGGGAATAGGAAGCCTTCTGATGGATTCGATTTCAGCCAGGGATCTACCCATGGTGCAGGGCTGTGTACTTGCTATTGTTACCATGTTCCTCTTTGTAAATTTTCTTGTGGATATATTTTATACGCGTCTTGACCCGCGGATAAGGTACGGGTGATACTATGGATAATGTGTTTACCGACAGGTTAAGAAAAGAAAAAACCTTGACATTAGATGTTTATGGAGGTGAATTTGCAAAAAAGTTATTCCAGAGAAAAGATATGCTTTTTGCTCTGGCATCACTTATACTTTTTTCCGGGCTTGCCCTTTTAGCTCCATTGATCTCCCCCTATGACCCAAATACCATTGACCTTGGAAACAAGAACCTTAGCCCTTCAGGAGAACACTTGCTTGGCACTGATTACCTCGGAAGAGATCTTCTTAGCAGAATTATGATAGGAGCCAAGACTTCTCTCTCGATCGCCATCGGTGTGGTTTCTATTTCTTTACTTACAGGAACTGCGCTGGGATGTGCTGCAGGTTACTATGGAGGAGTTGTAGACGAAAGTATATCAAGGGTTACAGATGTCTTCCTTGCATTTCCAGGAGTTATTTTTGCTCTCGCCATTATGGGAGTACTTGGAAGCGGCGTTTTCAATCTTATGTTTGCTCTTTCCATTGTTCAGTGGGCAAAATATGCGAGAGTAATGAGAGGGCAGGTCCTTTCCCTTAAAAAGCAGGAGTTCGTACTTTCTGCGGTTACAAGCGGGGCAGATGATTTCCACATTATCCGCAAACATATAATACCCAATGCTATTGCTCCTCTACTCGTACTTGCCACAATTGACCTCGGACATGTAATTCTCTCGATTGCCACACTGAGCTTTCTTGGAATAGGGCTTCCTGCAGATGTTCCTGAGTGGGGAGCAATGCTCTCTGCAGGAAAAGAATTTATTAGAACTGCTCCTTACCAGACGATTTTTCCCGGGCTTTCCATAACTTTCATTGTAATTATTTTTAGTATTCTGGGAGACGGTATGAGGGATATCCTTGACCCAAACCATGAAGGAGGTGAAATGTACTGAACCTGCTGAAAATAAGAGATCTCTCTGTCGAGTTCCCTGCAGGAGAAGATACTGTAAAAGCGGTTTCTCACGTTTCTTTTAACGTTAAAGAAGGAGAAACTTTCGGGCTTATCGGGGAAAGTGGATCAGGAAAATCCGTTATAGGACTTGCCCTGCTCAGACTTCTCCCGACAAATGCAAGGATTTCAGGAGAAATTATTTTCCAAGAACAGGATCTCTTTTCTCTTGAGCCTTCAGAACTCAGGAAGATCAGAGGAAAGAAGATCTCACTCATGCCTCAGAACCCAGCCGGTGCCCTGAACCCTGTCCTGAAAAACGGGCTTCAGATTGAGGAAGTATTCGAAGAAAGAGGAATGGATAAAAAGGAGGGGATGAGAAAATCCCTGAGACTTATGAAAAAACTCCTCTTGAGGGAGCCTGAAAAACTCTGTAATCTATATTCTCATCAATTATCGGGAGGTATGAGGCAGAGACTGATAGCCTGCATTTCTCTTTCTTTTGAGCCCGAGCTTCTGATCGCAGATGAACCTACAAAAGGGCTGGACCCAGAAGCAAGGACAGGAGCAGTTGAGCTATTCACTAAAATAAAAAAAGAATACGGAAAAACAATGCTCCTGATCACCCATGATCTTGATCTGGCCCTTGAAATTTGCGACCGGATAGCTGTGATGTATTCAGGGGAGATTGTAGAGCTGGACGAGGCTTCAAAAGTTTTGAACACACCCCTGCACCCCTATACAAAAGGACTTATTCGAGCTCAACCTCGAAACGGACTTATTCCCCTGAAAGGACAAAGTCCCAGCAGAATAAAGCTCCCTGAAGGCTGTCTTTTCCATGAAAGGTGCAGATATTCCGGGATTGAATGTTACAGAAAACATCCAGAGATAAAAAAATATAAGGGAGGATGGGTCAGGTGTCATTTCCAGTCCTTACAGTAAACGAACTGACGGTGAACTTCGGAAATTCAGAAATATTCAAAAAAGTCAGTTTCTCAGTAACTCCGGGAGAAACTCTTGGGCTTTTTGGGAAAAGTGGATCAGGAAAGACCACAATCGGAAGGTGCATTGTAGGGCTTGAAAAGCCTACGGGAGGGGAAATTTGGGTTAATGGAAAAGATGTCCTTAGTATGGACAAAAGAGAATTTAGAAAACTACGCCCAAAGGTCCAGATAATTTTTCAGCATCCTGAAACTTCTCTTGACCCACGAATGAAAGCTTTTGAAAACCTTATAGAACCCCTGAAACTTCATTCAAGGCTCAAAAAAGATGCTCTTCTGAAAAGAGGAGAAGAGTTAGCCAAACTTACGGGACTTCTCCCCGAACATCTAGCCAGATATCCGAACCAGCTCAGTGGAGGTGAGATCCAGAGGATAGTGCTTGCCAGAATAATGGCGTTATCCCCTGATTTCATAGTTGCTGATGAGCCTACTTCCATGCTTGATGTCTCAGTCCAGGCTCAGATCCTGCGCCTTATGCAAAAACTCCAGATAGAAACTGGGGTTTCTTACCTGCTGATCTCTCATGACCTCGAAGTACTAAGAAAATTATGTCACAGAATTGCCTACCTCGAAAACGGGATTATCACCTCAATTGAAAACATAAACAGAGGTATTAGTACATGACAACTCAGGAAAATAAAATAAAACAGAATATTACCCGCGTCTGGGATATCTCGTCCGAAACCTATGACAGTCAGGAAGGGCACGGGATCCAGAGTGAAATAGAAAGGGAAGCCTGGAAAAACATATTCAAAAGCCTGCTTCCCCCCGGAAGGCTGGAGGTACTTGACGTAGGCTGCGGAACCTGTGAGATAGGGCTTCTGTTTGCAGAAATGGGGCACCATGTTACAGGCCTTGACCTTTCAGATAAAATGCTTGCAAAAGCTAGGGAAAAGGCATCAAAGAAAGAATTTGACAGTACTTTCAAGAAAGGAGATGCTGAAAATCCTCCTTTTGGGACAGGAACTTTCGATATTG
>CAZLNG010000164.1:0-7021 GCA_964560735.1 uncultured Methanosarcinales archaeon | reverse complement strand
AGGTTGAAAACATTTTTCCGTTTTAAAGCAACCATAAAAAAGTAAATATCAATTTTGAACATGAATAGTAACAATAAACATATTCTCAACAATATAAAAGTCACTTGATTTCTCTGTTACATCCGTCTATGGCTGTGTATTCGGTCAGTTGAAACAGGTATTGCGGTTTAAATGGATACGAAATCGCTACCATCCCGGCATCACAGCTCACATCAGAAGGGCGCATGGGGCCACCAGTGAACTACAAATGGTTGACCACCGTATGGCGTTGGGCAACCCGTCGCACACCCTGGACGATCGCCACCGGGCGGGGTTCCCCCCGATGGCCAGCCGTGGAAACCGGCTGTCGCCCACTTTAACGAGGGTACGTAATTCGCCGCCGCAGGACGGAAGGGCAGCGGCCCCTTATAGAGCGTGATCAGGTATTGCATATACCACTCCGGAAAGCCGCGGATAAATCCTAGATAGGGCGTGTGCCATTTCCATCCCAGGTGTCCGTCACAAAGCTTGCACATGGTTCCGAAGACAACATAGTTTGCTGACCCTGCGTAGTAGCAGTTACTGTCGACTTCTACCGAGTTGTGACATGGAGGAGAAGCTCCGGCTGTCGCGCAGGTCGGTTGGTAACCGAGGATCCAGGCTTGGTTGTGTAGATCTTCGATGTCCCACGCGACTGTACCAAGTTTGCTACTGTCCAGTGCATCACACTGCGTATCGCGTTCCGACGAGCTCCAACCGGCCCAGCTGGAGATAACTTTGGTGACCGCTGCCCGCACCTGGCTGCTAACGTCCGGACCGCAACGGAATGCTGGGGCAGGAATCGGTGTCGGTGGCCGCTTTTTAGTCGGTGGGATTTTTGCTGGTGGAAGTCCGCCAGTTCCTGCTATTTCTAAAGCAGGCCAAGTTTTCTCACCTATCTTGCCATCATCATTAAGCCCACCATCGCATAATTGGAACATTCTTGTAGCTCGATAAGTTAAATCACCAAACCAGCAATCAACTTTAAGCTGTGCAGGCAATGTACTTCTTAAGGCTTGGATCTGTGCAGAATTTCCTCCTGCACAAGCCAATGTGTCAGTACCTGTGCCTGATTTCCAATTATCATACCTGCGTAAGAATTTGTTAAGCAATTGTTGTGCATGACCTACTGCCGGTCGTTTACATCGTTTCTGTTCTGGACTTCCAAGGGAATTAGCTTCCTGGCAATTATATATCAAAGGATGGTCTTCACTGTCTGCCGGACCTCTTTCTTTGCATTCGTCAGAGCCACCATTACTCTGGCGCTGAATTTGTTTGCTACCAAACCCTTGCTGTACAACATGAGCCAGTTCATGTGCTATAAGTCCTTTATCAGTTTTTGGATTATATTGGCCAATTCCAAATACTATATCTCGACCTACAGTGTAGGCTTTCGCATTAATAGAATGTGCAGACTCGGCGGCTTGTGTATCGTTGTGTACCCTAACATTGCTAAAATCATATCCAAACCTGGGTTCAAAAAAGGTACGAGTATCGATATCCAGCGGTTCTCCTGGTGATTGTACAACTTCATGAACAATGGAGGGAATATGAGAATTTCGAACATTTGTTTGCACTTCCTTTTTCATTAGCGTTCTGTCCTTGAGTTCTCCCTTCGCGTCTTCTTCGCACGAAAGATCTTCTTCCAATGGACATTTTCGCTTTGGCTGAAGCACAGGATCCGGCATCCTCATTACCTGATCTGCAGCCCTATCAGCTTCCTGTTCGTAGATATCTCCTGGCTCACTTATAGTTAATTTGGCTTGCAAGATGCCTGATTTGATAAGTCTCTGGACTGCCTGATTGCCTGCAGTTCTCTGAAGTTGCAATATTCTATCAGCAGAAGACACTGATGAATTGAAACTGGGCTTATGTTTGCAGGAACTCGAACATTTCTGCTCGGATTCAGTTGTTTTGGCAGTTGCAAAAACTCTTTCAGTCATTTCCCCATCTCATTAACAATTTATAGCGGTATAGATACGCGAAAGGTTCGCTTTTTTGAGAATTCACTTTATATCTTTTGATTCAAATCGAGAACATGAAAAACGTACTTTATCTCTGACAGTTTATGGAGGATGTCAAATATATTAAATCCTTTTCCAGAATTTTGAGTGAGTTTGGAAGGCATTGATATTTCTCTTCGATATTTTGATTAGCCTAGAAACTGATTCCACAAATTAAGTTATAATAAAGAGATACAGTCATCGTAAATTTACAAGCAACTCTCGCCGTAGCAGGCACTTCATGAAAAGCGAAATAACATATATTATTCAGAAGGTATTTAGATTTAGAAAGCGGGTGTATTACATTTTTTTGGCCGTTGACTTCCTGAGGAAGCAGAATATCAGCGTTGATTCACTGCAGTTGAGGGCGCATAGTTGCAATATGCTCCTTTAATGCCGGCTTTTTGCCGAGCTTTTAGAAGTCAAGATTTTCGAGATTGAAAGTTGCTACCTTTATTTGACAGAATGATACATTTTATAATGAAGAAATGAGCGTCATGCCTCTGTTTATTCAGACCGTTAATATAGACTGTTTTGACATTAATAACAGGAGTGCAAGGGTTATTTAATTTTAAGACAACCTCTTATAGTTCATGTTCATGACTCATATTTTCGAGTGGAAGTTCAGGCCAATAATTCTCAGAATTGTTGTATATCTTCATGAATTCTTCCCAAGTAATTTTTTCCTCACAAAAATCATCCACCAACTTAGAATATTTATTTTTAGGTTTATGGCCCATATGCCACTGATCCCATCTATTTTTTTTGGGATCCCAGAATAACTCTTTTCTAGGAGGATGAGGACTGAATACTCTTTTATTTTCATCCTTTGCCCTTTCCCAAACCTCTTCAACCAGTCCTTGTTTATAAGGTTCTCGTTTTTTCCTAAGGCGCTGACATTCTAGAGACCATCGTATTACTTTGCCCTCGGCAACCCATTTTTCGAAAATATCTTTTCTCTTATAGCTTGTAATATCACCGCTCACACTTTTTGACTTAATCTTAAGTACGATATGTGTGTCGGTTATAGAAATTACCTGTGCTCTTGATCGCCCTTTTTCAGGTATGCTTAAGTCCTCTCCAATCTTGATGGCATTCGATGATTCCGATAAATAATGTTTTATATCATTTACTTGATAGTCTTGGGAATATTTCTCAATATTAGTAGCAAGATCTTTAAACTCTGGGACTTTATTCAATCTATTTTGAGGGTTCTTTCTCAACTCTAAAGCTTTCTTCTGTATATCTTTAGCCTTCTTAGCGATTTTCTTAAGATCATTTATTTGATCCTCAGGTTTTGGATCTTGTCTCATCAATTGACCAATTACCTTCCCAATTTTATTTGATAGAAGACCTCGATTCTGGGATGCGAATTCTATCTTTGGAGATGGTCCTGAGATCAAAATAAGCTCGTGAGAAGTTCCACTCATAGTTAGAGGCTCTAAGGCAGGAGCATTCTCAGTTTTACTTGGTACAGCTTTCTCTTTCCCGGATCCAGGAATCTTTCCTACTGATCCAATCACTTTGGCTGCTTTCTCGATAACCTTATCGATTGCCTTGTCCACCATAGAACTGACGCGCTTGATAATTTCTTTGATCTTATCAGTAATACCGCTTATGCCCAGAAGGCTGGCCAGAAAACCGATAGCTATAGGAATTAATCGCGCAAGCGCCTGCTCGATTTTATTTGCAGCACTGGAGATACTCCCCATCGCTAATTCTACCACGGAGTCAAGAATAGCTGCGAAAAGATCCTTTATCTGGTAGGCACGCTCCAATAGGAATTTGATCACATTGTAGATGGTCTTGATTATTGTTATTAATCCCGAAACCGGATTGAACATGCTAGCGACTTTCAACACTGCAGATTTGATGATCTCTGTAATCACCCAGCTCCTTACCTCATCTACCACCATCTCTTTTAGATTGCCAAGGTATTCCTTCAGCATATTCCAGAGACCGCCAATACCTTCGCTCATCATTGTGGAAATAACTTGCCAGGCCTTTTCGAATCGCTTTATGTTCTTTTCACCTATAAACTTAACAAATTTCTGCCTAATGATGTTTGTAGTGATTCCCAGCACCTGCATTACCAGCATAAGAATGGATTTCAAGCTGAAGTCTTTGGGCAGCTCAATACCTGCCTTTATCATGGTACCAAATAGCCAGCTCATAAATCCGGCTTTCAGATGCTCACCTATTCTGTCTTTGAACTGGATGAAGCCCTGCCCAATAGCTTTTATCAATGTACCAAGGAAGCGGCCTGGGTTCTCGAAAATTTCCCGGATATTATTTCCTGCCTTTTTGATCAGGCCCATCATTTGTTCTTTTGGTACTCCTGCTGCATCAAGCGCCTTCTCAAATAGTAGTTCCTTTGCTTTTTCAGCTTTCTCACCTAACCACTTCTTTTTCCCCTCCCACCAGCTCAGTTTCTCATCAGATTCCTCTTTTGTATTGATTGAGTTTCTCTGACCACCTTGCTGGACAACGTGAGTTAATTCATGTCCAAGAAGCCATTTTCCCTCAATAGAATTTGGCTTGTACTGCCCTGCTCCAAATACCACATCATGCCCTACAGTAAATGCTTTTGCATTTATGGCCTTTGTTGCAAGTATCGCATTTGAATCCGTATGCACCCTGACATGGCCAAAATCCTGTCCAAATCTCGGCTCAAAATAGCTACGCACCTGATCGGATAAAGGCTGTCCCCCGCCTTGAAGAGAGGTTATTATAGCGTGGATATCCGAAGGAACTTCAGAGATTTGATCAGCTTCTTTTTTTTGTATAGGTTCTTCTTCATTCTCTTCTTCGACCTGCCGGTGAACCAGTGGGGTTATATGAGTAACCAAAGGCTTGGTCTGAATAACTTCCTCTTTTTCTTCTTCGGGTTTTGTTTGCTGTTGGATAACAGGATCCGGCATTCTCATTATCTGCTCAGCAACCCTATCAGCCTCCTGTTCATGTATATCATTAGGCTGGCTGATTTTGAGCTTAGCCTGTAAGGCTCGTGATTTAATCAGTTTCTGGACTGCCTGATTGCCTGCAGTTCTCTGAAGGAATAGGATCTGTTCGACTGGTGAATTTATGGATAGTGGATGCTCAACTTTTCGCATTTGTGAACTTGGAGCCTCTGCTTTTACCTCAGTTTTTTTGGCAGCCAGTGTTCTTTCAGTCATGTCTATCCCCATTCATACAGTATAAAATTTTAGTTATATTCGATAAAATAAGGAATGCTTATAATCAAATTTTCATATAAATCTGTTAATTTAAGCTAAAAACAGCTAAACCTGTATAGAATCTCAAGTTTTTTAATCATCAAAGGTTATAATGTGTAGATTTCTAACGTAATCTGAAAAATAGATATTAGTATAAAATAAGGCTTCATTTTTTTGTCTCATCAGGCGGAAGTACTGCCTATTCAAGACATTATCAGAACTATTCACTTTCACTTACTTATGATAACACACCTTTTCTCAAATAAACTCGCTCAACCGTGAATGTCTTGACTCTGAATTAAGATTTGTCTCCTACAGTCTGTTGTTCCCAGTTACTCAGACAATGATTTTCAGTCCTCTTCGAAGCAGACAGAATAATTATTAAATCTAGACGATTTACAATATCAACATTAAAATATTAAATCTATTTAGTCACTAAACAATATATTTTAAGAGTATATGCATATTGAGTCTCATATTTTGTTTAACGGAAGATTATAAAATCCATGAAGTTAAAAATTATTTTGTTCCTTAAAACATATCTTTAAGATTGAATATTTAGAAATTGGATACTTAATCTGATTGAAGGAATTTTTATCCTGTAAAGTTGGTACCTAAGCCAGAAATCAAAAGCATCAGATTTTAAACCAGAGTTAATGAAATCAAAAAACAATAAAAAAGTGCATAGATATACAGTTTATTTAAATATTTTATCTCTTTCTTCTATAAACTCCTTCCCACTATCCGTAACAGTCACATAAATTGAAAGGTCCTCACCTACTTGAGGAATTTCTGAAATAGAACCTTTACATTGTTGTGTAATCAGAACATAACCTATATCTCTCAAGTGATATAATTCTCTTTTAAGTCCAGTTTGCATAATATAGTCTCCAAATGGAGGAGTAGCCAGCTTCTTCAGATTATTGTACATTGGAGTCGACATTGTTGCTAGAAATAACTTCTCAACTCTATCTTTAGTCTCATCTAACTCAGCTTTAGTTTCTTCTACTCGTTTATCCGTTTGATTAAGCCTTCTTTCGAAGCTAGCATTAATGTTGTTAAGAATATTGACTGAACTAAGATCAGAGATTCTAACAAGTATTAGCATCAAAACTACAGTTGCTAAAATTAGTATCAATGAAAAAGAATCTAATTTACCTGTAAAAAGGAACTTCATAATAGAAAATACTAGAAGTAATGCTAGAACTATAAAGGTATAGACTCTTAATTTTTCATCTGTCTGATCCATATCTATTCCTTCAATATTTTCCTTTTAATGCATAATTCACACTCAAATGACTTAGTTCCAAAATATGGTGGTTTTCAGTTCTTTAACTAATTTATCGAATTTAAAAAACACTGTTTTCAATAAAACTAAATATGTAACAGTTAACAATATCAGCCTAGAATTAGTGTTCAGAGGTCCGTAAACAGTTTAAAGTTTAGTTATTTTTAACTATGTCTTTTTTAATTTTTGTTTCTCCCTTAGAGTGTCATGCGCATGACTCCTTCATCATATGAGTGTTATGGCGATACCAATGTTTTGCTTTCTACCAGTTTTTTAATGCCCAACAAATATCTGGCAATTGCCAATACAGCATAAGATCGAAATAATGTAATATATAGCCCGACTTGTGAGCTGCTTCAGCTTCAGCATCATCGTCAGACTGGGCCTTGATTGAATATTGGTAGTCCGTCTGCAGTACAGCTAGTAATTTTGCAGCACAGGGCTTTGAATGTATCCAGCTTGCTTTTGCAATCGACGTCTGCTTCCTGGTCAAAAGT
>CAZLNG010000163.1:0-7196 GCA_964560735.1 uncultured Methanosarcinales archaeon | reverse complement strand
ATATATTCTGTCGTGCTTTTTATCCTTTCAATGTGTCTCTGGGCTTTTTCTATTTTATCTCTGGAAAGGCCAGTATTCTTTTCAATTACCTTGAGAGGCAAATTATGTTCCTGAGAATACAGCAGCTGGTCCATGATCTGTATGGGCATGCGCCAGTAGAACTCCTGATCACTTGTATAATGGCTCCATGTATCAGCACTTGGAGGGCGTTTCATAATCTCTTCATTGACATTCAAATATTTTCCTAGAGCATAGATCTGAGTCTTATAGCAGTCTGCCAGAGGTTCAAGGTCTACACCTCCATCCCCATATTTTACAAACTGGCCAAGAACCAGTTCGGTTTTGTTAGTTGTACCGCAAACTACGTAGTTCATCTGTTCGGCATACATATACTGAACTAACATTCTTGACCTCTGCTTGACCCCCTGAAGTCCGATAAGTTCCAGATAGTCATTTGCCTTTAATCTGTATTTTCCAACGGTTTCCCCTTCTTTTATAAGCCGGATATAAGGGACGTTCAAAAGACCCTGATTGAGGAAATCAGGCAAAACCAGAGATGTTTTGTGGATTCTGGGGTCATATTCGGGACAGACTCTCTTTATCAGCTGATCCTTTTTCTTGTAAATGTGAAGTGAGTCCAGGATCGGAGAAATTGGGACTTCTTCATAAGCCACTCCAAGGTTTTCGCAGATTTCTGCTCCCAGAGTTTTACTTGATGGAGCAGATTCCTTTTCGGGAAGGAGAATTCCGAACACATTTTCTTTTCCAAGTTCTTTCACACAGAGAGAAAGGGCTACTGCGGAGTCAATCCCACCTGAAACTCCCAGTACTGCTCCTTTTTTCTTAAAACCTGTAATCTGATTTTTAATGAAACCCCTGATATTCAAGGCTAGATTTGGAATGTCTCTGTTCAGTTCTTCCGTTATGTTAATGTTAAGTTCTTCAACTACCTGCATAGTATTTTCCCCCTTAAATTGATACTACTTACTCAAAAATAATTCTATGTGATTCGAGATCAAGTTTCAGTTAATATCTTGTGAGAGTTTTTTGCATCAAGAGTTTTAATATTGAATTTTAGCTTCTTTGCAGCTTCTTCTACTAACGGTCTTGAAAGTTCCTGGTTAATTTTCTCAAAACCTTCTTTCCTGGACATTTCCCCGCTTCGGACAAGCCCGGCTGTATCGAATGCATATGGATGGAAACCATATTTTTCCAGGTGGTTGTAGCAGGCAAAAGAGTTCAGCGTGCAATTGGTTGAATTACTGTCATTGATTCCAGGCTGTTCCCATCCGATCTTAAGAAGTGTCTCAAGTACTTTGTCTTCACTATAATCCCACAGGCAGAGTGGATGCAGAATACTTGGAGCGCTTTCCCCCATATTTTCTACAACTTTGCTTTTTATGAGGAACAGTTCATCTTTATCGTTGACACCTATTTTTTCGAGCTGTTTCTCAAACAGGTTTCTTGACCACTGTATAAAGTTAGGTGAAAGACTGATTATGGGATTTGGGGACTGTCCTGCCGTAAAAGCAAATATAATAAAAGGTGCCTTCTGAACAATAGCCTGTTCTATCAGTTTCTGTTTGATGATAGTGATGCAGGTATTGCAAATGTCACTTGCCCGGTATTTGGCAAACTTTGGAAACGCATCATAAGATTCGGCTGCTTTTCGGAAAGTATCGTAGAGAATTTCCTTTTCCATTGTCAGCTGGAAATAGTCAGAGCCTGTGATCTCACACATCTTTTTTGCGTTTTTTATTGCACCTTCGGATGTGAACCCATTTTGAAACTGGACAGCAAGTACCTTCAGGAAGGGATAATCTTTTTTGAGTTTGTAAAGCGTGTATGAGGAATCTTTCCCTCCGGAAAGGGCATAAATTACGTCGTAGTTACCTCTTCCTCTGTGTTCTTCAAACAGTGCTTCAATTTTTGTCATATACTCTTTCTTTTCCTGGGAAGAGAGGGGAGTATATGTCTCACAAAAGTGGCAGAGCCCTGTTTCCTTATTAATGCTTATTCCTGGAATATTTGAATCCAGAACACACTTTTTACACACTAGCTTTGACATGTTGATATTCCTCTATAATGGATCGATTGGAGATTTTCCCGTTCTCGCTCAATGGCAAATGATCAATGAACAGTATTTCTCGCGGGCACAGGTAACCTGGAAGGCTCTTCCGGCAGAATGAAAACAGGTTTTCTGCTTTTGTTCCCTCTGTAGGTATGACCATGAGACTGATCGCATTTCCCATAAGTTCGTGAGATACAGGTACAACAAAAACTTTTGAAACCTCGTTACTCTCCTCTATGAGTTTTTCAATCTCTCTAGGGTTAACGCGATGATCACCGATTTTTATAAGGTCGTCTTTTCGTCCCAAAAGTCTGATATACCCATTGGGAAGTTTTTGTGCGAGGTCTCCTGTATGCAGCCATCCATCTATGATTCTCTTCTGGGTAGCAATTTCATCGTCAAGGTACCCTAACAGAATGTTGTCCCCCCTGGCGACAAGTTCCCCTGTTATGTTTGGCTCCACTGGTCTGTAATCAGAATCAAATACATCCAGTGTAACTCCAGGAATAGCTTTTCCTATCGTGTCAGCGAATTTGTCAACATCCTGCGCTGGCACATAGGCAAGCCTTGCAGTAGCTTCTGTTTGCCCATACATTGGGAGAATTTCGAGATGAGGTGCCAGTTCCCAAATTTCCTTTACTATTGCCTTATCCATACCTCCGCCTGCAGAAGCAACTGTTCTGACGTTACTGAAAGCTTTTTTGAACCTGTCCTGATACTTGAGAAGTATACGATATGTGCTAGGTACTCCATAGAAAATTGATACTCCTGATCCTATCAGGTTGAAAGCGGAGTCTACAAAATTCATGCTTCCTATTTTGATACAACCGCCAGCCATCAGGTGGGAATCGATTATAGAATTCCCGAATGCATGGTGTGGGGATATTACCAGTGCCCCTTTATCTTTAGAGGTAATACCAAGCACTTCTATTATTGATCCTCCGTTTGCAACAAGGTTCCTGTCACTCAACATTACTCCTTTTGGAGTGCCTGTTGTGCCTGAAGTGTACAGGACAAGCTGCAGTTCGGGGTTGTTCTTTTCTGCTTCTGCAATCTTATGAATAGTATCTACAGAGGTATCACTCGAAACAACAATTACCGTTCCAAAACGCTCAAAGAAATTCTCCCCAAATCTTGAATATTGTACATCGGTTGTAATTATGTTCCTGATGTGCGCATTATCAAGGATTCGCTCAAGACTGAACTTAGGAAACTCTATTGGCAGAGGGATTGCGATGTTGCCTGACCTGTATATAGCCATTAGCATTTTTACATACTGTACACCGGATTCTGCGAGTATTGCAAACCTGCAACGCTTAAAATCCACCAGTGTTGAAGCGATAGTAGTTACATCTTTATCAAGACAGCTATAGGAGACGGAATTATCCCCCTCTTCCAGGGCAATGCTTTGAGGAGTTTTTCTGGCGTATTCTGTGATATACGCATCAAGTCGCATATTTTTTCACTTCGTTTCACTTCGCCAGTTTGCTTACCATATTGGTAATTCCGTTTAGTGTGTCAAAATTTTCCGGTGTCAGCATATCCTCAGGAATTTCGATAGAGTATTTTTCAGAAATGTAGTCTATAAGTTCCAGCAGACCAATAGAGTCTATTATGCCGTTTTGAGTAAGGGAATCACTATCATCCACGTGAGTGTCCTTATCCATAAAAGAGTTAGCCTTTAAATAATCAATTATACAATCTTTTATTTGTTCCATGTTTCGTTATCCCCTTTGCTTTCGTTTAGCGGATCATCGATGTGATAACACACTCTGTCCATTGTCTTCTGAAAGCCCCAAAACTAATTATGTAATTCAACTATATAAATAATTTGAAACATTTTGGGGGAGGTAAAATAGAGAATTTACACTAAATGAAGACTATTTTGTTGACGAAAGAGTAGCATATGAGCCTTTTAAAGAAAACAAATTCGTTTTGGATACGCTGTGTAAGATCAATTCAGATCTAAAACTAAATTAAATTATTAATTGTGTTTTCGAAACTATTTCTTACGCTGTACTTGACTGATGAATTGGAAGTGGCCGGTTACTATATGTAGTAAAAATAAAAATTTGGTAAAATTGATATGAGATGGTAAATTTATTAAAGTTCATTTTTCAAGTCTTCTCCATGTTTATGGAATTCAATCTTCGAAAGACAACTTATATTCAGAGAACAAGGATTTTTATCGGTAATAACAGAAAGTATGAATTTGTCGTTCAAAACATAACTTGAATGGAAAATATTACTGAGCTCCAGTTCTTTATTAAGAACGGAGAGCATACTTTTGTTCGAAAACTTGCAGTAAGCTTCTTTGAGAGTCCAAACAATTAAAAAGTCAAGTTGATTTTCGAGATTTTCTGTTTTTAAATCTGGAGTGAGGTATTTTAACACTTTTCCAGGAGAAATCGCTCTTTTAAGCTCAATGTCAACTCCAACGTCAACTTTTGAGATTGCAAGAGAAATAATGTTCCGGCTATATGAAATGCATATGTGCAGTTCTTTATTGTTTCGTATGTGAATTTTACCGTATTCATCATTATATGTGCCTATCTCGGAAAGTGATTGGTCTTTTCGAAGATAGCCTGGAATATTTTGTAGAATATATTTTAGAACAGTCCTGGAGACAATGTATCTCTTTCTAAAATAGCTGGTTTTTAAGCTCTCCAGATGTTCCTTTTCGCTCAAATCAAGATACTCAGTATTCAGAAGATTATAGTTTTTTAAATTAATCAGTAAAATAAGGATCTCATTTTGTTCCCATAAATGAGGTATATTTTCAAGAGGGACTGGAGCTGATAACTCTAAAGATGTAATGCACATGCTGTTTCACGGTATGGCCATTTCAGCCTATATTTGTTAAATTTAATTATAATTTGCCTGCACTATATTTAATAACTAAATTCTTGGTAATAACTAAATTCTTGGTGTTTTGAAAATTTCCGGCTTTTACCCGGTCAGAGATTTCTTCAGATCTGTCTGGTGGAGGAACTTTTTAGAGTTCTCATCTTTAAGAAAGTTCTGTGAGAAATACTTTTCCTCAAAAATTACTGACTAACAAATATGAAAAATTATTAAATATAAAGTAGAAATTTACTATATGTTCCAATCAGTTAGAGAAGAACTGTATTTCTGACGATTTGAGCTTTAAAAATGATAAAATTTTGTCGTCCACATCCTGACATGGGGTTGTACTTTGTTAATAGCTCAAAAAAAGTAATCCTAAAATATATAAACGATAAGGATATAGGGTATTCGTTTCTTAGCACCCGATTTGAGGGTTGCGCATCTTAAGCGGAATCGAAATAACATGAATATAACACAGATCAATATATTTCTATCATCATTAACTGAGGTGTCCGAAACTGCAAACTGCGGAAGAAAGGGTAAGAGCGAGATTGATTAAGTATCTCGGCAGGGATGAAAACGGGATACGCAAAGTTGTGCTCAATCTCTTCCTGACCGGAGACAAGTTCACCACCGGTGAAGTTTATGACTTTCTCGATAAAGGAAATTTCGAGGTAAGCTACCGGGGAGTGTCAGCCATGGTCGGGCTTATGAATACAAGGCTTGGGATCCTGAGCATAAATGTAAGTGGCGATCACAATGTATATTCCCTGAAAGAAAATTACAAAAACATTGTCGGTTCTGTGCTTGAAAATTACTGACTTTTGATTTCTGAGCTTTACATATGTGCTATTTTTAGAAATTTTAACAAACCCAAAAATGTGGGTATGCATGATGATCTAAACGGTAATCTTTTGTGGAGACTTAAACGTTTCTCCCATTCATTTCTGTAAAAAGGCAGAAATTAACTTTGATTGAATCTTCATGACTGTTCTGGTGGAGAGGGGATTTCTTAACTTACTATGGGATAACTTTATAACTTTAAATGTAGAGTTTATCTCTTATACTCTTATCTATTCTTTATTTCTTCAGTTCTCTTTAAATTCAAATATAGGTGGAAAATGCAAAAAGAATTAATTATGAACAGTTTCAAAATTTCTCCTTCCCTATTAATCGGCCATCTTTGATTTATTTCTTCTAAATAAATTTAAACATCCAGCACAAGAGATATATCCTAAAAAGGTAGGAATTACTTAGTTCTCTAGCCTATATTAAAGGAGGCTCAGTGACGAAATTAAAGATAAGTTTATCCCATAGAGCGGTCTTCCGAGCAGGACTCCGTTTATTTAAAAATCGCATATTCAGTGTATTCTATCGGCGATATGAGCAGAGGCTCGAAAAGGAAATTCTTAATTCTGAAATTCCTCATCACATAGCTGTGATTATGGATGGGAACCGCAGATATGCGGGACAGATGGGAAGGGCTCGAATTTTTGGGCATGCTATGGGAGCAGAAGTAACTGAAAAGGTGATTGAGTGGTGCTACGAAATCGGTGTAAAGCAGCTTACTCTTTATGCTTTTTCTACTGAAAATTTCCAGCGTCCCGAAGAAGAAGTTGATGGTCTCTTCAACCTTATAAATGAAAAATTCAAGAAACTTTATTCCGATCACAGGACCCATGAAAAAGAAATGCAAGTCCGGGTTATAGGAGACAGGTCAAAATTACCTTCTTTTTTGAATGAGTCAATCGAAAAAATAGAAAAAGCTACCGAAAATTACAACAAGTTCCACCTGAACATTGCCATTGCATATGGCGGCAGGCAGGAAATAATCAAAGCTGTCCGGGATATTGCAGGCTGTGTATCTACAGGGAAATTTTCTTTAAAAGAAGTTAATGAAGACCTCATCTCAAAACATCTCTATCCGGCTCCAGGAGTTTCTGTTCCTAATGTGGATCTAATCATCCGTACAGGTGGCGATGAAAGAGTCTCCAATTTCCTTCCCTGGCAGGCTAACGGAAGCGAATGTGCGGCATACTTCTGCGCTCCTTTCTGGCCCGAATTCCGGAAAATAGATCTTCTCCGCTCTGTCAGGATTTATCAGGCTCGAAAGGCTGAAAAGAGAAAGGATAATTCTTTTAGGACTTCTAAAGTTGCTAAGTTCCTGAACATAGGAAAGCATGGGGAAAAAAATGAAGACCTTGGTAATCTTCAGCCATTAAAAAAACAGGGAATTTCAGAGAATTAATAAAGCTTCTATTCATCATTCTTTTAAGAA
>CAZLNG010000162.1:0-7232 GCA_964560735.1 uncultured Methanosarcinales archaeon | reverse complement strand
TAATATGGTCTTGCCAGCTTTTGGCTAGTGCATCGCTGACATGCTTTGTTAAAGCGGTATCAGTTGAGGCTGGGTTGACTGCAAGAATATTGCCAAGGCTGCTGTGCTGGATTATAGGGCCATCGCCTGCAGCACCTGTATGTTTATGTCCAGAGGCGGGATCAAAACGGGTCTCTCTAGAAATTGTGGCTGGAATCCGAGCATCAGCAACAATTCCGTTAGTAATCTGTGTACCATTGAGAGCAGTAATTAAGGAGCCATCACCCATAAATGCGGTAGCTTTTACTTTTCCATTAACTTCCAGCTTTTCTGATAGCGTCGCAGTGGTGCCTATGCCTACTTTATCGTTCACTATAAGCGATCCGTTCAAACTGGTCTTGTCCGAATTGATCTGAAGCCCACTTTTGGCACTTATCTCAAGTTTATTCGCATCGACTCCTTTTAATCTCGGCCATTGGTCGGAAGCTACATTATCTACTGATAAGGCTATACTGCCAGCTGCCAGATCGCCCTTTACTCCGGCACGCTGCCTTCCGCTTTTATCTACCTTGGATATTTTTTTTTGATCATCTAAAGTCAATTTGGCAAGGATGAGTTTCAAAGATATATCGAAATTACTATTTTCGAAAAATTCTATTAAAGGTTTCTCTTCAATTCTGGTATTTTGGAAACCCGCTCCAGTGTTATCATCTCTTGGGTCAGTTAATTCTTTGTCATAATAAGATATAGTTAAATAAAGTTCTTTTGCGGTCGTATCAGGTATTGGTTTATCAACACTATCTATAAGTATAATTTGGCATCCCTGTGAATCAATTGCCATACCGCTTTCGATTTTTACGGTTTTTCCACCGGTATTATTTGGCACATCGAGGCCTTCAGCAATTCCCCATGCGTGCAGGTTTTTATTATGCTCTCTGAGCATCTCAATATGGTATTGCTGCTCGTCTATAAAATCTTCTGCTGTTAAAAACTCACCTTTAAAATAATTTATTCTTTTTATACCCACATTTCTTCCTCCTTTCAATTCTGCCTATCCCATAACAGAGTGCTTTCTTCAACTTGTGCATAACCGACCTGCATTGTTGATAAGTTGAAATTTATCTGATAATATGTGTGTGCAGGTTTCTCAATATCAATTATCTGTCTGATAGAATTCTCGATCTCCCCTCTCTTCTGGGGATTATGTGTTGAAAAAGGAACATCAACAATAAAGAAATACAGGGGTAATCCGTCAACTACGGTATCCACACCAACCCTGGAACTGATCCCTATCTGAAATGGACCAATCTCTTCAATAATTCTTACCCCTCCACCTACGTATATCCTCAAATATTCCTCAAGTCCTTCCTTAGTACCTCTTTTCTGGTACAGGGGTACAATCTTAGCTACGAGTTCCGCTTTTTTAAAATTAGTCCAGCTTTCTTCTTTAAGTGAAAGAGCCACCCAGCCAGCAAGCCACTGGAGAAAATCAGCATTTTCTTTTACAGGGTTAAATATATTTTTATCAGTAAATGTATAAGGATCAAATATATCATGTATATTATCCAGTATTTCCTCTATTCCCTTTACTTCTACTGGCTGACCGTCTATATCTACCTCCACCTTCACCCCGTCATCTATTCCTGATAATATTTTCTCAAAAGCTTTCAAAAATTGTCCCAGAAAAGTTGGATAATTCTCTTTTGCCTGATATATGGATGGCAGATACTGAAGATATTTACTTTCTTCTTCATTGGTACTCATTTTTTACCCTCTATTGTTATTGAATAGTCACTTCTATGCCTTTGTCCTCCTTTATTCGAATAAGCTGATAACTTTTTATTATGAGATTCTTATTTGACCCATTAATTTCTACCTTCACCACATGATCAACACCTTTGACTCCTTCGAGAAGCTGGAAAATTTCCGAGCGGTAAATTGGTCTTCCCAATTCCCATCCTTTGCCATCTTTCCCACCTGTGATAGGGTCAAAATAATTTTCCATTTTTCTCACAGCTTCGGAGCTCACGGTTTCTTTCAGTGTATTTTCTTTCAGTAATATCCACACTTTCACAGCTATCTCCTGATAATCAGGTCCTACTACACGTAGCCTTGTAGTAACTAATTTTCTGGCATCCAGGTAATCCTTGACTTTTTCCTTCAGAACTTTTTTTGGCATCCCATTGCTACAATAGTCAGAATTTTCTTCACATCTGGGGATAATGATTACAGAGACATATCCAGGCTGCAGGTCATTTTCTTCCTTCTTGTATTCCAGATCACGGTTATTCACACAGATTGCTCTACCTGCAAGTCCTTTCTGCAAAATTTCCATACATTCCTTTGCCAGATACTCATAATCTTCTGCTGTAATAGCTCTGTATCGCTTGGAAAGTGAGTTTAATCCCTTGCGAATGCCAGAATCTATGCTCTTGTAAGAGTAGCAAAATTTTGTTCCTGCGAGCAGTTCCGGATTAAATATCGAGTCAACAGTAAGGGATGTATCTGAATTAATTGTCACAATTGTCCTGGTTTGATCGTTGATTGTAATCGAATCACCGGTTTCCAATTCACTGTTAAAAATCGTCCCATCTCCGGTTACAATATTTTCTATGCTTGAAATTGTTCCTGAACCGGTCATGATAGACTCGATGCCTAATAATTTTAGAAATTTCCTATAATTCTCATCAGGAACCTGGTTAATCCGATAAATTACCATCTCACTAAGCCAAGAAAAAAGTTCCAGAAGAGTTATGCCGGGATCTGAAGGATTAAAATTCGTCCACTCTTTGTTATAGTTCGGAATAAGTGCCTTTGCCTCTTTCATCAGATCATCAAAACTTCTATCATCAAGGTTTGGTATTGGCAATGACATTTTTACCTCTTATGAGTTTATTTTTCTTGTATTGCTTGAGCAGTTAAACTTGAAATCGTGTGCAGAAGGAATTCTACACTTCTATGTAAAGAAATCTTAAAATTAGAATATTTTGAAAATATGATGAAATAGTCATCTATGCAAAACTAAAAAGTGAAATAATCAGGAATTATTCAAAAATTATATAAGTACAGAATTTAAATTTTGATCCAATATATTGAATCTTGGCTCTACCTTCTAAATCTTGCTTACTTTGAATAGAACACGCTTATTGTTTTCATTCATAACAGGGATAAGTTCTATCTAATTTGTTAATAGTATGGGCTCCAGAGTAAACCAGATAATTTTCGTCAATGAAAATAGTGTCAACCTTTGTCGTAATTTTATTTATATTCAAGGGAGAATTTATTGTTGGGTTGTCCCTGTGCTTAAGCGTAATCTCAGTACCCGATGATTTTCCAAAGGGGATTGCAACAGTTAAACTGATGCTGTTGTTTTGATCAAGTTTTTGAACGCTATCAGCTTTGGTATAAGATCTGATGCCATCAGGCGTTTCCACAATACTGCCCGCTGGAATAGATACCTCCACATCCGTCTCAAATTCTAGTATATCATCTAAAACTGACTTTATTATAAGGGTCGAAATGTAATTCTCATTTTTATCACTTATCTTAACCTGATCCCCTTCCTTAAATCCCACAACATAGAGTTCATCGATTTCTACTTTTTCCGGAAGTGTTTCAGCAAGTAAGAAAATTATCATTCCATTCTCTAAATTCACAGTGCTGTGCTCTGGATATGAAGCTTTAAGGATCGTACCGGCTACTGGTTCTAATTTGTATACCTGAATTGCAGCTCCAAGGATAAGATCATCAACATAATCAACTCCTTCTGTATTTTCTATGAGTTCATAAACTTCTGAGATATACACATTCCTGCCAAAATCCCAGCCATTTTTCTCCGGCCCTCCGTGCAGTGGGTGGAAAAACTGCTGAAGGTTATCGAGAATCCTTCTCTCTATAGACTTTGCCTCAGTAATTGATGTAAAATGTACACAAGCGTCAACCCATACTTGAATGTATCCCGGACCAATCAAATTAATTTGAGATGGATAGGTTGTAAGGTACGAAGAAGTCCTCTCAAAAAGATATGTTTCGATTTCATTTACTAATTGCTGATCTGGAAGAGGTTTGGGGTCGTCGCTCTCAGGAACCATAATCAAGGTAACCCATCCTGGTTTTCGCTGCAAGTGAGTGTCTCTGGTGGATAGGCATTTCACCTTTGCCACGCCTGGTGACGCCTCCCTAACTAGCCACTCAAAATCTTCGTAGGTGACAGCTCTGTCGCGATGTTTAAGAGTTTGAGGCCCACGCTCCCGGACCCTCTCAAGATTTTCTTTATCGCCTCCGCCAGAGGAAGCTTCGTGATTGGTTACTGAATCAATATAGGGAAATGTTGTTCTTAACCTAGTTATAGTGCCTGCCTGAACATTCCCTTTCACACCACCTCCGGCTTGGTAGCTGCATTTGATATTATTCTTCCCTGCTGGAGGGATCATACCTCTTTCCCCATTCCCAAAGGTTATGTTTCCGTTGTTAAGGTCTATTATATAATGCCGGCTGTTAGGCTTTGAGAAATAAAAGTTCTTCACTTCATGCCAGCGTACCCAGGAACCGGTAACATCGCCAGCATCATCAATAATTTCCTCAATGGCATCGTTTCCTTCCTCGGAAATTATGGTTCTCTTATCTTCTTCAGAGAGAGATAATTCTCTTACCAGGATTTTTTGCCCTCTCAATATTGGAGATTGGGAGAAAACGAATATTTGATCTGGTTTTCCGTTACTAAAGCCCACTATCTCATTTTTTACTGTGGCCATATTATGTGCCCAGACTGTGTTGGTATATATTGCCTTAGTGCTTGGAAAATCGTCATACATTCCTTTTTCATGGACCGCTCGTATCCAGTAGTATTCTAATTCAAAACCGAAAAAGGACCTTTTTACAACATCGGCAGGGGCAAGAAATTGAATCAATTCTCTTTTTGTCAGGTTATTTGTACTATCTTCAATCTTCAGTTTATGCCATTCCTTGCCTGTCCAGTATTGCCAGGTTAGGAAGGGAATGTTCTGGGCTTCTTCATGTGAGGATGTATAGGAGAATTTTGTCCCTGCCTGGAGTGCAGGATTAAAAGGAGAATCGACGTTAAGAGAAGTGTCTGAACTAATGGATATAACTTTTCTCTCTTGATCTGTTGCTGCTATGGAATCTCCAACTTTAAGTTTCTCCTTAAAGTTTGTTCCTGTACCTGTTAATGTTATATTGTTACTTGATATCGTTCCCGTACCAATTAACGGAACTGGTGCCTTTTTTGTACTAATTGTCTTTCTAATCAAGGGGAAGAATATAGTTACAGGCAGAGTGGAAATGTCCTGGTCAAAAGCAAGATAAAGAGCTGGCTGAGTATCTACTAATGGCTGGAATGGGGTGAAGATTTTTTTAGTTTCGTCATGATATGTGAAATTGTTATATGTTAGAATGATCTCAGGGATGTCCTTAGAACTAAAACTGTATTGCAGAGTCAGTTTGCTTATGGACGGAGGCTTATAAGTTGCAGGTATATACGTCCATCCGATTTTTTTGATATAAAACTCTGTTCCATTAGTCTCTGTTCCATTAGTATCACTAAAAGGCGAATCAATAGTGAGAGAATTATCTGAAGCAATTGAAGTAACTGTTCTGGTTTGAGTTCCTATCTGACTATTTATAACGACAATAGAGTCGCCTATCCTGATTTCTCTTAGAAAGTGCGTCTCTATGCCGCTTATAACAATCTCTTTATTGTATCTAATTGTTCCTGAACCTTTAAATGTCGGTGCCTCTTCATATCTGGCTTCCTGGCCATAATCTCCTTCAATAATGCGTACGCGAATCCAGCGGCTTTTTTCTCCGTTGATCTCTTTTTCCTCGATATTAGGGCATGTGAAAGTTACGATCTTCTCTTCACCTTTTTTACTAGCAAAATCGTAATTAACTATGGGCTGATTATCTTTCGTCTTAATGCTAACAGTTTCCCAGTAGCTTCCATTCCACGATTCCAAGAGGAGTTTTCTCTTTTCATTTGTCAACGGTGCATCCACTCCCATGGAAAGAGTTACGCTCATCTTTATTGTTGCATCCTTTTTAGAAAAAACCTCTTTTGAACCGATATAAAAGGTGTCATTGAATTTGGGGCGTTCACCAAATGGGTAAAAATCTTTGCTTAAATCGAGAGGGACATTATTGAAAAAGGCTAAATCCGGAGTTAAAGAGGATTCAGGGTTAATGCCCACACTTGCTTTAATACTACTGACTATCGGCAGATTCTCTGTAAGCAGGGGACTGCCTAATTCGGCAAATATCCAGTTGCTAATCCAGCTATCTTTCCAATTTTGTTCTTTTTCGACCCTGCTTAGTTCCTTTTCCGAGATTCCGGCAATAGGTTTGAAAGTAATAGATCCGCTTTTTAATAGATTGGCAACTTTCCAGTCAATCATATTTCGATTTGAAGTATCTGACGGGTTAGTTATTTCGATTTCAAGGGGCTTTATTGCTGATTCTTCATCATAATAATACCACTTCACATCCCATTTATCTGACTCTTGAAAATCAGCAGCGATTTCTATTTCATTGGATACCGTTATTTCCAGAGTAATAACTTTTTCTTCTTTAAAACTGAAAAGCTTGCTATGGCCAAGATATAAACGATGAGAGATCAGGCTTTTTCCTCTGAAAAGTTCATTTACTTCTCCAGTATTGTCAAATAATATCTGACTATTGTCGGTCCATTTATCATCAGCAGGAGAAAGGCTTACAGCTTTGACAAGCTTCGGCAAAATAACCGTTAGGGCTTTTTCAGTCTCAAAAACAACAGCTTCCTGTCCTGTAGTTTCTGCTGTAGCGACCTGGGTAAATGCAGGAATTAAACCATACTGATTTGCCCCACTGGCCATTGTAAAAGTAAGAGGGACACGTGCAAACCTGGGTGGAGAAAGGCGTACTCCGATAAGATCCAGGAAAGTCAGAAAATTCTTATCTGGCACCTTATTTAATCGATGGATAATAATTTCCATCATCCTGACAAAGATGTGTATTAGAGTATCTGCCTTCTCATCTGACTGAATGGATGAAAGGTCTTTCCAGGTTTCGAGGAGATGCTCTGATGAACAATACTCAAGGGCCAGCTTCTGAATCTGCTCTACAAGCTTCACTTTATCTATTGGATAGATTATCGGCGCATCAACTGGCATTAGATCCCACCTTTATCAAGATAAAAGGGATAAACCAGGTTATCCTTCGTGTTTGTAGTTTTTACCATATACTCAATATTTATGAAGAGT
>CAZLNG010000161.1:0-7281 GCA_964560735.1 uncultured Methanosarcinales archaeon | reverse complement strand
TGCGTACTGATCGCATTATCACGATTTACATATCTATTGACCGCGAGAGAATTGACAAACGGGTTAGGGAATTGACTTCCGTTATGGGGACCCAATTAACAAACTCAATGACGAGGATAAAGAGAAAAGTCGAAAAAAATAAAAATAGTATTATAAATCTTTGCCAAAATTAAGCTTTCTGAGTGCGGTGAAAAGAATTGATGACCCTCGACGCGGAATTCGGGAAACGCAATTCGGGTAGCAATTAGGGCTGCAATTAGGGCAGCAAGTCGGGTTTCAGGCCAGTTTCCGTGCAAACACAATCCTTGATGCCTCTTTCATATCGAGTGTTTTGAAAACTTCAAGTCCATAAGTGCCGAGCATTTCTATATATTCGGAAAAAGGAACACTGTTTTCGAAACTGTAACCTGATCCTCCTTTCTTCACATCTTCAAAGGTCCACAGGTTCCAGTCAAGACTGAGAAGAGGACTGGATTTCATTTTTTCGTCAAGAACCTGCCTGGTTATAAAAATGCCTCCGGGGTTTAATGCCTCGGCTATTTTCGGGAGAAGGGAAGGTACTTTTCCTCCTGGGTTAAAAGAAGAAAAAACAAGGTCGTATCCGATTCCAATTTCATCTTTGAAAAAGTCTCCAGGAATAACATCTACATTTGACGCTCCATACTTCTTTATAAATTCTTTTGTTTTTTCCGTCACAGGAGGCAGATCGAAAACAAAAGCCTGAAGATTTTTATTCAATTTGGCAAAAGCAATGGTATAGATCCCATGCCCTCCTCCGAGGTCAAGCATCTTTTTAATACTCCCAAAATCAATATTTTCCATAACGATCCTGACAGTTTCCTGAAGCATTCCACAACGTGCATTTTCAGCCATGCACTGGATAATCTCTTCGAAAAAGGGACCCTTTTCAAAAATCTCAGGTCCTTTCCTCATGATCTGGGGAAGACGAGCCCAGAGCTCTATATTCCTGAGCCTTTCGGAAAGATAATGCTTCTGTGAAAACAAAGAGTTTTCCAGAAGATAGGTAGCACTTAGCTCTGAAACAAGGTATATTGCACCTCCATTATTTATTCCGTTAGACATACCCTTATCTTCAATCTCTTTTTCCGTATGTTCGCTCTTTTTCTGTATCTGTCCGTTTTCCTTTCCGGCATGGGGAACTTCTTCAAACCTATCGAGAAGCCCAAGGCTGTATAGAGCTTCACAGAAGTGAGGCATGAGCACAGGATCGCAGTCAAGTTTTTCAGCCAGAGTTACTGCAGATAAGGGGACTTTGAGAGCTTCAAAAACCCCAAGTTCAACAGCAGTAGCGATAAGCCTGCACTCCCTCAAACCCTGAACAGAAGAATCAAGAAGATCAAAAAGACGAGAAGCATCTACTTCAGGTTTTTGCATTAAATCAATCTCTGTTCCTTTCTGATCTATATTTTCTAACTGGTTTATTACACCAGACTCTATTTTTTCTTGCATTTCATTTTCCACGTTATCTCTCCTTTCTTAGAGTTTCTTTTTTATTTTCTTTTATTCCTTCTTTATTTCGTCTTTTGTGATTATTTTTGTATTTCTTTTCTGTTGACAACACATAATTACAGTTACTATAGTTGTTTTATAAGTGAAAGTGAAATTACCAATTGAAAGTCAATTGGTTAAAAACGAGTAAACACGGTTCATTCAATATAACAGAGCCAGGCTTTACTCATTTATTTGAGACTAACTTATTTGAGACTAACAATCCTACCACCTTCCATGAAAGCAATTTTATCACTCATCCACTCAGTTACCTGAGGATCATGAGAGATAAACAGGAAACTGATACCATATTCACCTTGTAGTTTTTTTAGAAGGGAAAGGATCTGGATCTGGACAAGAGGATCAAGCATGGAAGTAGGCTCATCTGCGACTATGAACTCCGGTTTCAAACCAAGAACTCTTGCTATTGAAACCCTCTGGAGCTGCCCTCCGCTCAATTCTCGAGGATAACGGAAAAGCAATTCCTCACTGAGGGAAACAGCCTCAGTAAGTTCCTGCACCCTCCTTCTTTCTTCATTTTTCCTGCAGAGTCTATGTAGCCTCAAAGGTTCGGCAATAGCATCATAAATCTTCATCTTCGGATTAAAACAGGATTCAGGATTCTGGAAAATTATCTGCATTCTCATTCCTAAATTTTTTAGAGCACTGCCTCTGAATCCTGAGATATCCTGTCCATCAAAAAGAACTGTTCCATCTGTCGGCTCCAAAAGTCTCAAAACCGTCCTTCCAAGAGTAGATTTTCCACAGCCGCTTTTTCCAACAAGTCCAAGGGTTTTTCCTCTCTCTATCTCAAAACTGACCCCGTCTACAGCCTTGTTAACCTGTTTTCGGAAAAGTCCAGAATAATAGTATTTTTTCAGGTTTTCTACCTTTAACAGTGCCGTATTTATTCCTCCTTGAACTCAAAAGCAGGCTTTTCAGTGAAAACAGGTTTTGTAAGAACAGACTGTATAGAAAAAGCAGTTTTTGCATTCTTTTTGTCTATCTTCCCCTTCCCACGGAGCAGGCACCTGGTCAGGCTCTTTTCTTCAAGACTCATTAGATCAGGATGAAACCTCAAGCATAAGTCTAATCGGAAACGGCAACGTGGATAATACCTGCAGCCGGCAGGAGTAGAAACAGAACCTGAAGAAAAAACAAAATTTGAAGACTTTCCTGAAAAGGAATCCTGTCCTTTTTCTGGAAGTGAATGCAGCAGATCAAATGTGTAAGGATGTTTTGGATCTGAAATGACTCTTGCTGCCTCCCCGACCTCAACTATTTCCCCTGCATACATAACTGCAATTCTGTCTGCAAACCTTCCGGCAAGTATCAGGTCATGCGTAATCAGGAGCATGGAAGAATTATCTCTTTTAACAAGCCCTACAATAATGTCTATAATCTGCGTTTTTGTCTCAGGATCAAGGCCCTTTGTAGGTTCATCTGCGATAAGGAGTTTCGGCCTGAGGGCAAGCCCTGTTGCAACCATAACCCTCTGAAGCATCCCACCGCTAAACTGATGAGGGTACTCGCATCCCCTAGAAGAGTTTATCCCAACAAGTTCAAGCATCTCTCTAGCTTTTTTTTCTGCTTCTTTTTTTCCCATCCCCTCATGGTAACGATAGATTTCTGCAATCTGCTTTCCTACAGAAAGGACAGGGTTGAGACAGACCGAAGGATTCTGGAACATAAGTCCTATTTCTTTTCCTCTCAGGTTTCTCATTTCCTTTTCAGAGAGTGTTAAGAGGTTCCGACCTCTGTAAACTATTTTCCCTTCAAGGTTTACTTTACCTGAAAGAAGTCCCAAAAGAGCTTTTCCAAGAGTAGTTTTTCCACAGCCTGTTTCTCCTATAAGCCCAAGAATTTCCCCTTCGTATATTTCAAGAGAAATTCCTTCATTGGCTTTCACAATGCCTCTGGAAGTGCTGAAAGAGACTACCAGGTTCTCAATTGAAATAAAAGGAGATGTCATCGTCTTAGTACCTCCTGTTCACCAGACTGGCTAAAGCTGTCTCTTAACCCGTCTCCTGCAAAATTGAAGGCAAAAACTGTGAGCATAATCATGAGGCCAGGGAAGAAAGTAAGGTGAGGGGCTGTACGTAGATAAGGGATTCCAGACTTGAGCATCGAACCCCATTCAGGATCAGGAGGCTGGATCCCTAATCCCAGAAAACTCAGGGCAGAGGCAAAAATTATTACGTGTGCAATCTCGAGAGTCCCAAGCACAATTACAGGCTCTATACAGTTTGGAAGAATGTGTTTTCGAATTATGTAGAAATTAGAAGGCCTAAGAGCTTTTACAGACTCCACAAAAGCCCTCTTTTTTAGAGACAAAACCTGCCCGCGTACAAGTCTTGTATAAACAGGCCACTGAGTAAGAGAAAGGGCAAGGACAACACTTGAAAACCCAGGTCCAAGAAGCCCTGAAATCATAAGGGCAAGAATGATATTGGGAAAAGCCATTACAACATCCACTCCCCGCATAAGGATCTCATCCAGTACACCTCCTGTATATCCTGAAAGCAATCCAAGGGAAGTACCTGCAAGGGAAGTAACTGCAACAACGAGGATTCCAATACCCAGAGAAATGCGTGTGCCGTAAATCACCCTTGAAAAGATGCAGCGTCCAAGCTCATCGGTTCCGAAAGGGTATTCAGGACAAGGACCAAGAAGCCTGCTGTCAAGCCTCTGGATAAGTGGGTCGTTAGGGGAGAGAGTAGGAGCAAAAAATGCCAGAATGCACAGAACGGCAATAAGAAAAATGCCTGAAACTGCAAGTTTGTTTTTCCCGAAATCTCCGAGACTTAGTTTTTTACCATATACGCCTGGTCTTTCAATAATCTCTATGTTTTCAATCATGGTTATCATACCTGATTCTCGGGTCAAGCACTGCGTACATGATATCGACTGTAAGATTGGAAAGGGAAAAAAGCACTGCAATAAAAAGGACACATCCCTGAACCATGGAAAAATCCCTTGCAAAAATTGAATCAACAAGGAGCTTACCAATGCCTGGCCAGGAAAATATTGTTTCCACAATTACAGCCCCTCCAAGAAGATAGCCAAACTGCATTCCTGCAAACGTGAGAATAGGAAGGAAGGCGTTTTTAAGAGCATGCCGGAAAAGGATAGTTTGCTCGTCAAAGCCTCTGGCACGTGCGGCAACAATGTATTCCTGATCCAGTACTTCAAGCAAGCTGGCACGGGTAAGCCTTGCTGTAACTGCAGACATTGAGACCCCAAGAGTAAGTGCAGGTAGAACCAGGTGTTTTAAGCTTCCATACCCGAAACTTGGGAGTATGTGGAGAGTCAGAGCAAAAAGCCAGATCAGGAGAATCCCAAGCCAGAAGTTAGGAATAGAAATACCTATGAGAGAAATAAACATGCAGCTACTGTCAAGCAGAGTATTTTTCCGGAGTGCACTCAGAATTCCCGCAGGAAGGGCGATAAAAAGGGAAATTAACAGGCCAGCAACGGCAAGTTTAGCGGTTGCAGGCAATTTCAGGAGGACTTCAGCGAGAACGTCTTCTGAAGTCACAACCGACCTGCCCAGGTCAAGATGCAGCAGGTGATCCAGCCATATGAAGTACTGGATGTACACAGGAGCATCGAGTCCTTCCGTTTCTCTGACAGACTGTATCTGATCCACACTGAGATCCTGCCCATATCTTGCAAGGGCAATGAGTTCTGCAGGGTCGCCTGGAGCAAGGTACATCGCTGAGAACGAAACAAGAGTAACCCCTGCGATTACAAGTGAAACCATTGCCAGGCGCTTTGTTACGTATTTCCACACAGATATTCTTCCTAATTTTTCTGTTTTTCTTTAGATTTCTCTTTTCAGCTTCTCAGTCTTCCTTTTCCTGGCTTTTGTTTGGTTTCATTTTCTGTCGAGATAAACCCCTGAAAGGTTAAGCCATGGATCTTCAGCGCTTATCACATAGCCCTTTACGGCAGGCCCGGTTGCCACTACCTTTTCCTCATGAACAAGATAGAACGCCGGAACTTCTTCTATCACAAAAGCCTGAAGCGAATGATAGAGCTCTCCCTGTTTCTGCGTATCAACAGTCGAATCTGCTGAATTTACAAGCTGGTCATAAGTCTCATTGTGGTAATGAGAGTAAGGGCTCATAGAATGATGAACGAAGAAATGTTTCGGGTAAGGGCCCCAGACGAAATAGCCACTCCTGAGGATCATACCAAAGCCTCCCTCACTTTCGAGCTTGCTGATGGCTCCTTCATCCAGCACCTGAATTTCCACATCCATTCCTATTTTCCTGAGGTCTTCCTGCACAACTTCTGCCATGGAGGTATGCCTTGCTGCCCAGACTCCTTTACTCACTAGAAGTGTCACATTAAAGGAATTTCCATCTTTTTCTACAATTCCGTCACCATTGGTATCTTCCCATCCTTCTTCTTTAAGCAGTGTCTTCGCTTTATCAAAGTCCTGCGTATATGCCTTCAGGTCAGGGTCCGAATACATCATAGCGGGGGAATATGGTCTTCCGCCTGCTGGTTCTCCAATACCGTCAAGAACTTCATTTACAAGGGCTTCTGTATTGACCGCATAGGCGACACTCTGGCGCACCTTTGTGTCATTGAAAGGAGTTTTATCACAGTTGAACTGAAGAAAATCCGTAAAGGTACTGAGCTTTCTGTGTACCTGAATACTATCTTCGGCTTCGAGCCTTTCAACATCGTACTCAGGAACTTTAATGACCATGTCCAGCTCTTCATTTTCAAGAGCCATTACCCGTGTGGATGCATCAGGAATCACCTTGAAAGTAACTTTGTCAAGAAGAGACTTATTTCCCCAGTAGGCATCATTTCTTGCCAGTACTATTTCTTGATCTTTTGTCTGTGATTCAAATTTGAACGGTCCTGTCCCTACAGGTTTAACGAAATTTCCATCTTTGTCAAGGCAACCTGGACCCATTACAGGCCAGGCTACATGGGTCAGGTAAAAGGGTAGAGGCATGGGCTTAGCGAGAATAAACCTCACGGTATAGTTATCGATCGCCTCTACAGTTTTAACCGGTTTCAATACTGCCTGCCTTACATAGGACTTTTCGGAGTAGGAAAAAATAACCGACTCCGCATTAAAAGGGGTACCGTCATGGAAAGTTACATTCTTGCGCAGGTGGAAAACCCAGGTTGTCCCGTTGTCAGGAGTTTCCCAGGATTCGGCAAGGCCTGGAATAATATTAAGGTCAGAATCAAGCCTTACAAGGGTTTCGTAAACCTGAGACCAGACAAAACGGGCATCACCATCTGCAAATTTATCAAGGTACCAGTTGTTGACATCCGAACTTATGCCTACGACAAGTTCCTGAGAGTTCTCTCCAGAACCTATTCCTTTAGCAGTCCCGTCCTTTTCTTCATCAATACAGGCACTTGCTCCAATAACAGCAAGCAGAAGGAAGGTTAATAAAATGAACCTGAGATTCAAATTCATAAGATAATCCTCTATTTTTGTAGTATGATTTTAAGAATATTTTGTGAAGAAACCAGGTATATCGACTTTTTTCGACTAAATATCCCGGTGCAAGTACGACACAATCCAGAAGTAGATTTCCGAAGCTTTTTGAGATCTGGATTGGGAAATTCTGATTAAGTAAGATCTGAAACTTAAGAGATGAACGTACAAATTAAAGGAGTAAATATAAAATATAAATTGTTTATTTAAAATTTTAATATTTTCAAAAATGTGTATGTAAATTAATATTAATTTGGTTAAATATTGTAACATTTTATCAAATAAAAAAGTTTTCTTAT
>CAZLNG010000160.1:0-7353 GCA_964560735.1 uncultured Methanosarcinales archaeon | reverse complement strand
TATTAACAATAATCACATCCAGCTTATTTCGAAATATAGAAATCATCTACTGTTTCAATCTTTGTTTATGTTGTACCTGACAAAAAGAACCCATCCTATCCTGGGAATTTGCTTCAAGGATATCTGGAGTTGAAGTAAAATATCCCTCCAGTTCATCATTCTAATAACACAAAATGGCTTTGCAGATCTTTCTATTGATAATTCAGTACATCATTTTTCAGAATAGGTTTTGTCATTTTGAATACCTTATATATTTTTACACATATTTATTAAAGGACTTTCACATGTAAATGCGTAAGCTCTAAACGATTTATCTTTCACGGCATAGTTCCAGAAGTCCATGTGGGTACGAAAGATAAGATAGTGAGCAAAATGAATAAGGTGCAGTTAAATTTGCTGCAAATAACAAACAAAAAAGCACTTTACACCAAATTTGAACTTTTAGAATATGTAAAAACTTTGCTATTTCTTAAAGGAATAAAGAGCTAATACTGGATTTTATTGATTAGTGGGTACGAACATATGCAGACATATCGTATCAGTCATTGAAGTAAATATCTTACAAAATCTCATTCCACCATACGATTCATTATAAAGAAGTATGGTTAGCAAAAACTTACTTTAAACGAAGTATGCAGCAGAAAGCAGATAGAATTGAGAAGCTCCTGCAAAATAAGAGGAATAGGAAATGGAAGATGATAAACGCACGATTTTAATTTATTACCATGACGATAATGACGGATGCTGTGCAGCCGCTGTGGCTGCGAATTACTATGACCGGAATGAATATGCCATAAAGTTTGTTGCTGTAAATTATGGCAAAGAGGCATGGAATGAGGAAGACATAAAGACAGCCGAAAAAGTATGGCTTGTAGATTTTGCAAGCGATAGAATGGATGAATTCTTAAAGACTTGCGGGTCTAAACTAATATGGATAGATCATCATAAAACAGCTATGGAAAAATTTCCGGACCTGTGGAATTCGGGCAATATTCCAGGAATCCGATCCATTGAAAAAGCCGCCTGTGTACTTACATGGGAGTTTACACATCCTGAAAGTTTTTTCCCTCCTGCAGCTGTTGCCTATATTGGGGATAAGGATATGTGGAAGTTTGAGTATGCTGAGACCAAGGCATTCAATGCAGGCTTTAGTCTGATGGTTAAAACTCCTGATGATACTGTATGGGATTTACTTCTCGGTTCCGAATACAGAGATGCTGTAGATAAAATGATATCTCTCGGGGAATTACTCCTCGAAGCTCAAAATCACAAAATTCAGAAGGCATTCGAACGTGGGGTAGATTGTATTTTCCATAACTTGAGAGCCAGACTTGTAAATACTACAGGGAATATCTCTGATCTTGGTGAATTCATCTACAAAAAGCCTGAATACGACATTGCTATCATGTGGCAGGCTGTAGAGGATATGATAATATTCAGCCTGAGATCTGATTCAGGGAATTCTGAATCACCTGATTGTGCCGAAATTGCTCAGCAATATGGGGGAGGAGGACACAGGAATGCTGCTGGATTCCAGAAAAAGAATGTTGACTTTCCACGTCTCCTTTTCAGCATGATATCAGATCCTCGTGACTTAGAAGCATAACTTTTTCTGTATTAGAATCTTGTAGATTTATCAGGCAAAAACATCTCTAATCGAGCCTGATAAATTAATATAATACCAATTGTATAAAAATTACAAATATGATACTGTGACAATCAAAAGTAAATACAATCTTCGTTATACAGGATGTTTGGACTTTTCCTGCTTGATGTAACAACAAAATGAGTTTTTTCCAGTCGGAGAAAGTGTGGAATGAGGAAAAACCTGACAAATTCTGGTATTGATATAAATAGAGTAGAAGAGATGCCGGACCAGAGCGAGGAATGTTTGAGGCTGAGGTTGGAAAACGGTCTCTTTACTTCTCAAAATATGGCTAACATCGAGCTTTCCGACATCATTGATGTCAAAGCTATCCAGCCCCTGATGGATGATTTTTATAAACTTACTCACATCCCTATAGGTTTAAACGACCTCAAAGGCAATGTCCTGGCAGGTGTAGGATGGCAGGATATCTGCACCAGATTTCACAGGGCTAATCCCGAAACCTGCAGGCACTGCGTAGAAAGCAATATAAAACTATCTCTGGGCGTTGTCCCTGGAGAGTTTAAGCTTTACAGATGCAAGAACAACATGTGGGACATAGTGACTCCTATCATGGTGGGTGACCAGCATGTCGGTTATGTCTTCGCAGGGCAATTCTTTTTCGAGGACGAGCCTCTGGATTATGAGCTTTTCCGCTCCCAGGCCAGAAATTACGGCTTTAATGAGGAAGAATACATTGCAGCGCTTCGAAAAGTTCCACGGTTGAGCAGAGAGGCTGTGGAAACAGGCATGGGATTTTTTTTAACGTTTGCCAATATGCTCTCACAACTAAGTTACAGCAATATCAAACTGCGTCAATCACTGGAAGAACGCGATGCCCTGGTAGACGCGGTAAAGGAGAGCGAGAAGCGGTATCGCATGCTATTCGACCACAGCACAGATGCTATTATCCTGAGCGACCCCAGAGGCGGCGGGAAAATCCTGTCAGCTAATCCAGCTGCCTGCCGGATGCTGGGGTGGAAGGAAGAGGAACTTGTTGGCAAGGGGCGAGATGTGATGTTTAGCCTTGAAGATCCGGCGCCTAAAGATGTATTAAATGAACTTACACAATCGGGATCAGCAAAAGCGCAGCTCGTTTACAGGCGCAAGGACGGAACCAGATTCCCCGGAGAGATAAGTACCGCTCTTTTCACGGATAGTAACGGAGAACCTCGGGTAGTCATTATCATCAGGGATATTACCGATCGCAAGAAAGCAGAAGAAGCTCTTAGATTATCAAATATTTATAATCGCAGTTTGATTGAAGCCAGTTTGGATCCTCTCGTGACTATTGGACCCGGCGGAAAAATAACCGATGTCAACAACTCCACCGAAACAGTGACAGGTTATTCTCGGGATAAACTCATAGATACAGATTTCTCAGACTATTTTACTGAACCTGAGAAAGCCAAAGAAGCTTATCAGCATGTATTCCAGGAAGGAATGGTACGGGACTATCCTCTTGAAATTCAGAATAAGGATGGACATATAACTCCTGTTTTGTATAATGCCTCTATTTATAAGGACGAATCAGGAAAGGTTATTGGGGTCTTTGCTGCTGCCCGTGATATCACAGAACTTAAAAAGGCGGAAAAAGCTCTAAAAAGAGCACATGATACTTTAGAAAAACTAGTCAAAGAACGAACAGTCCAGCTTGAGAAGGCGTATAAATCATTGAAAGAAAACGAAAAAAGTCTTTCTGAAGCTCAAAGAATGGCTCATATTGGAAATTGGGATTGGGACGTTGTAAATGATAAAATGTACTGGTCTGATGAGCTGTATCGTATTCTTGGGATTACCCCTCTAAAATCTTTATCATACAGTGATGCTTTAATCACTGTACACCCCAAAGATCGAGATTATCTGGCTAATGCCATTAAGGAAGCTTTTAAGGGAAAGCCCTATGACATCGATTACAGGATTATTTTAGCTGATGGGGAAGAACGCATAGTCCATGCACAGGCAGAAGTTATTTTTGATGAGAAGAATATTCCTGTCCGAATGAGAGGAATAGCTCAGGACATTACTGAGCGTAAGAAGACTGAAGAAGCTATGGAAAAAATACAGGAAACTCACATAAAAGAAATTCACCACAGGATTAAAAATAACCTGCAGGTAATCTCATCTCTGCTCAGCCTCGAAGCTGAAAAATTCAGTGATGCAAAAATGCTTGAGTCTTTCAGGGAAAGTCAGAATCGTGTAGCTTCAATGGCTCTGATTCACGAAGAACTTTATAAAGGAAACGAACTGGATACTCTTGATTTTTCAGCTTATCTTCAAAAGTTAACTGCAGATCTTTTTGATTCATATAATCTTAGAAATGGTTATATCAATTTGAAACTGGACCTTGAAAAGATTAATCTTGACATGGATATTGCAATACCTCTTGGCATCATTGTCAACGAACTGGTCTCAAATTCTCTCAAACATGCTTTTTTCACTGGAAGAGCAGGTGAAATTTGTATAAATTTATGCAAAACACCTTTTACAGGGAAAAATAGATTCCATTACATGCTTACAGTGGAGGATAACGGAAAAGGCATTCCTGAAAAAGTAGATTTCCAAAATTCGGAATCACTAGGACTCCAGCTCGTAAATATTCTTATTGAACAGATAGACGGCTTTATAGAGCTCATAAGAAATCATGGAACAAAATTCATAATCAGATTTAACAATATCGAAAGAGAAGCTAAGCACATATATTAAAGCAGATACAGAGCTTCCAGACTTATTCTGATATAATTTTTTTCTGTTTTTGCATAGAATAAAACGCATTTGAATTCTCAGGTCTCTTTTTTTACTCATTTTATGCCTTCGTCCTGTACTTACTTCAAAGCAAATGTTTCAGGAATATTCTTCAATTTTTATAACAGGATAGAAATGAGAAAAGGAGGACTGGTTTAGAATATTTGATTTTTATCAACTATTGTTTGTCTACAGGCAAGACTGGAAGCAAAATCTTACTTATGAAAGTATAGAGATTTATTCGTAAAGAACACCTTCAAACATTGAACAATTATTATGCTTAAATAAGTATACTTTAGAATATATGTCATAAATGCTTTCAGAATAAAATTAAATTTTAGGATACAGAATCGCGTGAGCTATATCTTTTATGCACAGAGATATACTAAATATAAGGATATAATAAGAATAGATGCCGTTAAAATTTCTTACTTGCCAGAAAAAGAAATTAAAAATCTTTCTACATAAAATAAACTCTATAAGAGTCAGAAAAATATAAAATATTGTAAAAGAATTTGGAGAACTACTCACACAGATAAACACAAATTTATAAATCGTTCGTTTGGTCGGAGAAGATGTGGAAATGGGAGAAAACCTGAGAAAATCTGGCATTAAATATATTGGTGATTTGCCGTGGGGATCACACTTCTGTCAGTTTTACCAAACCATGAGAGACCTGAAGGATATACTTGTTCCTTATTTTAAAGCTGGACTGGAAAATAACGAATCCTGTATATGGGTCGTATCACAAGCTCTGGATTTAGAAGAGGTAAATGAAGTTTTGAGAAAATCTGTGCCTGATGTTGACATTTACCTCGAGAGAGGACAAATAGAACTTATTCCCTGCACTGACTGGCGTATAGAAAGAGGTACCTTTGATCCGGATAAAGCATTAAACCTACTGGCAAAAAAACTAAAAGGCTCTCTGACAAACGGTTACGAAGGTATAAGGTTGATTGAAAACATTTCCTGGCAGGGGAAAAAAAATTGGAAGTGTTTGATTGATTATGAGGAAAAACTGGACAATTTCATAGAAAATAATCAGATAATATATTTATGCGCTTATTCTCTTAACAGGCTCAATACAGCCGAGATAATCGATGTAACTGAAAAACATCAGTTTACTCTGAGCAAACAGGAAGGAGAATGGGAAAAGATAGAAAATATCAGATTAAGGAGAGCTGAAGAAGCAGCTGTTCAAGTTGCAAAAGATATTGATATTAAGTTAAAAGAAGAACGCAAAAATTTAGAGAAATTGGTTGAAGAAAGGACACTTCAGCTTGAAAAAGCTTATAATTTATTGAAAGAGAGCGAACAAGATCTTGCTGAAGCTCAACAGATGGCTCATGTTGGAAATTGGAAATGGAATATTCTAACCGGCGAAATATACTGGTCTAAAGAAGTCTGTCGCATATTTCAGCGTAGTCCTCATGAATTAAGTACAACTTATGATGCATTTTTAAATTATGTGCATCCTGAAGATCGAAACTATGTACTTAATGCCATTAAGGAAGGTTTTAATGGAAATCCTTCTGTAATTGATTATCGGATTGTACTGCCTGATGGGAAAGAAAAAATAGTTAATACGCAAGCGGAAATCACTTTTAATGAGGAAAATGTCCCTATTAGAGCTAAAGGGATAGTTCAGGATGTTACTGAACGCAGAAGAGCAGAAGAAGCTATTAGATTGTCAAATAATTATAACCGCAGTTTGATTGAAGCAAGCCTGGACCCTCTTGTAACCATCAGGCCTGACGGAAAGATTACGGACGTGAATGTTGCCACAGAACTGGTTACGGGATACTCCAGAAAAGAGTTGATTGGAACCGATTTTTCAGATTATTTCACTGAGCCTGAAAAAGCCAGTAAAGGATATCAACAGGTATTCATAAAGGGAGAAGTACGCGATTATCCTCTTGAGATTCGGCATAAAGATGGGCACTTGACTCCTGTTCTGTACAATGCTTCTGTTTATAAAGATGAAGCTGCAAAGGTGATTGGGATCTTCGCCACTGCACGGGATATCACAGAACTTAAAAAAGCAGAAGAAATTTTGAAACAAAAATCAGGAGAAATTGCCCGTAAAAAAGAGATTCATCACAGGATCAAAAACAACCTTCAGGTAATCTCCTCACTTCTTGATCTTCAGGCTGAAAAATTCGGCAGCAGGGAATTCGTAGAGATTTCAGAAGTTCTGGAAGCCTTTAGAGAAAGCCAGGATAGAGTAGCTTCAATTGCTCTGATCCATGAAGAACTTCATGAGGGAGAAGAAACCGATGCACTGAATTTTTCCCAGTACCTTGAGAGGCTTGTCGAGAATCTCTTCCAGACATACAGATTTGGAAATATCAATATCAGCTTGAATCTGGACCTGGAAGAAAACGTATTTTTTGATATGGATATTGCAGTCCCGTTAGGGATAATTGTTAATGAACTCGTTTCTAACTCCCTCAAACATGCGTTTCCCAATAGAGATGACGGGAACATCTTGATTAAACTGCTCAGGAAAGAAAGTTCAGTAGAGAAAACAAAGAAGAATTACACTGGCAGAGAAAGAGACGTTAAGAATGATAAATTCATTCTACTCGTTTCAGATAACGGAATCGGTATTCCCGAAACTATTGATCTAGAAAACTCCGACACGCTTGGTTTGCAGCTGGTAAGCACCCTGATAGACCAGTTAAACGGTAGATTTGAGCTGAGAAGAGAGAATGGAACAGAATTTATAATAGAGATCAGCATGGGAAAAGATAACAAAAATCTTTGTAAGTAAGATTTCACCTCGTTGCTGCTATTATTTCTACCGTTTTCGGATGAGTTGGCTTAAGTCAATAACTCATCATTCATCTTTAGAAGATTATTTATATTATAAAAATAATTAATAAGTAACAAGTTTTATATTAACTTGGAAAAACGGAAAAACGGAAAAACGGAAAAACGGAAAAACGGAAAAACGGAAAAAC
>CAZLNG010000159.1:0-7370 GCA_964560735.1 uncultured Methanosarcinales archaeon | reverse complement strand
TATCTTGTATTGGCTGTTTGCAAAATTCACCATAGATTACAGGGGTTCACAACTCGGGATTGGCAAATTTTAATACATTGAAAAGTATTGATATTACACATATCTAAATAGCGTTTCTAAATAAAATTCTCTAAATACCATTAATACTTGATAACTGTGAAATCTTAATAGCAATATAAACTAAATTGTTTTATTATTGTCTCGAATGGAGGCTTAAAAATGGATGAGAAAATTGCGCCCCATATTGAAGAACTAACCAGGGCGCTTGGAGACCTTGAAAAGAACGGCATCCGGGCAGAGTTTGATAAACTTCTTGCTTTTCACGTACCTCCGGATCTTGCAAAAGAGAGTATTCTCCGTAAATTTGGAGGAAAACGGAAAGTTCTGAAGGTAAAGGATCTGTCTGCTTCCCTAAAAAGTTTTGAGATCACAGGCAGGATTCTGGACATCGGAGAAAAACCAATACGTCCTCAGGAAGGAGAAGGCACTCAGGCGAGGCCTTCCAAGCTTTATACCGGGGTTCTTGCAGACGAAACTGGTTCAGTAATGTTTTCTTCCTGGAAAGAGCTTCCAGGCTCTACAGGAGATGTAATCACAATCCAGAACGCCTACACCCGCATCTGGCAGAACAGGATCAGGCTTTCTATAGGGGAACCCTCTCTTGTGTCAAAAGTCTCTGACTCTGTGCTTCCGTCCCTCTCCGAACTTTCAGAAAGCCAGACAAAAAAGCTAATTGATATCGGAGCTGCGGATTTTTCTGTTAAGACTGTAGCCTGCGTGCTCCAGCTCTCCCACAGAGAAGTTCTGGTCAGGGGAAAGCAGTCCAGAGTAATCTCGGGTGTACTTGCAGATGAAACCGGAAGGTTGCCTTTTACAGCCTGGATAGAGCTTCCAGGAATTGATATAGGAAGTATACTCCGAATTGAGGAGGCACAGGTCCGGGTTTTTAGAGGAATGCCGTCTGTTAATCTTCTGAGCAGCACAAAAATTTCTTCTATCGGCCCTGAAGAGGCTAAAAAGCTTTCTTTTGCCTTTGAATCTGCAAAAAAAGATCCTCTTCCTCTGAAAATCGAGGAAATTGATTCCAAAGACAGCATGTTCGATGTGGTTTCAGCAGGAAACATGGTTTCAGTCCGGCCTGGTTCGGGAATAATCTCCCGCTGTCCGGAATGTGGCCGCGTGATTCAGAAGGCAAACTGTCGAGTTCATGGAAAAGTGGAAGGCGTAAGGGACATGAGGATCAAGGCTGTACTGGATGACGGGACAGGAGTTATGTCGGTTATGTTTCCGAGGGAACTTGCAGAAACCATCTATGGAAAAACTCTTGAAGAAGCTGAACAGCTGATGTTTTCTGATGTTTCCAAAGACGCAGTCTACGAAGACCTCAAACGTTTCCTTACAGGCCGCTATCTGGCAGTCCGGGGAAATTCTTCAAAGGGAGAATATGGAATTTCTTTCGTGGCTGAGCAGGCCTGGGTCCCCGAAGATGATCTGGCTGTCAGGGTAGTGGAAATATTGCACAGGCTTGGACCGGATGAAGAGGATGAAAAGGACAGAAATTCTCAGGTTTCCAGTGGAGGAATCGGGCTTGCTTAAACGAGAAGTTGCAAAAAGAGTTTTTGCAAGGGAATTTGAGGCTTGCCGGGAACTTGAAAAATCAGCCAGACCTGATCCGGAATTCGCCGATCCGAAATCCCCTAACCTGCTTATCAGCCCTCTTGGGCTTATTCTTAATCGCATCTTTGTAGTTGGAGTAATTACAGAACTTGATAATATCGGTACACAAAGCGATATGTGGAAAGCAAGAATAGTCGATCCTACGGGAGCCTTTACAGTGTATGCGGGACAGTATCAGCCTGAAGCCTCAATTTTCTTTTCAACAGTTCAGGTTCCTGCTTTCATAGCACTTACGGGAAAAGCCCGTATCTATGAGCCTGAACCTGGATCGGTTTTTGTATCTATCCGGGCTGAAGAAGCAAATGTAGTGGACGAAGAGATCCGCAACAGGTGGGTTGTAGACACTGCAGAGCAGACAGTTGAGAGGCTTGAAGTTTTCTCGGATGTTCTGGATAGCGGGTATCGTGGAGAAAAACTTAGAGAATACCTGCTGGAAAGAGATGTTTCTCCAGAGTTTGCGGAGGGCATTTCTATTGCTCTAGATCGGGAAAGAGCTCCCCAGGAATTTTTAAAAATTCTTCGAGCTTCCGTCAGAGAAGGGCTCAGGACTCTGAACTTTGAATCCCAGGGTGATGCACGGGCCAAGACCGACCAAAAGGAATTTGTGCTCGAACTGCTCAGGGAAATGGGGGGCAACAGGGGAATTGATTACGCTGCTTTTGTAGAGGCAGCAATTTCCAGAAAGATTCCTGAGGAAGTTGTGGAAGAAGTCGTTCGTTCTCTCCTCGCAGGCGGGCAGTGTTACGAACCAAAGATAGGGATAATAAGACTCGTTGGCTAACTGTGCAGGAGTGATAAATCTCGAAAGTCTGAAGACGAGAGAATTTTTCTCTAACTACAAAAAGAACTTGACTCTAAGAACTTAACTCTAAATATGTGTGATAATGCTTAAGTGTGATTAAGTTGATTGGTATTCTCTGTAAAAATTTAATAGCTCATATTTATCATGTTTATCTGGAGAAATTGATATGAAAGTATTGGTCAGTGATTCACTCGCCGAAGAAGGTTTGACGATTCTGAAAGAACATTTTCCTGTTGATGTGTCTACCGGACTTTCCGAGGACGAACTGGTAAAAATAATAAAGGATTATGATGCGCTTGTAATACGAAGCGGTACCCAGGTCACTCAAAAAATTATCGAGGCTGCTGACAACCTGAAGGTTATCGGGAGAGCGGGTGTTGGAGTTGACAATGTTGATGTTGATGCTGCGACCAAAAAAGGTATAATAGTGACTAATGCTCCCGAAGGTAACATGATTTCGGCAGCCGAGCACACCATTGCTATGATGATGGCAATGTCTCGAAACATACCTCAAGCAAATGCTTCCCTCAAAGCCAGGGAATGGAAGCGCAATAAATTCACGGGCATCGAAGTCAAAGGAAAGATCCTTGGAATTATAGGGCTTGGAAGGATCGGGTCCGAAGTTGCAAAAAGAGCTTCAGGGCTTGAAATGAATTTAATGGGATATGATCCCTTCATTTCAGAAAAGAGAGCTACTGAACTTGGAGTCAAGCTTGCAACAGTTAATGAGATCGCAATACATGCTGACTATATTACAGTTCATACTCCTCTTATTAAAGAGACCCGAAACATTCTTGATGAAGAGCAGTTTGGCCTTATGAAAAAAGGCGTGAAAATTATCAACTGTGCTCGCGGAGGTATAATCAGCGAAGAAGCCCTGGCAAACGCTCTCTCCAGTGGAAAAGTAGGCGGGGCAGCAATAGACGTTTTCGTTGAGGAGCCGCCTTTCAATAGTCCCCTTCTGAACTTTGACAATGTTGTAGTAACTCCTCACCTCGGTGCTTCTACTCAGGAAGCTCAGGTCAATGTGGCAATAGATATTGCCAAGGAAGTGGTCTCTGTTCTCAATGGCGGGCCTGCAAAGAATGCAATTAACATCCCATCTGTAAAACCGGAAGCTATGGCAGTTCTTGCTCCTTATATCAGGCTCTCGGAAATGATGGGTAAAATTGCAGGGCAGCTTGTAGGCGGCAATTACGAAAAAGTAGAGATCGCATACAATGGAGAAATCTCCGGAAAAGATACCAGACCCCTCACTGTTTCTGCTCTCAAGGGACTGCTGGAAATGGCTCTGGGTTCCGGAGTTAACTATGTCAATGCTCCAATTCTTGCAAAGTCCAGAAAGATTGCAGTTGTAGAAAGCAAGTCCGAATCTTCTGAGGAATATTCTTCAACTATAAGCATCAGGCTTATTGGTGGAGGACTGAGCAAGCTCATTGCCGGAACCGTTGTAGGGGACGAACCCAAAATCGTTTCAGTTGACGGGGACAAACTGGACATCTTCCCTGCAGGACGCATGATCTTTGCCAGACACATCAACAGGCCGAACGTTATTGGGCCTTGCTGCATGGTTCTTGGTAGAAACAATATCAACATCTCAGGCATGCAGGTCGGAAGATCTGAGATCGGAGGCGTTACCATGATGGTTCTCAATGTGGATTCCGAAGTCTCTGATGCTATCCTTGAAGAAGTCCGGAAGGTTGATGGAATACTTGACGCTAAACTTGTAACCCTCTAAGTCTTTCCAACGCTTCGGCATTAATCCGATATCGCATTAATCCGATATAATCTCAGATTTAATGCTGTGCCGAAGCCGTTTAACTTTTTTAGAAAATTAGCTTACAATGCCTTATTCTGAAATCTGTTATGCTTACTAAATCTGTTATGATTATTTGTACTGTAGTCACTATACCATCCTCTATTTTCCCATTTCAGTTTCAGGGGGTAATGAATGGAAGAACTTAAACACGTAGTTTCAGTACCTTTTAAAAAGAATCTTGCAGCTTCACTTTCAGTGAAAGATTTTGAGTTTTCCCTTGCTTTTGACCTTAAATGGTTTTCCCCGAAAAATGCATCAAAGCTAAAGGACCGTGCCCTTGAAGCAGGCCTGCTCTCTCTTAAAGACGATCTTCTTGTGCCTCTTTTTGATGTTGAAAGTGTCCGGCTTCCTCATGCTTTTAAGCCGTCGGAAAATTTTCTCGAAAAGCAGGAGAATTCCGAAATAAAGACAGCTCCTGTCAGGGAAGAAATTTCTCTTGAGCAAATTCTGGAATTTATCTCGGCGGATTGCGGAATAAATAGGCAGAGACTTGCTTCTGAAATTAACTCCATGCAGGAAAGACTTTCTTACCTTGTGGACATCCGGATTGTTGCGCTTATTGTAGCAAAAAAGGTTGGATGCGACGTTGAAGCAGTCATTGATAAGGTTTCAAGGTCAGTGCTTGGAGTCTCTTTTTAATTTTACTTCCATTTTTAATTATACTTTATCATTAATTTCAATTTTTCTTCAACTATAATCTCTTTATTTTTAACATATTGTTTTTATCTGTTTTTTTTCAATACTTGTCTTTTTAATCCATATCTGCAACTGTTCAAACAGGATGGGTCCCCCATAGTTTCAAGCACTTTAGATCAAAGTGTATCTGCAATGATAACTTCTTGGCAGCTAATTCACAATGTTTACAGGTTTTTATGATGTTTACAGGTTTTTATGATGTTTACAGGTTTTTATGAATTGTCTCCATAAGTGGGGGCGCCGACAAATTCGGTGTGATTATCTCTATATATGCACCTGTTTTAGTATCATTCAGTTCTTCCATTATCTCATCCAGGTCACCGCAGGTGGTTGCTTTCCTTATCATCCAGTCATTGTATCCAAATACCGATGGTAACTTCTCATATTGCCACTCTGCCAGGTCATTATAGCAGTAGTCCAGCTTTTTAGAAAGCATTTTTTCTATCAGGTATCCGTGATTATTCAACACGAAAATAATAGGCTTCAGGCCATAGCGGTAAAACTGGCTGATTTCCTGGGCTGTCATCTGGTGCGCCCCTTCTCCCGTTATAAGCACTACTCGCCGGTCTTGTGCAGCAAGTGCCATTCCAAAGGAAGCTGGGGTAGCCCAACCTATTGCCCCCCAGAGTATCTGGCTGTGGAATTGCGTTCCTTTGGGTAAAAACACTGGCAATAAGCCGTAGACAGATGTGCCGGAATCCACTACAATGACATCTTCAGATCTAAAAAATTTCGCATATTTTGCGTATAGATAATCAGCTGTTATTGGATCACAAGCATTTACTTTTGGCTCTTTCAGGCTCTTTGCCGCAGGTCCTTTTATATCAGTACGTTTATGAATTCTTCTAGATAGTTCCCCAAGTACATCGGACATTTTCAGGTTGGTATAACCAGCATATCCTATTTGGACATCTGAAGGCATGATGCTGATGATTCGTGATTCATCCAGTTTTGCCGTAAACATACCCGTATTATTGTCAGACAGGAAACTTCCTATGGTAAGTATGCAGTCGCAGGATTCCACGAACTCTCTGATTTCAGAATTCGCAAGTTGTCCTATATATAATCCCAGATAGGAAGGATTAGTCTCGTCGAGTACTGATTTATCCAGCGCCATGGTCACATAGGGAAGGCCTGAAGCATTAACTATGTTAATGGTAAGTTCCTTGAGCCCGAAACGGTCAACAAGGATGCCTGGTATAATACAGGCTTTTTTTGCATTCGACAGTTTGTTTACAATAACTGAGACCACTTCTTCCAGTACCTCTGGAGCAGTTTCAGAATCGCTTTTTACAGGCACTTTTGCCCATATTGGGGAGGATAAGATTTTTTCATTCGCATAATCATTAGGTATGGCAATATAGACTGGACGGTGATTCTCCAGGGCTGTATTAATAACACGTTCTACTTCCTGAATGCAGTTTTCCGGGGTTAGCATTGTCTTCGCACATACGACCGGCGTGGCCATTTTCATAAACAGGTCGAACTTCCCGTCGCCAAGCGTATGATGTACGATGGCATGTTTTTCCTGAACCTTCATTTTTGGCATTCCTATAATGTGGAACACCAGATTACGCTCCGCGTAAGAGCCTGCTATGCCGCATAAAGCGGAAAGCTCGCCCACTCCAAAGGTAGTACATAATGCTGACATACCCTTGACGCGAGCATATCCATCAGCTGCATAAGAGGCGTTCAGCTCATTGCAGCAGCCTATCCAGCGCAATTCTTTATCGTCACAGATGGCATCAGTGATAGGAAATGCAAAATCCCCCGGGACGCCGAAAATATCCCTGATGCCCAGCTGTTTTAATCGATTAAGAAGATATTGAATAACTGTCTCAGACATGATAGTGACAGCTCCCCCAAAATTGATCATCTTTCAAGTATTATAATTCTCTTAATATTATAAAATATATCTTTACTTCTCAAGTCCCGCTTAGTCCCCCGAATTGCGCCTCGGGAGTACGCAGTCCTTTTTACTCGCTTCGCTCGCTCAAGAGGACTAATTTATGTTTTAGAGTTGTATTAATATAGCATGCAATGTAACTTAAATTCAGGAACATTATAATCTATGTGGGCGAGTAGGTTGGAAGGGAGTAACAATTTTATCATTTGAATTCTAGCAGATAGGGATTATTGATGCACATAATCTTTATGTACTAGAAATGTTATTCACATCTTACCAATTTCGACTAATCGCTTGATTTTTAATTGGCTAATTTCGGATTTATTGTTTCGGAATAGTATTCTAGCGATGTTCGAGCGCGATATTGAATTTTTTCCGCGTGAGTGAGATTGTATAAATCTTGCGGAGGAACATGCATTGGGTAAAAAATCACTGGTAAAACTAACAAGAAAAACAAATCCAAGAATCGT
>CAZLNG010000158.1:0-7381 GCA_964560735.1 uncultured Methanosarcinales archaeon | reverse complement strand
TTAGTAGTAGGGCTTTTTGATACTATTGTATGCCCTTAATTCTTTTTTCATCTTTCCTTTTGATTTTATTTTTAAGGCGCCCTTCTCCATGTTTCATTCTTCTGAACTCATTTTGGAATCGATTTTCTTTAAGATTCTTACTTCTGTTTCTATGCAGGTCTTATACTCTCTGCGTTCCTGCTCATCAAGAAAACCCGCGATAGAAGCATGGATCTCTTCCATTTTATCCTGAATAATTTCATAATACTTTTCTCCTTTTTCGGTTAAGGATATCAGGACTCTCCTACGATCTCCCAGGTCTGCCTTTCTACTGACAATTCCTTTTTTTTCCAGGGAATCTACCATTCTTGAGAGGCTACTCCTGTCCATATTCATACACAGACCAAGATAAGAAGGAATTATTTCCCCCATTGTGCCAATAACCAAAATGGCTTTCGACTGCTGTTTGCCGAGTTTTTCGAGCTCTTCCAATCTGGCTCTGGATATTTTTTGAGAAACTTCCGTTTCAATCAATTTGTTGAGAAGTATTGTCCTTTCCAGCAATAATAATCTTATTTCTCTTATTTCATTTCTATCTATCATGCTTCCTCCAAAATATAAAACGGATAACTGCGGATGAAAATACGGAATGCTTAGCCAGATTAATTATCAGTATATAAGTGTCTCTGAGGATCTACTCTAGTTTCATGTAATGAAAAATATTGTTTGATAATAGAAATCTTTGTCTATCAATTAGTGAAAATTGCAGCAGATTAATTTTACGATATTACCAGGACTTACTAGATTGAACTGAAAAGTCAATATACTCAAACCTTCAACTGCTTTAAGTAAGACTGCCAAATATGAAAAATAGAATTAAAATTTGTCAACTCTAGTATTATTTTTTTGAATTAATTAAACATTGAGATATATTTCAACATAAAGTAAATCTGTAAAATAAAGATTTAGTTAAGCATTTTTTGAGTTCAAAATAAATTGGCACTTCTTTTATTCATTAAAAAATTCAAAAAATTAGTTTTTTTAGATATTTTAAACGTATTCAAGCGTAGAGTTTAAATACAAATAATGATTGGTATTATCAATAGTTCATTATCGAACTATATGATATTGTATAGTACTTAATCAAACTATTATTCCCAAAATGGAAAATCAATATCTATTGAGGATATTGAGCCCCGAAAAAATGGGTGAGAATTAGGAATTTCCAAAAAATAAGACATGAAAGAGGGTCTAGTGGTAAGAATTATGGATGAGGTAATTTTGAAGAAGACAATTCTTCTTATGACGGAAAGAGATGCTCTTGATAATATGATTTTTGAGAACACTTTCCAGGAAAAGATTCTTAGCAGGTTTAAGGGACTGAGTAAGAATCAGCCTATGGTAATCAAAATCATAGGCATGGAAAGTGAGATCATGCCCTCAACCATTGGGAATTACACAGGCCTGAATAAAAGCAGCCTTACCAGAATGATTGATGATCTGGAAAAGAAAGGGATGGTGTTTCGGAAAAATGATCCTGAAGACCGAAGAAAAGTGCTTGTCTCCTTGACAAACAAAGGAATTGAATGTTATAATTATATTAATGAAATTGTCGACGAACTTCTCAAACTTGTGGATGAAAAGGATGTAAATGAATATTTACAGAGCCTTGAGACAACGGTGAGAGTTTTGAATAAAATTGCTAGTCGACGTATTTGAATCAGCACAGAGCCTTGGAAAGCAAAATCCTGCCAGTAAATCCATAGGCACTTTATAACTACACTTCAAAAATGTAATGAGAGGAATGTGCTATTAAGAATATTTTTGAAAAACTTGGAGTATTTGTCCACAATAACCGCATGACCATACTTCTGATCTTTTTCCTTCTCATCTTGTTGTCAATGCAGGGTGCCCAGCAAATATACATGAAATCGGGAACCGACACCTTTGTAGGAAAAGATACGTTGCTGTATCAGAGCTATGATCACCTGTACAAAAATATATTTCAAACTCAGTCCATAGTGGTCATGGTAGAAGGTAACAATGTAAAATCTTCAGAGTTAATGAAAGCTACGGATAGGCTCGATCAACAACTTGAGTCTGTTGATGGAGTTGTTGGGGTAACCAGTCCTGCTTCTGTCATAAAATCCATAAACTACAAAATGACAGGCAGGTCCCAGATACCTGATACTGATGAAGAAGTCAAAGCGATTATTGATGGAAACCCTACGATTTTTGAAAAGCTGGTTCCAGATAATACACATATGCTGATTTCTGTAGGAATGTCGGGATCCGCTTCAACAGACAAGCAAAAAGAGATTTTGCAGGCAACCGAAGAAGCAGTCAAATTTTCTGATTTCCCGCCCTCCTATACTATAAAAGTAACAGGTGATCCATCTTTTCAAATTGCAATGAACACTGAGATGACTACAAGTATGGGACCCTTACTAGGGCTCGCTGCTGTCTTTATGGTCATTGTACTGAGCCTCGTATTCAGGCACGTCCGCTGGAAATTATTGCCTTTACCAATCGTTTTCCTTGGTATCATTTACACCTTCGGAGCTATGGGCTTTTTAGGAATTCCACTATCAATGGTTTCCATGTCAGCTTTTCCGGTATTGATAGGACTTGGAATCGATTATGCGATTCAGTTCCATAACAGGATAGAAGAGGAATTGCATAAAGAGGGAAACAAGTCTAAAGCGATAATACAAACAATAAAACATACAGGACCTGCCGTACTCATAGCTGTTACTATGACTGCCTTAGGATTCTTTTCACTGTTTACATCTACAGTTCCAATGATTCAGGATTTTGGAAAGCTTCTGACGATAGGCATAGTAATGTGTTATCTTGCAGCTTTGTTTGTGGGGGTAATTACTGTTTATAGTTTTGACCTTATATCGGAAAAATTAGAGTTGAGAAGAGGAAAAAGCAAATCAGAACCAACAGCTGAAAAAGAAGAAAATGTATCCCCCAAAAAACAAAGTGGAAAATCAATCGAAATAATTCTAAAAAAGCTCAATGATTTTACAATAAAATATGGTGCTCTTGTAATTGGAATTGCAACTATATTCTGCTTTGTAGGGCTTTATGCAGATGAACAGGTAGGTATCCAAACTGACACACAAAGCTTTGTACCTCAGGATATGCCTGCTCTTGTAAATCTGAATCATATGAAGGAAATAGTTGGAGGTACCGATCAACTTAACCTTATCATAAATGTAAAAGATAATGCTGACCCTGAGGTTTTGAAGTGGATAGATAAATTCAGTGAACACGAAACTCACAGAGCGCACATATATAGTGCTTCAAGCATCGTTGATCTTGTAAAGCAATACAATGGAGGTACAATTCCAGATACAAGAGATGAAATCGAAGCAATATATGAAGAAATTCCTGAATCCCAGAAAGATCAGTATCTATACGGCAAAAATATGCTGCTTTTAACTTTTAACATTGGAAATGCCCAAAAAGATATCAAAATCACAGGAATTCAGGCACTCACAAAAACAGTGCAAGAAGACATCAAGTGGATGCAGGCTCCTCCAGACACCACGGTAACTATTACAGGAAACTCTGTTGTCTATACTGAAGTTATAGGTGCTCTTACAAACGGAAGAGTTGAAATGACATATATTGGCCTTTTCCTTGTTTTGGGAGGTCTTTTAGTTGTCTATAGAGATTGGTTAAAAGCTCTCGTTCCAATTATTCCGATGTTTATGGTAACCGGTTGGTCAGGACTGGTGATGAAATTCCTGAATATAGATTATACCCCTATGACTGCAACTCTGGGAGCACTGATTCTTGGAATAGGGTGTGAGTACTCAATCCTTATGATGGAGAGATATTTTGAAGAAAAGGATGAAGGCGCAAGCCCACTGGAAGCTATACACAAGACCAGTATGAGTATTGGGGCTGCCCTGCTCGCTTCAGGAGCCACAGTCGTAGGTGGATTTGCAGCATTGACCATATCTCCTTTTCCTTTAATCAGTGACTTTGGGATTGTAACTGTTATTGATATATTGCTTGTCCTGTTTGCAACTTTCGTAGTATTCCCGCCTCTAATTATAGTACTGGACAGCTGGAGAGAAAAGAAGAGGGGAGTACATGCGTCAAACGCAAAAACGAAAACCATTTCAGGGGCTGATATTTGATGAAAAAACCCCAGAAGTACACTATACAGAATATGATGAGAATATTTGTTTCAGTTGCAGTTTTCCTTTCAGTCGTCTCAACAACTATGTCTCCGGCTCTTGCAAATAGTGATAGTGGGGGAAACCTTCTACTTCCAGGCTATGGGTACACTGTTGACTATTACAGAAGCTACGGAGAACCCACTATTGAAGCCGCTATAATAGGAGATACAGAGTTAGAGAGAGGGGAAATTGCAGACCTTCAGGTGATGCTTGAAAATAAAGGCATTATTGAAGGTATGAAACGATTGAATGCTAATCAGAACCTTATACCTGATTCCAAGGAAGAAATCATTGCTGTTGCTGAAATGAGTGCAGAACAGAACTGTACAACAGCAAAGGGAATTGAAGCAAACCTGAGTTCTGAATCTAAGTATATTCATGTTGAATCCACAACAACTCCTCAGATTGTAAATGAACTTAAAACAGGGTATATCCAACCCATCAAATTCAGCATACGTGTTGATAGTGATACTCCGGCAGGAGAGTATGAGCTGAAGCTTCCAGTCACTTATGAATTCCAGAGCAATGTCAGGACAGAAACTTCAAATACAGCTAACCTGGGGGTTGCCAACAATGTGGGATTTACACAATCTTCTACTCCGGGATTCGCACAGGAATATACTACAAGGAATGTTACCATTCCTCTTCATATATCAATTAAAAAAGAACCAAAATTTGAAGTAAGCAAAGTTTCAGGCAGTTTAAAACAAGACTCAACAAGCACAGTAAACGTTACCTACACTAATGTAGGGGATACTGTAGCTGAGGATGCTCAAGCCAAGATTGCTGTAATGAAACCACTCAGTACAAGTAAATCTGCTGTTAGACTCGGCTCAATGGATCCTGGAGAAAGCCGAACTGCATCGTTTGATATCTCGGCGGATTCCGGAGCTGTGGTAAAAAACTACAGTATTGACAGTGAAATCAAATACATCAATGATAAGGGAGAAACGGAGTTATCTGACAACATTAAAGTAACCGCACCTATGGAAAAGGCTGAGTCCAGTATCAGTACAACTGCCATAATAATAATCGCAATATCTCTTATTTTTGTCTACCAAGCTGTAAAGGCACTTCGAAACAGAAAAAAATACAGTGAGAATGAATCAGGTGATGAAAATGATTAAAAAAAGGTCTATCGCTGCAATTGCAACCCTTCTTATATTTTTACTCTCAATAATTCCAGTACAGGCATCTTTTCCGAAAAATTTTGATTTAGAGGACAATTTTTACACAGTATACGGAGGTCCAAATATAGAGGCCTCTGTAATTGGAAATAATGAGTATTCCAGAGGAGATACAGTCACCCTGAATATAGGACTTATAAATAAGGGAGTTATTAGCGGTTTTGAATCCGAAGATGAAGGAGACACAACCGTTAAAGCTGTATTGCAACAGGCGGAAATGAAATACGAATCTCAGGCTGTTACAGCTATTGGTATAAATGAAACTCTTACATCCAGTAGTCCATATATAAAAGTAAAATCAGGAGTTCAAAAAGCTGGAACTCTCCAGCAGGGAAAAGAAAGCTCAACCCCCACTAAGTTCACAATCGAAATAAGTAACAATGCACCGGCAGGGACATACCCATTAAATCTGAACCTTTCATACCTGTATCAGAGCAATGTACAGGTAAGTGGAGATGATTATGATGTGAATACTGGCCTGGTAACTAACCAGGGTGTAGGTGTATGGTATGAGAATAAGACTCAAAATCAGATAATAGAAGTTAAGGTCAAGAAAGAGCCTTACTTTGAGGTCACAAATGTAACAGGCGACCTTTACCCTGATGAAGGGGGAATGCTTTATGTGACTTACAAAAATACGGGTGAAGAAACCGCAAAAGATTCAACTGTTAGAGTGAGTGCCAGTGATCCCTTCAGTACAACTGATGACCAGGCTTATCTCGGAACCCTGAAACCAGGTGACAGTGCAGTTGCAGCTTTTGACCTTTCTGTTGACTCTGCAGCAACCCCAAAGCCTTACTCATTAAGCAGTGAGATTCTTTATGAAGATACAGAAGGACACGATCAGATTTCAGATACTGTAAAAATAGAAACAAAAGTTCTGCAAGCTGAGAATAAACTTCCAGGATTTGAGATTGCAACAGGTATCTCATTTGTAGCTCTTGCAGCTTGCTTTATCGTATTGAAAAAGAAGAAACAGGATTGAAGTTTGTCAACAGAAAAAGAGACAATTTAGACGTGAAGGTCACCATTAAAGAACCTAAAATGTTTGACAACATATCTAAGGAAATATCCTTGTAGCCTTCTAAAAAGGCTACACTCCACTTTATTTTTTACTTTCTTTCATTACTATTTTCTGAGTTTCTAGTTCTCCTTATCTCTTTTTCTTCTAATAGCTTTAAAATACTCTCTATATGTTTTCGGTGTTAACAAAATACGAAAGGTTTATTTAATACTTTATTCTTTTTTCGTATCACTAAAAAACACTAAAATAATTTTCTGTAATATTTTTTATAATTTATTTCCAATTTTGTATTGGCTTTTCTGTCAAACTACAAAGAAGGCCCACATGAAGAGTTAGAGGAAAACTTATGATTGGAACAGGTTTAATTAATACAAAAAAAATTAAAACAAAATTCATCTGCTTTGTTCTTCTAGCTGCATTCCTTTTTTCCCTCGGATCTGTACCAGGAATGGCAGCTGAAGTTGATAACTCGGACTTGATGGATCAGGTCTTTTCTGCAGCTGAAGCAGACCTCGGAGGCATTGGACCGGAAGACATACTTATTATCACGGATATCGGTTCTCCTGCAGAGTCCTACGTTTTTCTGGACAGTTTTTATTCGGAGTTCTATAGCAGGAACCTTCAGTATACCAAGAATCTTCTTGTAGTTCAGAATGCAAGAAACAGCCCTCTATGGTTTGCATTTTTCAACAAATCTACAGGAAAATGTACTTTTATTGAAGTCTCATATGAAAATGAGGGCAGTATCAGCTATAAGGTAACGGAAAACATAGACTTTGAGAAACTTTCGGCATCACAGGAATCGAGAGATACCTGGAATCAAAAGGTAAACGAAACGGTATTTGACGGGCGCGAATTTGCCATCCTTACCATAGCGAATGGCTGGGCTACTGGAAATCTTGATTATGAGCTTATGCAGTGCCTGGAGCTGCACAACCACTTCTGTCCCGGAGTTTCAAGCGGATACGTGCTTGCAAACTGGATGGAAGAAA
>CAZLNG010000157.1:0-7567 GCA_964560735.1 uncultured Methanosarcinales archaeon | reverse complement strand
TCGATGGAGAAATCGAGCTTAAGCGAGCGCAAGGCACAGAATTCAGAATCACTTTTAATGTAGCTGAAACAAGTTTACTCTCAGATTAATCAGTTACTAGTACTGCGATTCCTAAGTAGATTCACAAAAATTGACTTTTTGATATATCCATCGATCACGAATTTACCAATAAATAAGGAATTTATTTTGGAATCGAAGCATTAGTTGTGAAGTCTGTAATTTACAGTTCTCTCGATGTCCATTTATTTGATATCCGTTTACTTTGAAGTCCGTTTATTTTGATGTCCATTTATTTGATGTCCAATTATTTGATGTCCAATTATTTTGGATGAACATGCTTTTGTGTGACGATTTAGAATTAAACTAAGAAAAGAGAGAAAGATAGCAAGAAGCTTATGGAAGCGATTGTTAAGGATTATTTGGTGGTTAATTACCAAATAATAAGGAAAAAAGATTTAACTGAAACTTCTCCGAAAAACCATATTCATCATCCAGAACTTGTTTTACACCGAGCGAACGCTCAGGCTTGTCTAAAAAAAGCTCAAAACCAAAAATAAAATCAAAAGCCGTGAAAGACCTTTTACTTACTTTCTCAGTAAATTTTAAATTTTATTAAAAACGGAACGCTGACAAATCTCACTCCTATTTCCTTTAATAATTATGGTAAAGCCGCACTGCGTGCGTAACAAGCTCCGTTAAAGACGCTAATATTGGTGCTCCAGTTTGATTAAGCTCACTTATCTAAAGGATTATGCTACAGAAAAACGAAAACTAACTTATATATTTTCGCCAAAAATTAGTCCTCTTGAGCGAGCGAAGGAGCGAAAAGGACTGCGTACTGTTGCGATTACATCGCAACTCCCAGAAAATCTCTGATTTTCTGCGATCCCGAGGCGCAATTCGGGGAGTGAAGCGAAAAAGATTTCGTACTGCTGAGGCTCAGTTCGGGTGTTAAAACTTTTTCTCAAAATACAGGTATCCTTTTTCTTCTTTTTGAAAAGTAAAACCATGTTTTAGGTACATATCTATTGCTCTAGTGAGAGTTGAGTCAGTTTTCAGGACAACACCTGAGCAGTTTTCCTCAGCAAAATCCAGAGCAGCCCTGAAAAGCTTTTTTCCGTTTCCTTTGTTTCTGAAATTTTTCTCAAGATAGATTCGCCTGATTTCACAACGATTTTCCTCTAGTTTTCTGACTCCTGCAGTGCCGACAACTCTGCCATCTTCGATCCCTACAAAAAAGGTACCTCCGCTTGTAAGGTAATAGCCGTTTATATCCTTAAGGTCAGAGTCTTTAAGTCTGTCATGTTCAAAGCCATGTTCCAGCAGTACCTTAAGGATAACATCACGCACCTCCTTTTCCTTAGAATCATCGTATTTCTGGATTATCATTAACTCTCTCTCCCTTTAATTTGGGACAGTTTTTACACTTCTTCTTCTTCTTCTTTATGTATTGGTTTTCAGGCTTTGTCGTGATATCTCAGGGTCAAAATATTTCTGAGAATTGATATATTTCCCTGGATTATTCAGAAAATCGAGGGAAATTGTGTAAAAAATCTCTGTGCCAGTAAGCAGGATATCCTCATCAATATCGAAAGTGCAGGAGTGATTAATTTCCACTATTTTCTTTTTTGGGTTCCGGGTACCCAGTGAAATGAAGAGTCCGGGAGCTCTTTGCAGATAACTCGCAAAATCCTCGGCAGCAAAGGTCTTTTCCATTTTGGGATATATTTTAAGTTCCTGAAAACTCTCCTGCAGCTTTGAATATACTGCATCTGTGAATATAGGGTCGTTTACAAGGACGGGGTAGCCATGCAGGATATCAAGGTCGTAGTCAGGAAAACCTGAAAACTCCTCTCCGCATTTGATATATTTTTTTACCACTTCATCAAGGCATTCCTTTATAATAATGTCAATTATATCCGTGGTCTTCCTGTCAAAAGTCCGGTAACTCCCAAGAATTTCTACGCTGTCAGGAATCCTGTTGAACTGAGCTCCGCCCTGAATTCTTCCTACTCCAAGGACATACTTATCCGGCTCAAGTTTTTCTTCCAGAGCAGAATAAAGGCTGTTCATAAAGTCAACTGCCATCCTTACAGGATCAATGCATTTTTCAGGTAGTGAGATATGGCCACCTTTCCCTTTAAAAGTTATTTCAAACCGATTGGTACTTGCCATGAAAGGCCCGGAACGAAGCCCAACACTTCCAGATTCATGGTTTGTAAAGATGTGCATGCCCATTACCGCATTCACGCCCTCAAGCCCCCCTTCTGCAATTACCCTTTCGGAGCCACCTGGAGGGATCTCCTCTGCAGGCTGGAAAATCAGGCGGACTTCTCCCGGAAATTCCCTGTTTTCCTGAAAAAGCCGTGCAGCCCCAAAAAGCATTGCCATATGCCCATCATGCCCGCAGGCATGCATTACTCCGTCATTTCTGGAAATATAGTCACTGTTTCTTTCTGTTAATTCTTCCTGGACCTGCAGCCCGTCTGTATCCGTACGAAGGGCGATACAGGGTCCGGGTAGTGTCCCTGGAATTCTTGCAAGCACGCCTGTATCCGCAATTTTTCTGGCTTCTATTCCCAGTTCTTCAAGAATTTTCAGGATTTTTTTCTGGGTTTCATATTCTTTAAAACTAAGTTCTGGGTACTGGTGAAATTCACGTCTCAGCCGAATAATCCAGGCTTCAAGCGTTTTTACACTCGGGTTATCTCTCAAAAATATTACCTCGGATCTTCTGCAATGCAGTTTATTCCGTTTACTTACCTGTATTATTGAATATGCTTTATTTTACTCCTTAGTATATATTACTCTAGGTATATACTAATTAATTTCGTTATCCTGATTATTAAAAAACTACAATACCTGATAATTATATACATAATGATACCGAAGATCTCATACGTCTTACATGATACTGCAGATCTCATTTCGTTCATCGAAATTTCTTAAAGACTGGAAGCTAGAATTTTTTAAGATCCAATTATCCTGTTAAATTTAGGGAATGATACAAATGCTCAAAACACGCCTGAGAGATTTTCTGGTCACAAAAGACGACTGGCTTTTTGCGGTTTCAGATTACTTTCGCAATGATGGAATCCGCGCCACTCTCCGTTACGTTCCGGACGAAAACGGAGAAAGGGAATTAAATGGAAAAAGGTACAAAAAATACGACTTTGGTCCGGCTTTTGAATTCATGAGGAAACACAGGCCTGAGTGGGTGCAGGATGTCCACGTGGTCCCCGAATCCGAAGTAAAAAAAGTGCTTCGCCCATCTGATGTAATCTCCGAACTTGTTAACTCTGACAGCCGTGTAAGGGCAATCGTAAAAGTGCTTGATATGGCAGAGATTCCCAGGACAAGTATGGGAGTTACGGGTTCAATGCTTGCAGGACTGCAGAATGAGAGTTCTGATATTGATTTTGTTGTCTACGGCCCTATGTGGTTCAGGGCAAGGGATGCAATAACCATTGCAAAACAACAGGAGGGCCCGATAGATGAAATCGATGAGGAGATGTGGCAGAGAATCTACAGGAAGCGGATTCCTGAGATTTCTTTTGACGAATTCATGTTGCATGAATCCAGAAAAGGCAACCGTGGCATGGTCGAGGGCACTTATTTCGACCTTCTTTTTGTAAGGGAATGGGACCAGATAAAAGAACCTCTTCTGCGAGGAAAAGATACGGTAAAAATGAAGATTGAAGCTGAAGTGAAGAACGCTGATTTCGCCTTTGACAGCCCTGCTTATTATAAAGTTGAACACGATGAAATTGATCATGTGCTCTCCTATACTCATACCTACGCAGGCCAGGCTCTTCCAGGGGAAATTATAGAAGCATCAGGTGTAGTAGAAGAAGTAGGAGATATGAAGCGGCTTGTTGTTGGCACCTCCAGGGAACCGAAAGGAGAATGGATTAGATCCCTCACCTGGCTTGAACAGTGTGGGTTTATTTGAAGATAATTAATAGAAGCATTAATAGAAGATTGGACTATAGGAAAAGTCAGATGAGGGATATGAGAAGTAAGATGAGTTAGAGGAAAAGTCAGATGAGGGATATGAGAAGTAAGATGAGTTAGAGGAAAAGTCAGATGAGGGATATGAGAAGTAAGACGAGGGAGGAGTAGTTTATAGAAGCCCGAATCTCCTTTCCAAAAATTCGGGCTGAAATTTTAAAAAGTTAATCTAAAAATGCAATTCAAAGAGCCGTCTTCTTGATTCTGTCTTTAGTTGCCGTTTTTCCTGCTTACTTTCTTTTTTTCAATATTGAGTAAGAAACCATTACTTCAACCGCAGCAAAAAACGCTCCAATGCCTGGAGTTTCTTCTTTTTCTTTTGCGGCACCTGAGTCAGGATTTTCCTGTTTTTCTTTTTCAGACTTAATGCTCTTACTCAGCGCCTGATATTCCTGGCTCTTAGTTTGAAAAAGTTCTACAGAACCAGTGCTTTTTTCCTTACATGAGATTGCAAATGATGAAAATCCGGACGTTTCTGCAGTAAAATAAAAGTAATCCCTGTCTTCTTTGCTCAGGACTGTAGACAATGAATTCCATTTATCCTGACTGTATATATACAGCGTTATAGAGCTCTCATTGATGTTATTTTCAAAAATCCAGGCTGTTGGTACTCTGAAATTTATCCTGGCATTTTCCAGGTTTTCAGTACTTGAGAATCCGCTGTTTCCTACCCAGATATTTATGTTTTTATAAACTGTTCCGGGAGCAGATTCCTTAACTATTGAGGATTTGTTCTTGAGTATCTCTACAATTGCTGTCGTTTTTCCAAAGCTCTTTTTCGGATCAAACTCAACACTGGCGATGTCATTTTTTCCGCCTTTAAAGGTGTAACAGGTGTGAGTTCCTTTGAAGACCTGTTCATTTGCTACTTCTTTTAACTCTATATTTTTGCTTGATTCCGGAGAGCCTGCACCTCCTCCACTTCCTCCACTTCCTCCTCCGCTCCCAACTGAATTTGGAGTTTTACTTTTTACGGTTATATATCCGGTTTTTGTCTCGGTGTCACTCCCATAAGTGCTGTTAATTACTCTGAGGGTAACAGTATATGTTCCTGTATTTTCATATGTGTAAACCGGGCTCCTTTCGTTTGAGTCAATGCTCCCATTCCCATCAAAATCCCATTCCCAGGAATTCGGATTTCCTGTGCATAGGTCTGTGAACTGGACCTTCATGGGAGCAGTGCCTGAGATAGGGTTTGCAGAAAACCTGGCTTCAGGAGGAGGGTAAGTTACTACTACTTCCGCGACTCCTTCTACAGGGACAGCAGAGATAGAATAAGCAGACGTTGTGCCCGATATTTTATAACTTCCGGGTTCGAGGGTAGGAGGCACAGTGATCTGGTATATTATTGTCCTTTCTCCCCCAGCAGAGAGGTTTTCAACCCAGATCCACTCTGAAGCAGGTTCTTTGAAAGTGCTGATGTCTTGAAAGATAGCTCCGTTATTTTCCACCTGAGTTACTTTCCATCCTTCGGGAAGATTCTCGTCGAGTACCAGAGCTTCAACTTGCTGATCTGTTTTTATATGTACTGTGACAGTAAAACTTCCTCCTGCATAAAAAGGGCCTGCGGAGAGTTCCCTGCTGGCCTCAACCCCTGAAGCTGAGACCGGGAGCATCAATCCGGCAAGAAGTAAAATAAAGGCAGACGTTGAAATAAAATCCGAAATCTTAATCCATTTTTTAGGCCTGATAACTTTGAGGATATTCATAAAAAGATCCTTAATTATTTTTTTAGGTATTTATTAGTACTTATATAATTATTAAACTATGTTTGGATATGTATTATTATAAATGTATGCCTTTTAATTTCTCCTCTAACCAGTGCAATATCTAGTTTTCAGGATCAAATGGTCCTGAAAATTTAGAAGATCAAGATGATAACTGCAGTCATATTCGCAGTCAAAGTCACATATATATAAGAAAGTTACCTATGTTTCTGTTATGAGAATGAAAAAGAGTTACCTCTGGTTTATGCTGGCATTCATCTGTATTGCGGCTATACTTGCACCTCCCCATTACTCTGATTTTAAGGGGAGCTCTCATGCAGTTAACTACGAAGCTTCAGCCGGTAAGATAGGATCCAGTTCAAGTGTAATGACTAAAGAGCAGCCTTCAGACCCTCTAAAATTGTTTACGGCTGAAGCTGCAGAAACGAGTGCAGATACTGAGGTTACTGTTTACAATAATAATCTCGCCCTTGTAAAGGAAAAAAGGGAACTTGATCTCAAATCCGGAGTCAACAGCGTTGAGTATACAGATGTCGCTGCGCTCATTGACCCAACTTCAGTGATATTAGAGGACACAAAGAACAAAAACACTGCTGTACTGGAACAGAACTATGAATATGATCTTGTAAGCAGCCAGAAGCTTCTGGAGAAATTTCTGGACAAGGACATTACAGTAACCGAAAAAGAAGGAGCTACATATACAGGACTTCTTATGAGTTATAAAGACGGGATAGTGCTCAAGTTGATTGACGGAAAAGTTATAACTATTTCCGAGGTCTCTAAAATAGAATTCCCTGACTCTGCCAATCTGCTTACAAAACCTACTCTTGTCTGGAAGGTCTACTCTCCCAATGCAGGCACGCGGGACGTTCTCACTTCCTATCTTACAGGTGGCATGAGCTGGAAAGCAAACTATATCGTAAAAACCAGTGCAGATGATAAGAAGGCTGATATTCAGGGCTGGGTCAGCGTCGATAATGAAGCAGGAACGACCTATGAGGACGCCAAATTAAAACTGGTTGCAGGAGAAGTCCACCGAGTAGCTGTGCCTCAGGAAATGTACAGGGGTGATATGGTTGTAGAGGAAGAAGCGGTATCCGAAGCGGCAGAAGGAGGTTTTGTCGAAGAGTCCCTTTTTGAGTACCATCTCTATACTCTAGAAAGACCGGCCACTCTCAAAAATAACCAGATCAAGCAGCTTTCCCTGCTTTCTGCAGATTCCGTGCCCGTAGAAAAAGAACTCATTTTTGACACATCAAAGAGCAGTGACGTCCAGGTTGTCCTGAACCTTAACAACTCAAAGGAAAAAGGCCTTGGGATGCCTCTTCCTGCCGGCGTTCTGAGAGTATACAAAGCCGACTCCGAAGGGCAGCTCCAGTTCCTCGGGGAAGACAGTATAGACCATACCCCAAAAGATGAAGAAATAAACGTTGCTGTCGGGAGCTCCTTTGATGTAACCGGTACAAGAACCCAGACAAATTACAACAAAGTAAGTACTGATGTCTGGAGAGAAAGCTATGAAATAGAACTCAAAAACCACAAACCTGAAACCCAGAAAGTAAAAATTGTAGAACACATCTACGGAGACTGGGAAATTACCGAGAGCTCTGATACATACCAGAAAAAAGATGCCTCCACTGCCGAATGGGAAGTAACCGTGCCCTCTAACGGCTCAAAGAAAGTAACCTACACCGTGGAGCGCAGCTATTAATTCCAAAAAGACAGCAAACTGTTAACTCCGGGTTCTGTAGAAATTGGGACCCGGAAAACTCAAATCGGCTTCTATAACCACAGAAACCATGAAAAATATAGAGATTTCTGTCCCACAA
>CAZLNG010000156.1:0-7673 GCA_964560735.1 uncultured Methanosarcinales archaeon | reverse complement strand
GATTTCAGATGGTAATTTCTTAGCGTACGAAATTTAGGATTTGAGGGCTGGACCCTTTAATCAAAAAAACACTGATTTTCTAACTTCTTTAATTAATGTTCGAAACACGGATATTATAAAAATGTATGATGACCTTACGAAAAACAAGTAATTCTTTTTCTTTCCTTTTTGTCCTAAAATATCGGGCCTGCAGCTCACCTGGATCAGCTGAATTTATGGTATTTTCGGTATCTATTGACTTATCCTTTTTGTCGTGTTTTTTGTTTTTAAAGAATCGTTTTAAATCAAATAGGTATATATACGTATACAAACAATCGTATTTACGATTACATGGCAGCAATTTTACAAAGGATTGAGTATAACATAAAACACAAATCCGAAGTTGTTATCAGTGGGGGTATTGAGCAAATGTCGGAACCAGGATATACACCTGAATTTGTAGCAGAAATGAAAGAGATAATAGACGGTGAACATATTCGTATTCCGGATAACATGAATTTATTCGAATATATTTTAAGTTTGCCGGATGACGAAGAAGATGAATGAATACCACGTAGAAATATCACTTAACATACAAAAGGAATTTAAAAAACTTAAGAAAAAGAATCTGCCACTATTATTTGCAATTAGTAAGAAAGTGGAAGAAATAAGACTCAATCCGCAAAGTTATAAAAATCTTAATGCTCCATTAAATAATTTAAAACGTGTGCACGTTGGCTCTTCATTTGTACTACTTTTTTCTGTTAACGAAACAACAAAAACTATAACGTTAGAATACCTTAAACATCATGACGATGCTTATTAATTATGTGAACCTCCTGGACCCGGGGGACCTTAAGAAAAAAAAGAGTTAATTCGTTTTTTAGCTGGAGACTTCCGGCTCATGGATTAAACCATGAAATAATAACAATTCCTTCAAAAACGCTAATATCTGATATCTCTCTTTCGAACTGCCTTTCATTCTCATAATTCCGGACTATGATATACTTGCCCTCTCTGAGTTGGTCAAGGGTATAACCAGCTTCTTCTATTGATTTTATGTTCTCACTGTGTTGTTCTTGTATCCGGTTGACTCTTTTTCGTAGTATTCCGGGGTACTCTTCAAAAGTATGGTATCGGCTATTATTTTCATTTTAATCATTCCTTCACATATGAATAATAGTAAAAATCATGTATGTAAACACAAAAGTTATTGCAGCGGTCCATAATACAAGTTTTCCAGCATGTTTTGAGAACATTTGCTTAACTTCATCCGGGGTAAATGTTACATCTCCGGTCATGCTCTCATACCTCCCTTATGGCGTATTATGCGGTCAATCACAGCGTTTATAGTGGTCCAGGATACTGTCTTAGCTCCCTCAAACACGGGGAAGAGCCGGGAGGCCTTAACAATCCTGGTAGATATCAGTATGTTTCCTTCATGGACAAGCAAAATATAGACTCCATCACTTTTTATTAGCTCTTCATGCTGGGAGCCTGTGAACCAAAACCTTCCAGATCTTACGCTATTCCTTTCATTCCTTAAAGTTTGCTTCTGGCAGCTCTTAACCTCTGCTTTCTTTCCGTTGAATCTGAGCTCTCCATCTATATGCTCTCCGGTGTATTCGAATTCCGGGAGCTTTTCCATTACTAGACTCTCGCATAATTTCCCGTTATCATGGGATATTTTCCCGCTTTCCGGTGTCGGTGTCACGTTTAAAACCCCTGGATAATTGTTAATCGCTTCTTCATGCTTCTTACATGGCGCGTATTTAGTGGGGATTCTCGGGCAAGGTATAAGGACCCGAAAAGGGCTTTCTGTGCAATTTCTAATTGTCTTTTAAGTTTTCCTGCTTTCGTTTTTTCTTGATTTATGTTTCTTGATCGGTTCATAATTTACCATCTTAATTTACCTATTAGGTATACTTAATAAGTAAGTGTATAAATAATTAACTAATAGGTATACTGAGAAGTGCAAACCCTATAAGAAAAAAGTAAGAACTCACAGACAACCGATTTAATTAAAACAGTTCATTAATACAGTCACGGCTAACTGTAATACGTATTTTATAAAACAGATAATTTAAAATATGTTTTTTATTTTGGTCTGTTCCAGTATGCGGACTTGCACTTGGGGCATATTAATGGCTCTTCTTTTCCTCTTTTCTGCCATTCGTGGCCGCAGCGTTCGCATTTGTAGATTGTAACATTTCTTTTAATGATTGCCATACTTCATGATTACTCCTTTAAGGTATATAACGTTAGTTAAGTATTTATAAGTTTACTTAGTAAGTATACCTGATGAGTAAATACATTAGGTGATATATTGAAAGTAAACACAAAAGCCGTAATAAATCGCGTATTATTGACAGCTGGAGCACTTCCGGCTTTAACAGGCAACGCATTGGCAGCAGACACGAATAAAACAATTGGGGGAATGTTCCTCGATATGATTTCCCCACTAGAACCAATGGCGAAGGAAACGCTATCCTGGGTCTATAATTGGGAAGTTGCACTTATACCCACTTGTGCCTTTTTAGCACTCGGGTATGTGTATCTAAAACATGTTTTTGATGGGGGCGATGGTGGAAGGGACAGAACCCACTCAGAAAAGGCAGTTGGCGAAGTTAAAATGGAGGCGATTGTCAAGGGGCTCGGGGTTTTAGTCGTTTGTATGATCGTGGTTTATCTCGTTTATAAAAAGCTGCTAGTGGTCCCAACAGCATGAGGCCTTTTCCTGCTTTCCTACTCTTTTTTTTATTGATTTTTTCCTCAGGGTTAGCGGGAGCTGGAGACGAACAGACAATAAACGAACGACTCAAAAACGGAAATGTTCAGCTTGAAGCTAGAACATATGTTATTACTTCTTCTATTATCCTTCAGTCTGACAGGACCTTAGAAGGCGTTCCAGGCACTATAATTACAATTCCAGATCGTGCAGATTGGGAAGTATGGGAGCCTTTCATAAAAGGAACTAGTGTTCAGAATGTAGTTATCAAGAATATCGAGTTTAATGGAAATTGTGAGAATAATAGAGATATCGCTTCAAAGACTAAAAACGGGAAAGCGTGGGGTAATGGATTCTATAACTTTATTCATGTTATTGATTGCGATTCTATAGAAGTCTCAGGCTGCTTAATGCATGATTCCTGGGGGGATGGATTCAGAGTTAAGACTTCAACAAATTGTAAGTTCTTTGGAAATACGGCGTATAGATTAGGGCATGATGTTTTTTACGCGATTGATTCACAGAACATAGAAGCTTACAATAACAGGATAACAACCCGGACAAACAGCGCGTTAAGGCTCTGGAATGTAGCGCATGCAAGGCTCTATGATAATGTAATAGATGCACAATTGGACGGGCTGGGAGGCAATCCGGGGATTCAGGTAGAAGATAGCAAAGGCGTAATGTATGATATTGAAATCTGCAATAACATAGTACAGAAAACCTGGGGCTCTTTCCTGTGGTTAATAGCTTATGAGCAGGGAGCTAAAAACACCCAGGCTGTTTATATTCATCACAATTTGGTATATCAGGCTGCACAGAGCCACAATATAGGCTATGCTGCAGGGATAACATGTGCAGGCCAGACCGGAACCATAGTTAAAAATAATGTCTTTGATGGCACGAGAAACACAGCATGGGACGGGCTTTCTGGTGGAAATGGGGCGATAATTCAGGATAACATTATCACAAACACTGTAGATCACGCAGGAGGCTCTAAAGAAGGCTCTGGTTATGGAATAGCGAACATAGCTGGCTCGGACCTTTCCATTATCTCGAACTGTTTTTTCAATAATCTAAACGGAAACCTGTATAAGTGCAGCTCTTCAGGTGATGATCGACAGGACCCTAAAACTCATGCAACTTCTAGCGGATGGACTTGGACGGGGAGCACTTGGACTTGTGACCGGGTCCCTCCGATGGAATTAGGAAGTATTACCCCAGCAAGTACGAGAGGAACTATAGACACTGATACACATGATTTTGATTCGATTTTCGATGTCCTGAACCTTGAATTCATTGATAACGCGCTCGGATTAACACAGGGAACTATAATTCCTGTGCCTGAATGGGAAGAAAAGAAAAAGGCAGCAGCTTATATTTATCTGGCCGGTTACGATGGCCAGATTACAATCAATAATCATACTTACATTCCAAAAAACCCTTGGGAATGTGCCAGGATATCAACAGGCACAAAGAACCTTGCGTCTAAGCCTGCAGGTCAGACCTCAGAATTAAAGCTCTCTGAAGGTCCTAATAATGGCCTCCATGCAGAACTGAAAGTAAAGACCAAATTTAAAACGAAGGTTCAAAAAAGCGTTACTATTCTGGGGAAATCAGTTTCCTATGATGGATCTGTAACAGAGTCAAAAACTGAAATTTTCGAACGGGATTACCCGGCACCGGAAGTTTTCCCGGTAATTTCTGAGAAGGACCTTAACATTTCGGTTAAGTATTTCAATAATACCTATAACCCTCATACTGCTATAACAATTGAGCCGAAAAAAGGCACAATAGACGTTTTTAGATCTATTACATATAAGTACAACGGCTCTATAGCAACAGATGAAAGATATTTAGGGCATGTATCCAGGCAGGAAAACGGCTTTAAAACCGTTAATTACAAAGAAACTACAGAATGGATAAGCCTCGATGGTTTTATAACATACAGGTATCAGGGTTGCTTTATCCCTGGACCTTTAGACCCTTCGCTTTTATCTGTTGATATTGCAACTCCTTACGACAATTTTACAATTACTCATTTTGACGTTGAAGAAATTAAGGACCCTACTATAGGCGTTCTCAGAAAGTTGCTAATTCTGTTTACTATTCTTGGTTTTCTGGGGATGTTTGTAGTTTCCGGCTTCAGGATGCTAAGTATATCTTTTGGAGGAACCCGGTAAATGAAATTGAGAATAACCCTGATATTGATCTTAATTTTATGGTGTTTTACGTTATGCGGAGAGGCTGGACCTCTTAGGATTATTAATTCAACAGATAACACAACTGACCAGGCAAAGGTTTTCAATGATTCGCTTGTGACCGGAAAACAGAACCAGTTTATAAGCAGTATAACCGGGTCAGAATTTAATGAATCTACCGGAAAGGATGGCGGAAAAGGAACCCAGGCCGGTTCTGATATGATAACCGAAGCGGTCACGGAGGACATACCCAGAAAGATAGGGGATTCAATTTTTGATCAGTTCGGAGGGGTCCGGAAATGGATTACAAAGTTTTACACGTGGAATATTAAACCATGGATGATTCCGGGCGTTGAAAAGTTTTTCCACAATAATTTATTGTTGGTCTTTCCACTGATAATTCTTTTTATTATGGGGGCTACCTTGGCAAAATTCTTTGCAATCGCTAACCCTCAGGCAGTTAAAGAGGTATTTGGCGAAACTACCTGGGCTTATAAGGATAGTCTAGGCGGGACCATGTTCATGTTAATAGGCGCTTTCTCAGGGGGTGCTTATTACGCTTTCATGTTAATTCTTGACCTGATTAACCTTTATCTTATGTTTCAGGTTATGGAAACGATAGAACCGTCAATAGATACCGCTACGATGTATTTAGGAATGGCATGTATTACGGTCCTCTTGTTTGTTTTCTTTGTTTATAGGCAAATGTGGATAGTTGCAGGTTACGCTCTCAGTCCTGTTTATGGGGTCCTCTTCTTTTCGGGCTGTTTCTCAGATTTCACAGACAACGTGGGGGAAATGTGGTTACGTGCAATGATAATGCAACCTCTGTGTATTCTGATTACAGTCTTCTGGCTGATCGTAATTAAGGGGATATCTCTTGAAATGTTCGGAAGGACTGTCTGGGAGGCTGAAGACGCTGGCCTTCCATATTTAGCTCTTTTTGCAATCCTGCTTGCCGGCTGCTGCTGGTGTGTTTGGGGGAATTTCTCTCTTATGAAACGTGCAAAACAACTTGTTAGAGTGGGTAAAATGGTGATCTAATATGACAATGACAGAACAGACAACAAGTCCATATGCTCCTCCAGCTCCTTCAAAGAGCTTGAGGATTATTAAGCCGGATCCATACAATTACCTGTTTTCGAAGTGGAACTTTATAAGATGGGCTTTTTACTTTACGGCTTTAATTATCGTTTTGTGGGCTCTAACTGATACAATTATCTGGCTGGCTGCAATGAAGGGCATACTAGCTTTAGCAGTGTTGGTTTACTATTTTAAGAATTTACACAATGCCCGGAAAATGGAAGAAACTCTTAACATATGGGCTTTCAGAAAAAGAGCACTTTTCAAAGACGACTTAATAATAACAATGTCAACGGATACGGAATATTTAGACGAAGTATTTCCATTAAAACAAATTATCTTAGTAGTCCCTGGGCTTGTAACCCTGTTAAAGTTCAAAGGGGATATTTACGCGGTCATGTGGAAAGTGCACACTAAAAACTATGATCAGTCGATAATAGACGATCTTGAATTAAGAGTTAAAAAGTTTTTAGATGGCCTTCAGGAAAATCTAGTTTTTCAAAGTGTTTGGTATAAAGTCGATGCACATAACGCAAAGACCCTTAAAGTAATCGGGGAAGCTTCCGAAAGTCAGATTCATACAAAGCCTAAAGACCTGCACGTTCAGGCACTTATGGCATATGCCACGACAGATAACAGGCCTCAGAATGTTGTCAAGCACGTTTACATGCAAAGCCTGGGGCGCTGTGTGAGCGTTGAAGAGGCAATTAGCCAGTTTGATGCAATTATACCGGGATTGGAAGACGAATTAAAATCATCTTTACACGAACTCGAAAGAGTAACGGCTGTAACTGATATTGTAGCAATTCAACAGGAGATATGGGAATCTGAGCAGGTGATAGAGTGGTAACAGAAGGACAGTATTTTCCAGAAATAAACCCGGATGCAATAGTAAGGGGAGGCTTAGAAACAAAAAAGAAAAAGAAGAGAGCCGGGGATATTCACCCGCTTAAAAAATATTATCTTAAAATCCGGTCAAAGTCCAGGCAGTACCGGAAACTCGAACGAAAATTAATCAACATGAACCGGAGGATAAGAGGGCTGGCTAAACAGCAAACTTACTATAACACGTTAGGCCAGGGGATTTTACCTTCTACAATTCAAGAATTTGATACACATGCAGAATTCAATAAAAAGACTCTTGCAAGGTCCTTTATTCTCGGACTACCAACAACAGATATACCCTCATACCCTCCAGATCTGAGCAGTAACACGTTTAATGAGTTTCAAAATGTGAATGGGGATGCTCGGGTTATGCTCTCAACAAAAATATGCAAGATCGACCCAACAGTCGCGGAAAACGTACAGGCGGGAAACTGGAACCAATTAAACGTTGAAGCTGAAAAAACAAGGCTCTATAACCCTGGGGGCGCTGTGGATCCTGGAGTAGAGAACAAGATCAAAGCAGTTAAAGCCAATTTTGATGCTGTTTGGCACAGGGCTGAAAATTCGTTTAATACACAGACAATTGTTACGGTGAAAGGTAGTGCTAAAGACGTATTGACAGCAGAAAGCAAAATCTGGACTAAATGTTCAAGGGACCGGATAAGCAAACGGACAGCAGATTACAATCAATTAAGAGCCTGGAACGCTGCAAACTTAAACCCCTTCATGGACGAGGCGTTCACTGTGGAGGCTCCCACTGTGACAGCTGCCTGTCTTGTGGCTGCAACTAACATTAA
>CAZLNG010000155.1:5452-7788 GCA_964560735.1 uncultured Methanosarcinales archaeon | reverse complement strand
GTTGCAGGGCCAACTCCGGGCAGTTCTTCAAGTAACATTTCACTCATTATGGATTACTCCTAAGATGCACATGTTTGTATAAGGTGCATAACGGTTGCTCCACTATGGTTTTGCAGGTATAAATAGGTAGGTGAAGCAGGGTGAAAGTATTTTCATAACCTGCAAAATGCAGCTTTAAAGCCCCGGAACCTGGTAAAAAAGAGGGATATGAGGTGTCCTTTTCTAATAAAGAACATATAAAAGAAATAAAAAAGAAGGTTTTTAAAAGACAGAATAAAACCAAAACTTCTTTTTACTTAGTAGATTATCACCCATCATGCCAAAAGTCGCAGTTGGCGGTACGTTTCAGTATCTTCATGAAGGGCACGCCAAACTAATTGATATAGCATTTGAGATAGCAGAGGATGGAAAAGTCTACATAGGGCTTACCTCGGACGCGATGCTTCATAAAGGCCACAGCATTGATGATTATGAAAAAAGGAGGGCCAAGCTGCTGCATTATATAGAAGAAAAGGGTTTTCCTAACGACAGATATGAAGTAACAAAACTCAATGACCCTTACGGCCCTACTCTGGAAGAGGACTTTGACTATATAGTTGTCTCTCCTGAGACCTATCCTGTTGCCCTGAAAATAAACCGCATCAGAGAAGAAAAGGGAAAGAAGCCTCTGGAAATCGTAAATGTTGAATATGTAATGGCTGAAGATGGAATTCCTATTTCCTCAACAAGAATTGCAAGAGGGGAAATTGATAGGCGCGGGAGGCTGAAAAAGGAGTCTCGACTTTAGAGAGCTCCAATATTATATGGACTCAAATTATATTGGAATCAAGGTAACTGATGCAGATCGTTGAATCAAAAGGATTAATCAAAAGGATTAATCAAAAGGATTAATCAAAAGGATTAATCAAAAAAGGATTGGAATTAGAAAGACTAAAACATGGGATCAAAAATCCTTTCTTCAAAAAACAAGGATCAATTCTATCTTCAACAAATATAAATCAGCTCAAGATATAAGTGATAATATGCCCAGAGAATTTACAGCAAAGGACATACAGATTTTTAACAAGCTCGTTCCCGAAGCCCGAGGAAGCCTTACTTCCAGAGAAGCAGGGCACCAGTTTCCTTTTATCCTGCGCCCGGTCTCACACAAATTCGCCGAATCTGCCGAGGATTTCAGGAAAAGGCTGGAAAGATTAACTCCTGAAGAACTTGATTATCTTGTCGGTCTTGCCCTTGAAGGAAAAGAAGATGTTCAATCTCTGGACGAAGACCTTGAAGAGCTGGTGGCAATAGTTAGTGAGAAAGTGTCTCCAGAGAGAGCAAAACAGTTAAAGGATTTCGCAGGGCTGTTTTGAAAAGGACATTTGAAAAATGCCCTCAAAAAATCTACTTTTTGGAACCGGCGGAATCCCTCGAAGCACAAAAGGAAAAACCAGTGTCTCAGGGATCGAGCGTATCAGGGAGCTCAGCCTGGACTGTATGGAGCTCGAGTTCGTTCAGGGAGTGCGGATGGGAGAAAAAGGGGCAGAAAATGTCCTGAAAGCCTCACTAAAAGAAAACGTAGCTCTAAGCGTTCACGCACCCTACTATATTAACCTGAATTCTTATGACAGGGAAAAACTGGAGGCAAGCCTTGAAAGGCTTTATCAGGCAGCCAGAATAGGCAGCCTTTGCGGAGCTCAGTCCATTGTTTTTCATGCCGCTTTTTACCAGAAAAGCAGTAAAGAGCATACATACAGAAAAGTATCGGAAACCCTGGAAGAACTTACAGGCCAGTTAAGAGACGAAGAAATTCCAGCGATTCTGCGGCCTGAAACTATGGGCAAGAGAACTCAGTTTGGAACTCTTGAAGAGGTACTTGCCCTGAGCGCGGAAATTGAGGGGGTCATGCCCTGCCTTGATTTCTGTCACATGCACGCAAGGGAAGGAAAGGAAAATTCCTATTCCGAATTTACGGAAATTATTTCGAAAGTAGAAGAAGACCTTGGGAAAGAAGGGCTTTCAAATATGCACATGCATGTGTCAGGAGTAGAATACAGCTCCAGCGGCGAAAGAAAGCATCTGAACCTGAATGAATCTGATTTTAATTACCCTGATCTTATGAGAGTCCTCAAAGAATTCAAAGCCCGGGGGCGAGTGATATTAGAAAGCCCTATTCTGGAACAGGATGCTCTTCTGCTAAGGAAGGTTTACACGGAATTATAATCCTGCATTCCTTCTCAGGAGTTACCTGGGTCTCTCATAATCCAAAAAACGTATCTGATGTCCATTTAAAACTATTTAATTGATTCATATGCCTGCTTCAGGTAAAAAAGTTTAAGATAAAAGAGATTAAG
>CAZLNG010000155.1:0-5352 GCA_964560735.1 uncultured Methanosarcinales archaeon | reverse complement strand
AGATAAAAGAGATTAATATGTACTTGGTATTGCAAGTACATGTTATCAAGATTATTCAAGGAACTATTCTAAGCAAATACGATTGAGAAGGCAATTCCCATATTTTATGGAATCCCACTCCAGCTGTATTGCTTTCCGCTGTAACGGTGTTCACCCTTTGTATGTCCATGCTTTGCTAAATATTTTGCCTTGCATTTTATTATCAGGTAGACTCCAGCCGCTCCCACAAGCGTGTAGACCAGCCGCGATGCGGTGGATTTCTTTCCAAATATGGCTGCTACCAGGTCAAAGTTCAGGAGACCTACAAGACCCCAGTTAAGAGCACCTATTATCGTTAGCAGCTTGGACAGGATGTATAGATTAGCCGCAGGCTTACAGTGCATTTTAGGCATTTTAGGCATCTTATGCATCTTATGCATCTTTATCAAACCTCCCCATTGAAATAGAGCACTCACAAACGACAGATCATTTTTTCTGACTGGAAAACTCCAGGCTTTCGGATGATCTAATCTTTTGCTCCACAAACAGTGTTGTAGCTAAGATATTATGAATCTATTCATTAAACTGGCTATCCGCTGTAAAAAGAAGGAATTATTAGATAATCCAATCGATTAGCGTGGCTGGTTAACATTAGTGAAATCCAGGAAAGAATAGAGAAAAGGAAAGAATGGCAAAAAGATAAAAACTGGAAAAAAGGAAAGACTGGAAAAAAGAATTAGATAATCGTATCGTGAAGATAATCATATCTGGAGCGTTTCGGGGCTTTCACTGGTCTCTTCAAGCCATGTGCAGCCCTCGTCCCTGTTTACCACTCCAACAGTAAATTCTATCCCGCTTTTTTCCACGTACTCTTTTATTCTTTTTAAGGCATGGTCCACCATGCCGCCTGCTGTGAGGATGAGGCAGCGCCTTCCGCAAAGGGCCATGAGGATGGATTTGTCTATCACACCGGAGGTAACATCAAGGCGGATTCCGTCCTGCTCTGCAAGGGTTTTACTTTTCTTACCCATTGCTCCCACAAAGACGATTTCGCCTTCTTTGATTATCTGGTTAATTTCCGGCAGGGAATAGCTGTCAGTATCGTAAAGCAGCACTCCGCCGGCTTTAATTCCTTTACGCTTAAGTTCAACAATAGCCCTTCCCCCTGGATGGATATGCAGAACCTTAGCATTTATGGCCTCATAAGGAGACTGGGTTGCATATTCTCCATACATCACCCCAATATTCAGGCTATCTCCTTCTTTTATTCTGGGAGGGATGTCAACCCACATAAGCTCCAGGGGTTTTAACGTATTTACAAGTTCAGGTATGGTTTTTGGGGAATTTCTTCCGTATGCAAGCCCTCTTCTCTCTATCTCATGATAAATCTCAAGGGTTGTTGGCTGACGGAGCCCTGCTTTTTTAAGGAGCTCCGGTTCTTTGAAAACCTCTGCGGGTGTTCCCTGCCCTATAAGTTTGCTGTTTGAAAGGAGATATACATAGTCGGACCAGCGGTATGCAAGGTCCACGTCATGCGTGGAAATTATGATGGTGCTCCCGAAGTGGTTGAATTCGTTTAGCAAATCCATTATCTCGTCCGCACCTACAGGGTCAAGGTTAGAAAGGGGTTCGTCCAGAATTATTACCTCGGGTTCCATAGCCATTACCCCGGCAATTGCAACCCTTTTTTTCTGCCCTCCGCTGAGGTGATGAGGGGGCTTGTCTTTCAGGCGAGAGAGCCCTACCTGCTCAATGGCGTGCTGTACTGAGGCATCAACTCTTTCTTTTGAATAACCAAGGTTTGCCGGCCCAAAAGCTATATCCTGATATACCGTTGGAGCAAAAATCTGGTCATCGGAATTCTGAAAAACAATTCCTACGGACTTCCTGATATCTCTTAAGGACTTTGAGTCGTACTTAAAAGGAGCTCCATGGAAAAGGACCACACCTTCATCTGGTTTTAGGGTTCCATTCAGGAGAAGAAAAAGTGTGGACTTTCCGGAGCCGTTTTGCCCTACAAAGGCTACCTTTTTTCCTTTTTTAATTTCGATGTTCAAGTCCTGGACAGCCGCAGTCCCGTCAGGATAGGTGTATTTAAGGCCCCTGGTCTCAAGAATAATCATAATCTATTACCTCAAACGATGGATATGTTTTTTGTAAGATAAAATAGTGCAAGAGTTGAAAGAAAGTAGGCAGAGGTCAGAAGCAGTTCCGTTGTCTTCACAGGTCTGTGAACCTCAAAAAGGGTCATTTTTCCGTCATAACATCTGGAATTCATAGCCAGGAAGAGCTTATCCCCCTGTTCCCAGGAACGGATGAATAGAGTGCTTGATAGCATTCCGAGAGAATTAATAGAACGCCTGAAGCTGGAGTATCCTAACCTTACAGTCTGCGCGTACCTGATGCAGAGAGCCATGTCCAGAAAGACAAAAATGTACCTGTAGATCAACATTGAGAGCTCTATAACGGATTCCGGAAGCCTGGAAGCTTTGAGCACGGCAAAAAGCTCTATCATGGGAGTTGTCAGCGAGAGGAAGTAAAGGCAGCACATCCCGCTTAAGGATCTTGAGAGCACCAGGAGAGCAAGTTCAAAACCATCTGTTCTTACAGAGAGTGGATATCCCAGCAATTCAAAGGCCAGCATTTCAGGTCCAGAACCTGAGAAGAAGGCGATTATAAGAACACCTACGATGGCAAAGCCCATGGGAGCCAGCAAGAGCTTTAAATAAAGGTTAAGAGGGGTCCTGCCAAGAGCAACTGTTGTAAAGCTCATGCAAAATGCTATAAAAAAAGGAGGAATGGGAGATGTGGCTGAAACTCCAGCAAGCAGCCCGAAAAGAACTATTCCCAGCTTCAACCAGTTGTTTCGGTGCCTGAGAGGGCTCATAAGGGCATAATCGTCAAGGATATTTGTCATGGGAAACCCGCTGATGGTGGATAAAAACTGAAAATTAAAGGTTAAAAATAAAAGGCAAAAGATAAAAGCTTTCCTCCCTTGAAGGGAGGGAAACAAACATGGCAGAAGAAAAGATTAGAGAGAGTGTTTGTCGCTTTCGGATTTATTTTTCTCTTTGTACCCAATCTTGTTTTCGAAATTTTTTTTGGCCCTGTAATAGCCAAAGAAATATCCGAGGATTCCTGCCCCAATAGCTGCCTGAAGCCCGAAAAGAAGGCTTTCAATTTCCCCGCTTGGAGGTTCCCATATAGGTTCTGCAACTGGCTTGTAAGTCCCGCCGGTGATTTCATTTATCACGCCTTCAGCTTCTCCGTCAGCTCCTCCGTATTCAGCGTCTGTGGTTGAAGACATATAAATAAACTGAACTGCGAAGATAAGGAATATGGCAAGTACGACAAGTTCCAGTTTTCTACTCACGCGGGAATCCCTCTCAGCTTTCGTACGACTTTATCTTCAATAACTTTCATTTCCACGAGGATATCACTCTTGACGTTGACCACATACTTGAACAGCAGGGCACTGACAGCTCCTTCTATAATTGCCAGGGGCAACTGGGTAATTGCAAAGACAGCGGCGAATTTCCCAAATGAGCTTAGGAAAGCTCCAAAAGTAAGTACTCCGCCGGCAGGATATGCAAGAGCGAGTTCTACCGAAGTAGTCAGGTAAGTTGCCCAGTCTCCGAAGGCTGTGGCAAGGAAAACAACGGCATAAAAGTTAAGATTCGCTTTCATTCCTGCTTTGTATATTAGATATGCCACAAGGGGTCCTACTATTCCCATTGAGAATACATTTGCTCCAAGGGTTGTCAGGCCGCCGTGAGCAAGGAAGAGAGCCTGATAGATTAACACGATGGTTCCAAGTACTGCAGAAATTGCAGGCCCGAAGATGATTGCAGAAACCCCGGTTCCCGTTGGATGAGAGCAGCTTCCGGTTACGGATGGCAGTTTCAGGGAAGACAGTACAAAAATAAACGCACCCGCAACAGCCAGTAGAGGTAGTATCTCACGTTTTTCTTTTACCAGTCTATTCAATTTACTAATTCCGTACAGTATCACTGGAATGGATACTGCAAACCAGATTTGCCACCAGGGAGTAGGTAAAAAGCCTTCCATTATGTGCATTGAGTCACCATCGGGATATCAAGTAAACATTAGTGGGTTTAAGTCAAGTTAAATTGCGTTCTTCCATACATAAAGGTTACGGTGAGAGGAAAGCAGGTGCATGAGAACCTATAAAATTAATTTGAAGGTAAAAATGTTAACGATGTGAAAATTGCCTAGTTCAGGACAAGAATACTTGAATCAATATTGTGTATAAATCTCAAGAATAATTATGTATGTTTTTTAATAATTTTCTCTGAAACTGATAACTGCAGGACTATAGGAAGACTATAGAATGTCTAATAGGGTCCTGAGGTACTCTGTAAGCAAAAAGAATCATTGTCTTCAGGAAACTTTCCTGCGGTTTTATTCCATATAAAGAAAAGTTGTGTATAATACCAGAAGAATAAAAAGAAAAGAAAAAAATTAAAAAAATAAAAATGGAGGTTATAACAGAATATAGAGCCCGTTTTGAAGACCTGGAAGACAGGTAAGAATTAGTCAGCCAAAGCAATGAAAGTCAACTAAATTTGCTTTGACAAAAAGAGATTGTACCCTGTCTTATATAAGTATATCCATTTTTTCCTCTTAATTATAATTTTTAGAAGATCACTCCAGATAATGCATATTCTGGATAAAAAATAAATATTACATGAGAAAAAATTTACTTAAATTCCCTGGAGATCAAGAGTCAATTATTGAAAAAAGCCGTCAGATAAGCAAGTGCAAAATAACGCCCGAACTTTCCAAGAAAAACCAGAACAGAAAATGATCTGAAAGGAAGCTGCATAAGGCCGGCAACCATTGTAATTGCATCTCCTATTCCAGGAACCCACGTAAAAAGAAGGGTGTAAGCTCCATACTTCTTAAACAACCTCTCACTTTTCTCGAGTTTCTCAGGAGAAGGAGAAAGGTACTTCTCAAGTACAGGCCGCCCTTTAAGCCCAAGGTAATAGGTTGTACATGACCCTAGAAAATTACCCAGAGTCGCAACCATTACAACAATAAAAGGACTGAAACCCTGATAAATAAGGGCTACTACGAGTGCCTCCGACCCTAAAGGCAAAACCGTAGAGGCCAGAAAACTCAGGACGAAGAGGTTGAGATAGCCATAATCAACAAGAAAGGAAGTTAAAAATTCAAGCATTGCATTCATACCTTCCAGGGAAGCTCACATCTTATGAAAGTTATTTTCAGAATTCATCCAAATATTAATTAGAATTATCTAAACAGTCGTTGAACTTCATTTTAATCGTTGTCAGAATTATTCAAATATTGTTAGAATCATCAGATAGTTGTTAGAATCATCTGGGGTAA
>CAZLNG010000154.1:0-7863 GCA_964560735.1 uncultured Methanosarcinales archaeon | reverse complement strand
GTTTTCAATAACTTGTGCCCATTACCAGATAATCGGAATATGGGCAATATACAGATTTTTCTGTAAATCACAAATCTCAAGAGTTATGGGTAGAAGATTATGGGGCCTCCATAGGAGGCAAACCCATTTATGCCGTGGCAGGCTCTGCCAGTTCCGAACTTTGATTCAACCCCGAGCTTTGATCTGCTGGCCATTTGGCAAGAACGATATCCCAGGTATAGAGCCAGGAGACAAAGATCCAAACTATACTTCCAGCAGTGTCCGGATCAATCACCAAAATCTTCAAGATTACTACATATGATAGGCCTGTCAAAACCAGAGATATGATAAGACCAATAATCCCTTTTACTGGTTGAGCAACCTTCTGTGCAGGCCATGTTTCCAGATTCCATGAGAACATGACGAGCCACCATACAAAAAGAACAAAGAACAATCCTCCTTCAGGCTTAAAGAAACTCGTGCCTGCTATGCTGTAGGCTTGCCAGAAAATAAGACTCAGGAATCCTAAAACGGTGAAAGCCAGAATTCCCTTCACTGGCTGGGTTGCCTGCTGCAATGGCCATTTCTCTACCCAGAAGAAGTAATAAACAAACATCGCAAACCAGATAGATGGAACAAAGCCTAATCCTACCATGAGGATTATGGCGAAAATATAACAGAAAAGAGCGTTGAAAAAAACAGATTTAGGTTGGGAAAAACCATTAACAAAAGGATTATCAAAGGCAATAATGATTCCAATTCCAAGGAAGAGGTTAGAGATCAGTGGCCAATAGGTTTCAGGTCCATATCCAAGCCATGAAATAACCAGTGGATGCAATACTCCGACCACCAGGCAGATAACCATATAAGTAATTCCCCTCAGAGGTTGTCTTACATTCTCCAGTGGCCAGTTTCCAGCAAGCGAAACGAGAAATGCCGTCCAAACGAAAAATAAGGCATATACGCTGAGCATATCCGGATTAATGCCAAAAGTTCCCTGACCTATTCCAATAAAGATTATTGAAGAGATGATAACACAAAGGACAGGAATGATTCCACGTACAGGTTGATTATTTAGACTCATGCTTTATTTCCTCCGTTAAATCTCCTGCCAACTGGCTCAAAACTGACTCATTCTTTGTTTCCCTAGCTAAATTCCTTGCCCACCGGTTCAAAGCTTTCATGTTTTCCGTTGCAATTTCCGGAGAATTGGGAGCTTTTGCTGCCTGTTCAGCCGGATTTTTGCCGAATAATAGATCAAGTAGATGGACACATTTCTTTCCCTGGCCTGAGAATACATCGCGACAGGTTGCACAATAGGTAACCAGATCGTTGGAAGATTCTCGAATTGTCCGTTCTGTTTTTGCTGCACCGACATCTGCATTCGCTAGAAATACCATTCCACCCATTCCGCAGCAATGGGTATTGTCCCGGGTGTGAGCATGTTCATCAATCGCGTACCCTGTTTTAGAAATTAAAGCTCGCACTGCACCATGAATTTCTGGATGACCGCGTGCAGAGCAGGGATCATGAATAGTGTAGGTATTGTTTCCCTTTTCGGGAAATTTAGCACCAGTTTCAAAAAGCACATTATAAAGAGAGACCGGCTTGACATCAGTCAATTGCTCAGAAAGACGTTTGTAACAATATGGGCAAGCTGCAATAATTTTGGAAGCTCCCAGATGCTTTATGTCTTGCTCAAGTTGCTCTGTTATCTGGTTAGCATAGTCAGTTTTTCCAATCAACACTGATGGTCCCCCACAGCAGCCCAGTGCAATCCCTAGATTGGAATACTGCGCAGTAAGATGTGAGTATGTTGCCTTAACAAGATCAGGAGAATACGCGGAAAGAGCACATCCAGGGAAGAAAACTGCATCACAGGATTCTGCTCCTTTACCCGCAGAGACAATTCTAAAGTTATCTGATAAGTAAAATTCCTGCCCCTCAACTGCTGGCTTGTGACCTGGAAGTGGTCCGATCCTCTCTGACACCAGGTTCTTGCGAGCTTCCATCATCATGAGTCCAATATCCAGATTCTCAGGGCAGAGTTTTTGACAGTATCCACAGATATTGCATGAATATGGTAATACCGGGTTGTCGGAAAAACTCGTATTCAATGCTTCATTGGCTAGTTTTTTTGGCGTCTTTCCATACGCAGTCAAAAAATCACATTCATCAGTACATTGACCGCATTCTATGCATTTTGCTGCAACCTCTTCAGCATAATTTGTCACTAATATCCCTCAATTAAAAGTTAAAATAATTACATCTAAATTCACAATTGTGAAGCTTGTAAAACTTTGAAATTAAAAGTATTTATGTTCTTAAAAACTGGCAAAACTTGCCTCAATTTGCCCAAATTTGAAACAATACGCAGGAAACGACGAAAATAAGGCGGTTCAAAAAGTTAAAGAAAAATGGGGAAAAGATATTTGAGATAAACTTTTCGAATATAATGTCAGAAATTATGTAATCTCAGCTTTAGAACCTGAATTTTTGCCCTATATGACTGAATAACCCCAGATAATAATGAAGGGAAAATGTAACAGTCTCTAAAGTCATGACGGCAAATGAATAAAATATAAATAGACTTTTGTTATTCATTGAATCCTCATGATTTATTTACTGTTATTTACCGATTCTTACTACTAACTGTTTCTCTGTATTTCCACCGCAGCAAGAACCAGCCTCTCCTCCGCAGCCACATTCACCACTATCCATATCCTTTCCTCTGAGTGCTGCACCAATCATCGCCCAGGCACAGCCAACGCCGCTCTGAACTTCTATTGCCTGCACAGGGCAATTAAGGGCACATGCTCCACATTCCATACATGCAGATGGCTGTATGAGTTCAACGTACTCTTCTCCTTCGGCAAAAACCCCATGTGGACAGACCTGCGTGCAGCGCTTGCAGTTGATGCATCGGTCAGGATAATACTTGAGTGTGTTCTCAAGATATGAATTAAACATTCAGATCACCTTCATTAACGCAATTACTCCCAGCAAAATTGAGAGTATGAGTCCAGAACCTGCCATAAATGCCATGACAGGCACATATCGGAAAATTTCTTTTTTGACGCCAGTCCTTGAAGTAAAAGTTGTACATCCCGTAAAGTTTAGGGCTAAGTACGCAACCAAGGCTGGCATAATCAGAAGTACTGCCAGCGATATCAGAGTATTCTCCCATAAGGGCAATGCAGAATTTGTCGTAAAAGAAACAACTGCGAAAGGAATAGCAACAATCTCCCCCAGAATGAGCCCTTTTGTACTGAAATCATGTGTAGGGATGAATGGTAGCAGAGCTGGAAAGAATACAGTTCCCGAAAGCACTGTTATGATTGTAGCAAGGGCTGCAAGAGGGCCTGCAAGGAAATAAAGAATAATACTGGCAATGATTGTCGGCAGTGCTACATGGACAAATTCCACAGGAGTTAGTACTAGCCGATCTTTCAATAGGAATTGAACCTTTCGCATTTCAGATGTTGTCTTCTGCGTTTTGAGATACTCAGGAAGGTCACTGGCACGGACAGGACCGTATTCCACCGCGAATCCAGACCTGCGTTTCACTTCGTGCGCCGATATTCCCGGAGCTGATAGCTGAGGCAGGATGAGAGTGCGATTCTTGACAACACCGACAAGTCCTGTAGATGCTATACGCCGCACAAGTTCATCTGTTCCAAATGTACCCTTACCCGCAGCACACCAGACATTTATTCCCTTTGTGTCTAGGACAAGGATATAACAGTCAATGCCTGCAAGTGCGGAACGAACGGCGTCAAAACTCAGTGTATAATTTGCAGAGACAAAAACGAATGAATCAGGTGTCGGGTTCCCAAGTCTGTAAAGGCCCGGCTTTATAATATGTCCCATCCGATTCACTCCCCACCGGGCAAGGAAGTGATCGAGCCGATTGGCGAATGTGATTGTGCTTTTGATCGTACTGATCTCAGGCACTGGAAGATTATCAGTTAAACAGTTTAATGATCGTATCTCCAATTTCTGTGTGCATGAGCACGATGAACCAGCAGTCTTTTTATTGTCCATGTGACTCCAGCTCCTCTTTTCTATCGTTATCCTGCATCAAGGGATCTAATACCCCTTTTACCATTCCGCTAAGGGCCTCGACCTTTATAAGAGCGAGGCAGCAAATGCTACCGTCCTTCTCCCAGCTGATCAAAGCAAGTTTATCCCCGGTAATGATGCCAGCTTTTTCCCTTACGTCTTTTGGAAGTACCATCTGCCCTCTTTCATCCACACTAAGAACTGCCTCGACCTTGCATCCCGAACCCTGATCACATCCACAAGGCGATCTACTAGAATTACAACATTCATCAATTGTTTTCTTATTGGCCATTTGAATCCTCATAATAATGTGTATTTTCTATGAATTTATACTTTTCTTATTTATCAGAAAAATCAGAAATATCAGAAATATCAGAAAATATTAAATTAATTTCTTCGTTAATCGGATATAAAGTGGCAAATCATCCAGATAAATGAAATAACACTTTTATTTGGCAGGAATAAAAACACTTTTTACGGGATTGAATGATTATCAGTTTTTAAGGTTCTGAGTCCTTAAATGAAGCAGATTGTCTACTATTACATCCTCTCTAGATTGCGTTTTCCAGAGTATCCTTTAAACATATTATTTCTCAACGACAAATAAGAATTATCATCAAATTTTAAAAATCGCAGATATTTTTGCCGCAAAATTAAGAAAAACAGAATTTCAATGTCAATTTTTGCTGAAGTGTAAGCTTATAAATCGTATCTGTTTGTTTTCCCGTATGGTGATGAAATGGCAAAAGCACGAAACATCGCAATTTACGGAAAAGGAGGTATCGGAAAATCGACTACCTCATCGAATCTTTCAGCAGCTCTTTCGGACCTTGGACTTACAGTAATGCAGATAGGCTGTGATCCAAAGAGCGACTCCACAAATAACCTGAGGGGAGGAAAATCAATTCCTTCAGTTCTTGATGCTTTAAGGAGTGGGAAAAGAATTGAAATAAGCGACATCGTCTATGAAGGCTTTAATGGGATTCTCTGTGTCGAGGCAGGAGGACCGGAGCCAGGAGTGGGATGTGCTGGCAGAGGAATTATTACTGCAATAGAGCTCTTGAGGCAAAAAAACGTCTTTGAAGAGTTCAAACCTGATGTAGTAATATATGATGTCCTCGGAGACGTTGTCTGTGGAGGATTTTCAATCCCTATCCGTGAGGGTGTTGCAGAACAGGTATACACTGTCGCATCCTCGGATTTCATGGCAATATACGCAGCAAACAATCTCTTCAAAGGAATAAGGAAATATGCAAATAACGGCGGTGCATTGTTTAGCGGTGTAATAGCAAACTCAATGAACCAGCCGATCCAGAGAGAAATAATAGACGATTTTGCAAAGCAGACAAAAACAACAATTGCAGGATACGTGCCCCGTTCACTGGATGTTACGAGAAGTGAGCTCAGAGGGCAGACTGTAGTTGAACATGCACCAGAATCGGAACAGGCTGAATTATACAGAAATCTTGCGAGAAACATTTTGAATAATGATAACAAATATGTTCCTGCCCCTCTGGAGTCTGAAGAGCTCAAAATATGGGCTGAAAGCTGGTCAGACATACTCCTCAAGGAGCGCGAACAGGTACACCCAGGAGAAGTAAAAAGAAGCAGTGTTGAGGGAATAGCGCTGGTAAGCTCGGAGGCATGAAACACTTAATTTCGTTCTTTAAACTTCTGTTGTAAAATCTTTCTGTAACAGGAGTTTTCGAGCTTAAAGGTAACTCTGTGAACTTATACTTTTTATCTGTGCATAGAGGCATTTCATCCACTTCTTCGAAGCTAATGATTTTTTTATTCCAAATAATTTCTTTTTGGAATATCTTTTTTATTCAGCAAATTTGTGTCCATTTACAGGCATGGTATAATTGATCTGACGTACTATTTTGAGCTTTAATTTTTTAGTATCTGAGGAAAATTAGAACCCTAATAACCCAGCTTAGATAGACAAGCTATCCCAAAACCAAGTTCCTTCTTAAACCAGTAAAGTTTCAGAATTATTTCCATGATAAGAAACTCGATTGATCGTTTAAAATTAGAGATTAAGGTAACCAATTTTGATTTTTGGGATAGGCTCAGAGTATATTTGTTGTTTTTGGCCTCACGCTAGGACACAACATTTTTATAACTTAAGAAAATAGTGTATTCACAATTGTGAATCAAGGCTCAAAGAGTTCACAATTGTGAACATTATGCATAATAGTATTGAAAAAATCATGCATTGCGGTAATAGAATGGAATTAGGTAACCAAAATCTGAAGCAGAACAAGAGTTATCGAACTATGATTGATTCGGAGGGAGCGGGATATATAAGGATAATTAGACGCATCAATCTAAAAACTCTCATAGAAATTTTCAAGGAACTTTATTTAGAACTGAAAAAAGATCCTGACAAAAAACCCCATATAACCATATATGTTTCTAATTCGATCTACGAGGAGATGTCGGAGAATATGAAACATTTCCATGAATTTGCGGTTTCATGTATGGATGGGACTTTTGATTTGATCATAATCAGCAACTAATCCGACTGAATTTCTACTCATTTCTACTTAATTTCTACTTGTTAGATTTGAGATAAAAACTAAAAAATTGCTTTTATAAGCAATTCTCTATATGGGATACTGTAAGGTATATTTGTACTAATATAATGGAATTATGGGGGATATTTTGCCTAAATAGAAACTTAATTAGTCTTTTTGTACCATATAAATAATTTAAGCCAAAAGGTTTAAAAATAAAGAGAACTTCTATGGTAATGGTGATTCACATGAGGGATCGTTTTTGTTGAAAATGAATCTTTGAATGATGTAAACTACGAAAAACTTGAAAAGTTACCGCCGTCGGCAAAACTTGTATTCAAAGCCCTTGAAGCAAAAGGGCAGATGACCCAGAAAGAAATAATTCGTGAAACAATCCTTCCTTCACGCACGGTCAGATACGCATTAGGCAGGCTAAAGGAAGAAAAAATCTTGATGGAACGTTTTTATTTCATCGATTCACGCCAGAGTCTTTATGAAATAAAAAGACCTTTGAATACAATTCTTGCAGTATGAATTAAAAAATGTTTTTTGGTTCAAATTGGATCAAAATTATGTATGGATTAAATTTTTGCTTATGAGGGAAATCTAAACCTCATTTTTTTCTTTTCACTATTGAAATTTCATTGTTGATATCGAATAAAATTGAAAATTCCTGAAAACCGATAATTTCCAGAAGCCTGCTAGTTATTCTCGAAATTATTGCTCTCTAATCAATCTTATCATTGTTTTTTACTCTGATAATAAATATATATGCAGATAAGTTATATTGTTCTCAATTGTAAAATCTCAAAAAATGATGGTATCTATGGAAACTCCGTGTCAGAAGATTGTGTGGGATCTGGTTCCTGCAATCCGGGCCAGTCTTGCAATCGAACTTGTAAATAAAGGACAGTCGCAGGCAGCCTCCGCAAAGTTGCTAGGGATTGCCCCATCGGCGGTTTCTCAGTATATTTCGGGAAAAAGAGGGTACAGGGTCGAGTTTCAGGGTGAAACGAAAGAATTAATCGAAAAACTTGCGCAGGACCTGATTGACAATAAAGTCGATGATTTTGTAGTAAAAATGTGTGAGATCTGCGTGAGTGCAAGAGGAATTGAGAGCAAGTGCAACACCGCCGGATGCCGTCCTGAAAAATCGGACAATAACAGGACAGAATCTGAAAAATAAAAATTTTTAAAACACTATTCGTGTTGCATAATTATTGTCTTCTCATATCTCTGTTACTTTGAAGTTGTTTTACAGAGACATCTCGATAACTATATATCTAAGATATTTCAAATTCAC
>CAZLNG010000153.1:0-7987 GCA_964560735.1 uncultured Methanosarcinales archaeon | reverse complement strand
TTTACAATTGTGAACTTAATACTAGTAACAATTGTGAATTTAAAAAGGTTATGAGCGGATCTTAATTTATTTAGAAAGTTACTATGATTAGAAAAATAAAAAAAATTTATTCTTAAAAATGTGAAGGTTTGAGCTTCTTAAACTACCTCTTAACAAGCCCTTTTCATTGTCTGGAATTTTAATCTAATTAATTTAATTTAGATCTCGCAGATTCTATTGCACTCCTGCTAACAATTTCCCCTCCAAAGATATCAGCAAGGATTTCGAGCTCATCTTCAGAACGGTTTTTTGTAAAGGTCATAAGGGAAAGCTGTCTTAATAGAGGTGTCTTATTGTTATGGCGGAGATGCCATACTTCGTGAGCAAGTATTGCTTTTAGCTCCAGATCATCCATCAATTCAAGCATTCCCATTGATAGAAATATGCCCTTTCCCGAAGCAAAAGCTCTGGGTACTGCAGAATCATAGTAATACACCTTTGCTTTTTCAGTCAGCGTATTAACAAATGTCTGGGGCCAATCCATTATATCCTCAATTGGTTGAGCCCTGTACCTTTTGATGAGGATTTTATAATATACGCCTGGCAGGAACATAATCACGACAGTTGAAGTGACAGCATACACGGTATAGATTTCTATTGTCAGCATCTGGCTGCACTGCATGGCTGAAACAACTGTGCCGATAACAAAAAGCATGGATAGTTGCGCAGCTATGAAAGACGAAACCCGGATGAGAGGTTTTCTGGCTTTAAGATAAAGTATGAAAAAGAGCAGGCTCAGAAATATCTGTAGCCCTATCAACGGCACAAAACCGGAATCTGTGATACATGTAATATAACACTCAATTTCTTTTGTTATGGAAAACATATTCACTTCCGGGAGTAGATTATTTATCTAAAACATCTTTTCTTAGAAAATTTCACTTTTTATCGTGATAAGTATGAAAATTTTCAATTGCTACTTTGCCGAAGGTATCTACAAGGCTATCCAGCACTTTTTTTGTGATTGTATTTGCTGTATTGTCCATGGATTCTGTTGCAGAATACAGATATCTCACTCTCTGTCCGTTTTTATCTACTTCTCTTTTTGCAAAGCCGGCTTTCACAAGCCTGTCCAGTGTCCCTGCCACACTGGATAAAGAAATACCTGTTTTTTCGGTAATTTCAGGCGTGGTTGATTTCTCGTTTGTCCACAAAACCTCCATAATCTGAGCTTCAATAGGGCTGAAAAATTTGGTAAGGCCCTCATTTGTGAGGTTTATTCGATCTAATTTTACCATGGGTTTACAACTGCTGTAAACAAATATAAGCTTTATGATCATCGGTTTTTGGAGATATTTATTTCACTTCCGAATTCTTTACACATGGCGTAAAGTTAAAGTAGCTTTACACTTATTGTAAAGTCAGGTCTTTACATCAAGCGTATAATAAATTCTATTCAATGTTAAAATCAAAGGTGAAGCGTAAGGGAAATTGAGGATCATAAATGCGTTTACATACATTAGTCCTGAAGGATATATCCCGCAGGAAAACAAAACTCGGGCTAGCAGTATTGAGTGTTGTGGTAGCAGCTGCAGCTATAGTAGCTGTAATTACTACATTTTCAGCAGCAACTGATGGCCTTTATGAAGAGTCCAATAAGTTTGGCGCAAACATTCTTGTCAGACCTGAGATAACAAGTATACCTCTTGTTGCGGGTTCAACTTCAATTGGCTCTCTGTCTGCGGGAGAGAACTATATTGAGGAATCCGAAATTCCAAAAATTTACACTATTCAGAATAACAGCAACTTGGCAGTCGTAGCTCCAAGATTATACGGGATCGCAGAGCTCGGCAACTCTTCTGTAGTTGTAATGGGAGTAGACCCTGAAAAGGAAATGAAACTAAAGCCTTGGTGGGAAATTCGGGGACACTGGATGTCTGGAGAAACCTCTGAGAAAAATGAAGTAATGGTTGGTTCGGATATAGCCGGCCCGCTGGGACTGAAAGAAGGCTCACCAATAACTCTCAGCCAGGGAAATGTTTCAGTTAACACTGTGGTTGCCGGCGTAATAAACAGCACAGGCGGTAACGAAGACGGATATGTGATCCTTCCACTTGCTGCATCACAGCGCTTGTTTTCCAAAGAAGGAAAAGTTAGCAGCCTGGAAGTCAGAGCACTGTGTAATGATTGTCCTGTTGAAGAAATGAGCCGGCAGATCGAAGAGGTATTTCCCGGACTGGAAGCCAGGTCAATGAGCCAGATTGTAGAAACCGAAATGGCAGTGGTTGAACACACTGAATCGTCGGCAATGGCAGTATCAATAATTACCCTTCTGGTGAGTACATTGACAGTAGCTTCTACAATGCTTGCTTCTGTAAATGAAAAACTCAAAGAGATCGGAATTATGCGAGCAGTAGGCGCAAGTAATGCTCAGGTGGTGTTCATGCTGTTCTTCGAAGGGGCAGTTATCGGAGCAGTAGGAGGCAGCATTGGCTTTGCTATAGGGACAATCGGATCATATATTGCAGCTCCGATGCTGGTTTCGGTATCCCCTCCACCAATGTGGGAACTTTGGCTCCCTGTCGCCGGCATCTGCATACTTACAGGGATGGTAGCCTCTATTATTCCTGCAAAAAAAGCCCTTGGAATTGACCCTGCAGAGGTGTTGAGAAGTGTCTGATGATCTTACTAACCTGATCAAAGTCAGAGATGTGACAAAAAAGTACAGGCTCGGATCCAACGAAGTAGAGGTCCTGCACGGCATAAATTTAGAGGTCAGGAACGGGGAATTCGTATCCGTCATGGGGCAATCGGGCTCCGGAAAAACCACTCTCATGAATATTATCGGGATGCTGGATAGACCGACCAACGGAAGTGTCCTTATCAAGGATGTTGATGTCACAAAAAAATCCCAGAAAGAACTTGTAGAGTTCAGACGCAGGACTGTTGGGTTCGTGTTTCAGCAATTCCACCTTATTCCGTCACTCACGGCTTATGAGAATGTTGCCTTGCCACTCGTATTTGCAGGAGATAAAGACGATGGTGCAGTAGCCAGGGCTCTCGAAATAGTGGGACTGGCTCACAGGATGCACCACAAGCCAGTGGAGCTTAGTGGAGGAGAGCAGCAGAGAGTTGCAATTGCCAGAGCAGTTGTTATGAAACCGGAAATATTGCTTGCAGATGAACCCACAGGTGCTCTTGATGCGGCTACCGGTTCCATGATAATTTCTTTACTAAAATCCCTTGCTGGAGAAATAACTGTCATAATGGTTACTCATAACAGGGAACTTGCAGAGTGTTCTGATCGCATTGTGTACTTAAAAGATGGGAATGTTGCGGAGTGAAAAACATGAATGGAAAATTAGCAGTTGTAGTTTTGCTGGTAATTGCAGTGGCCTTAGTGGTAGCTGGATGTACGGAAAGTGGGTCTTCATCAGATACTAAAAATAATGAAGATCCAGTAAAAGCTGAATGGATTACTGCTCAGGTGAGTACCGATGAGGTATCCATTCCAGCCAGTTCTGTAGACGAGAACATAAATGTTCACTTTAAGGTGAATACCGACAGTGGAGAACTTGCAGTTATGGCATATAAGTTTAATGACAAGCTCTTTGTCAGATCAAATGTGTGCCCCCCATGTAACTCGATAGGCTTCTCCCTTGTGAATGGAACGCTTGTATGCGATTCTTGCGGCACCGTATTTGACGCTGCAACAGGCACGGGTATTGAAGGAGGCTGTGTAGCATTCCCGAAGGAAAGTATTCTTTACACGGCTTCGGATGGCAAAATTACTATGAAACTTGGTGATGTGGTAGCTGCTCACGAGAAAACTATTGAGCCGAATTAAAAGTTTAAGTATATTCCATCCCACTTTCCGCACTTCGTCATAAATGTAGAATTTATTTGCCTAATTGTCCATAACTTCCCGTTAAGACAAAAACTAGGATTTAAGCTATTGTCATTTTGAGGTAATTAGTGGCATTTTTGTGTTCAAGTGCGGAAAGTGGGTTCCATATAACCTCTTATGCATTTGAAGAGGGAAATCAAGCACTTTAGACCCTGTTGTTTAAATTAATTTTAAGCGCCTGATCTGCTGCTATTGATTCTTTCTCAACTGCGTAAGTCCCAAATTTATCGTAAATACAAAGATCACTATTCACAGGGATTTAAATGAGCGAAGTTGAAGTTAGAGAATTAGTACCATCCGAATATAGAGAATGGGATCTACTTGTAGAAAGAGCTCAAGGCGGTACACTCTTTCACACAAGTGACTGGCTGGAAATCTATAGGGGTGTCCTATCCAGAGATGTCAGGATTTATGGTTGCTTTAGAGACGATGAGCTTGTGGGTGGATGTCCTCTTTTTGTTAAAAACCTCAAAGGAATTCTCAAAATCGCATCTTCGACGAGTAATATGACTGACTATTGTGGACCCCTTATAAAAGAAAGTACCAGTTCCAAAGCAAGCAAACGAATACAGGAAACTCACGAAATCTTTGGCTCACTCAGTGAATTCCTATGCACGCAGGGCTTTGATAGTATTAACCTGAAATTCTCTCCGGGAATTGAAGATATCAGACCATTTATATGGAATGGATGGGACTCAAAGGTTCATTATACCCATCATCTGGATCTGAAGGAAAATGTCGAGAATAATGTTTCAAGGACAATCCGGAAGGATCTTAAGTCTGCACTAAAGGCAGGACTTGAAACAAAGAAATGGAATGATCTCGAAACTTATTACAATCTTCTTTCCAAAACATATGAGAGACAGAATCTTAAGCCACCACTACCCAAGAGGTTTTTCGAAAAAGTTTTTGATCTCATTCGAAAAAAGGATATCGGTTACATGCTTGTATCCGAAACTCCCGAAAGAGAAGCTATCGCAGCACATTTGACTTTTTACGGAAAAGAAAGTACGATTGGCTGGTCTTCTGCCAGAAATCCGGCTTTTAGCCTGAGAGGATCCAATGCTCTTCTTTACTATAACGAATTTCTTGACTTGCAGTCCAGAAATTTCGAATACATGAATGTTATGGCAGGAAATGTTCCCAGATTTGCGGATTTTATTATGGGCTTTTCTCCTAAACTGGTACCATACTATAGTGTAACTCTGGAGAATAAAAAATATTCAACCCTGAAGGCTTTATACAAAATCGCGACTTAATGCAAAAGGGAATTGTTTTTCTGATTTTTTGTAGTGTGAAAATGAGAAGCTTATGAAAGAATAATTTTAGGAAAGAAGGGGAAATATTAAGAGTTACTGAACTGATCGAGTCCTTAAAATTCAGAAGTATTCTTAATTATGAGTTCTGCATGTTTAATTACGAATCATAATGCTTAATAATGGTTCTTCCCGTTCTTACAACATATCCTGTTAATATTTATAAGCCGCGTATAGTTAATAAAAAACGAATTTGTACTTAAAGTAAAACAGGGTAAAAAGGAGATAAAACGAATGAAAGTCGCTGTTGTTTCAAGTGATGGTAAGGTTATCAACCAGCATTTTGGAAAGGCCTCTCGATTTTATATATTTGAAGTTGATGGCGATAAAATACAGTTCTTAGAAGTAAGAGAGACTATACCTGTATGTGGCTCGGCAGAGTATGGGCATGCAGACGAAATTTTGAACAGAGCAATTTCTTTGATTTCTGACTGTGAGGTTTTGCTTTGCTCCAGAATTGGCAGCAGGCCGCAGGAAGAATTAAGAAAAAAAGGTATCAACGCAATAGAAGCTCCAAACTTTATTGATGAAGCTTTAAAGAATATCTCTGCCAGCGAATAATCGATATTCGGCAGTTCCGAATCCCCGTAGTTCTGATTCTAATTCAAAATTGTTGAGCAAATAAATAACTTTCAGATCTTGAAAGTTATGATATCAGTACATTCTAAACTTATTGTTGAGTCTCACCATCCCTAATAAACATTCTCGAGTCTGAAAGTAATGATCTCAAAATTCACATTGAAATGGCAGAGGTCTCTCAATTACTTTTTTTTCTGGCAAGCAGGCAATTTCCATCCCTAATCTACGGATAGAGATAATTTTCAGGTACTTTTTGCCTTAAAAAATATATTAAAATATTAAAGATGAGTATGATCTGTTGACAGTTCACAATCGTGAACAACTGCTGCCAGGGTGGCGGAAAGGCTACGCAGTGGACTGCAGATCCATTAATCCCGGTTCGATTCCGGGTCCCGGCTTGGAGGCCTCCATGGATTTAGAGGTACAGAAAGCACTTTGCGTGTTTTTGTCTCTTCATCCAGAAATCCTCTGAAAACATCGAAAAATAGGAATTTAACAGGACAGATAAAAAGAACAGACAAAAATGGAAATTTAAAGAAGGTAAAAGCATGAATTCAAAAAGGTTAAAGTATGAAAGGAGAGATCGTTGACGGATCAAAGGACTCTGCCCTCGATCTGGATGAACACGTTGAAGCGGTCTGGAAAGCTCTTGACGATGGGCTTACAGTCGAAATAGTCTGGGAGGCTCTTAATCTAATTGAACTGTATTTCACTTTGCGTATAATCGGGCATGTGCTTCTTACAGTGGAGTATACGCTTATTGAAGTTAGAACTCACCCTCTGGATCTGATTGAGCGGGAATTTGTTCAAATCAAGAAAGTAATAGGTGGTTTCTTTGAAAAAGGAAAATCCCTACTATGGCAAGTATTTAATATGTATCACATTTCAGGGACAGGGATCAATGTGCACCAGCTAACAATGGATTCTAAAAAAGATACAGGGTTATATGGGGACTTCATCATGATGTCTGACCGGACATCAACTCATTGTCTGGCTCCATATATAACCGAAGCCTCAAAATCCTCCTACTGTTGTTGATTGAGCTCATTTGTAAAGCCTCAACCTCCATTTCTTTTTTTGTTGTGGAATAAATAACTGTCAACAGGATAGTTTCGAGGAAAAAATATCATTTTGAAGGCGGATATATCTAAGTGGCCGTATAGTCATGGCGACGGTAGAATCCTGCTGCACGGCAAATCATACTGAGAATATATCCACAGTTTATGTGCATTTGAACCTTCGAAATATCAAACCGCAGAAACATTTGAGTTGATTTTTGCCTTGAAAAATAGGTTTAAATGTTAAAAATGAGTATGACGTGTTGTCAGTTCACAATTGTGACTTGTGGTGCCAGAATGGCGGAAAGGCTACGCTATGGACTGCAGATCCATTTCATCCCGGTTCGATTCCAGGCTCTGGCTTGAAGGTCCTCTTGTAATTAAGACGTGAAAAAATTTAAAAAAATATACAGGTTCTCTTTCCGTGATGGACATATTTTGCCTTGAAAAATAGGTTTAAATATTAAAAATGAGTATGACATGTTGTCAGTTCACAATTGTGAATATATTTGCCAGGGTGGCGGAAAGGCTACGCAATGGACTGCAGATCCATTTCATCCCGGTTCGATTCCGGGTCCTGGCTTAAAAGTTTTCTCATAAACATGAACAGAAAACTTTTAGCAAAATCTCTTAAAAAATCTCTGGGTTCTTTTTCCCTGCAGGAGGTCAAACAAAAGGAAAACCAATATTAAGAATTAACAGCAAACAATGTCTTCACAATTGTGAAGCACGTTAATATCAATCACCAGGTGACTTAACTAACTAGATATTAAACACTTCCAGTCGTAGATGAACAGACAAAACGCAACCCTAAAACCCACAACCAGATTTGTGCAACTCACTTTCCGCAGAAGTCCACAGAATGATACCCTTCTCAATATGGGTATAGCCCGAAGTATGTATCTGTCAAATTGATAATGAGCACTCATTCCCTAATTGTGTACATCTGTGGAAAATGAGTACAAGATCACAAAATCATAAAAATGACAAAATCACAAAAGATGCTGAGATGGCGGAAAGGCTACGCGGTGGACTGCAAATTCACTATATCCCGGTTCGATTCCGGGTTTCAGCTTAGGGGTAGTATATGGACATAAGAACACAAAAAACATTTGAGGCACTTTTTGCCCTTGAAGATATTAGGGAGA
>CAZLNG010000152.1:0-7996 GCA_964560735.1 uncultured Methanosarcinales archaeon | reverse complement strand
AAAGAGAGAAATTCCTCCCAATCATATTGATAGTATTTGTGCTATTTTTTCTCATCCCTTTCCCGGCAGGAGCTGATTTCGCCGATCTCACAATTTTAAGCGATATAAGTGGTAAGGTTGCAAGGCCTGGAGACCTTGTTGAGTTCAGCTTTACCGTAGAAAAGGGATATAATACTTCAGAGAGCACATCGGTTACGTTTTCTGTAGAGAAAGAACCTGAAAACTGGACTTCAGGCGTTTATGCAGATGGCACTCAGATAAGCCAGATTACTCTACCTGAAGAAGCCGATAAAAGGGAGTTAACTCTTAAGGTCAGGGTTCCTGAAAATGCAAAGGACGGAGCGTATCCTGTAAAAATAGGCCTTCGGCCTTATGGGGAAGATATCCGAAATTATGATACGATATATGAGGAGTTTACAGTAACAATTGACAGAAATGCAATGCCTAACATGGAAATTTATTCCGATGTTCCTGGGAAAAAGACTCATCCAGGAATTCCTGTTAGTTTTGGGGCTTTTATAGAAAATAAACAGGAAAGCAGAGTAAATTTTCAGATTTATCTTGTTTCCAAACCTGAAGAATGGGGAGTAGACCTTCTTTCCACTGACGGAACCAGAGTTACCAGGTTAGGGGTTTCGGGAGCTGGAAGTCAACAATTTAATATTGTTGTAAATCCTCCGCTCAATGCAACAGAAGGAGATTATGAGATTCTAGTAGCAACATGCCCGGAAAAAGGAAACCAGAGTGTATTCTTGCCTCTCAGTGTAACCATAAATCCTGAGCTTGCCAGGGAAGAGGATTTGAGTGCATACGTGGAGTTTAATTCCAGCGTTGTCGGACTTGCAATCCGGCCTGAAAAAACCGCAGAATTCGAGGTTTCCTTGAAAAACCGTTATGATCAACCGCTTAAACTTAACCTTGAAGTTTTGAGCCAGCCTGAAGGCTGGAATACGGAATTTGTCACTGAAGATGACGAAGATGAAAGACTTTCTTCCTTGATGCTTGCTGGGGGAGAGGAACAGGCTTTTACTGTCAAAGTCAAGCCTTTCCAGAACGCTACAAGCGGACTTTATCCTGTCACAGTGGCAGCAGTAAGTGGAAACAAGATTGTTTCCAGGCAGCTTGAGGTGAGTGTCAACAATAATCTCGAAAATGCAGAACTGCTTAAAGTTGATTCAAGCCCCAGTGAATTGACCCTGAATCCGGGAGGTTCTTCAGAAGTCAGAGTTAGTATTGAAAACAGAGGAAACGAAGTTCTGGAAGATGTTACTCTTGAAATTAACGAAGTAACCGGCATCACTACTCAGATCCAAGGTTTTGGAACTATTGAAGAACTGGAAGCAGGAGAGTCAAAAAGTATACCCGTGCAGATCACTGCAAATGCTAATGCTGGTTCTGGGGTTAAGGAAATTTTTGTAAGGGCTAAGAGTGATGACCTGGTAAGTTCTGAGAAAAGTATCAAGGTGAATATCGAAAAATCATCAAGTAGCGGGCTTCTGGGTATTGCATTACTTGGATTTGCAATCCTTGTGCTTATTATTGTAGTACGTAAATTCGGAAGGCGGTGAATATAGTGTCAATGAATATGGAATTAGAACAAAGCGGTATTGGACAGAGAACAGAAGAGTTCGCAATAGAAACTATTCATTTGAGTAAATTTTTCGGGAAGGAAAACCAAATCCGTGCAGTAGACAACCTTAATCTGCAGGTTAGAAAAGGAGAAGTATTCGGATTTGTGGGTCCAAATGGGGCTGGCAAGACCACAACTATGAAGATGCTTATTGGTTTGCTTGAGCCAAGTGAAGGAAGTGGGAAGGTTGCAGGTTTCGATATCGTTCGCGAGGTAATTAAAATAAGGGAGACCACAGGTGTTCTTCCCGAGCCTGCGGGTTTTTATGATAATCTCACTGCAAGGCAAAACCTGCGCTTTTATGCAAAACTCTATAATATTGAGCCTGACGTCCGGGAAAAATGGATCGTAAGTTTGCTTGAAACAGTTGGCCTTACCCGTGCTATAGACCAGAAAACAGGCGGTTTTTCCACAGGTATGCGTAAGCGTTTTGGGCTTGCTCAGGCTCTGATCAATGAACCTTTAGTCCTATTCCTTGATGAGCCAACAAGTGGTATCGATCCCTTGGGAGCTCAGATGATGAGAGATCTAATAAAGGATCTGAATAGAAGTAATGGAGTGACCGTTTTTCTGAGTTCGCATTCAATGGAGGAAGTTGAGGAAATCTGCGACAGAATAGCAATAATCGCAAGAGGGAAGCTTCTGGCAGTGGGATCCGTGGAAGATTTGCGAGATATTGTAAGAGCAAAGGAAGGAGTGCATTATTTGCTCGAAGTCCAGGATATTCCACTCTTTGAAGCTGAAGAAGCCATAAAGAAAGTGCAGGGTGTACAGACTCTTGAAGTTAAGGACGGAATTCTATACGTGCATACGAAAATGAAGCTTCGGACAGAGATCGCAAAAGCCATAAAAAAAGCAGGAGGCACTGTATCTATGTTTGAGGAGGAAGAAATGAATCTGCAGAAACTGTTCCTTAAAATTATTGAAGGAACGTGAACTCCACTTAGCTAAAGCAGAAGCTGAAAAGAAGTTATTCTGGTTTTTTTAAAATTGTTTATAAAATTTACTATTTTATCTTGTATGAAAAAGAGAAAAATATACATATGTTTCTCTTTTTTTCGGAGAAATATTCCAAAAAAGAGATATCCTCATGCCTTTTCTCATATTATCGCTTCATTTCGTAACATTTTTTTCATATATACAAGGGGTGCTGATAGTTAGAGACTTTGGACGCAAAAATTATATGCGTGGACTTTCTACCCATTTTTGGGTGATAATATAAAAGCTGGATAGTTTTGATTTTATGTGTTATTGTAGGACTGATAACTGTTACTGGCGTTTTAGCAAAAGAGGAACATGCGACAAATTCCTGGACTGGAGATACTTTGACTTCTCCTGGAATAAATTACATTGTAAGACCTTGTATAGAAAATTCTTTTCTTACTCAGAACTCCCTTTTCTCCATACTCTCAACTCAATCCATAAGTCAGGGACAGACCATAACTCATAACGTAAACGTGGGCTCAGGAATAAATTATCTTGAAGTGGATTTGAATTGGGGGGATACTAGTGATTCCTTGACTCTCAGTGTTTATACTCCTTCAGGAAGCAAACTTGGAACTTATTATGATAGTTCTGACGGAAGTGTAAACGGTAGGATACATTTCAACATAGATCCCTCCCAGGGGTATGTGGCACAAGGAACTTGGAAGTTCAAAGTATATGGAGAGTCGGTCAGTGGAACTGAGGATTACACGTTTAGTGCTGCGTCGCATTAATTCTAGGAGGCTTTTTCTCCTTTTTCTAATTTCTTTATTTTTTGTATTGACGGCTGAGGCTACCGAATATATTATAAGGCCTGCTCCAAATGATCAGTTTGGTGTGTCCGTAGCTGGAGAAAACGTGCAGATCATAGAAGATACTATAATGCCTTATTGGCAGTTTCTTCTTTGGTTGGCTGCGATGCATGTCTTATCGCTTATAGATGTACTACTGAACCCTGCAAAAATTATTTTCGTGATACTCGGATTCAAGATTACAGAAAGCACAAATGTACTTGATAACCCCAGCCGGAACTGTATTTATACTTATATAAAAACTAATCCCGGAGCTTTTTTAGGTGAGATTGTAAAAAACACAGGATTAAACAGGGGAACAGCACTATATCACATAACTGTCTTAAAAGCCAAAAACAAAATTGAAGATTATGAAGACGGTGGAAAAACAAGATATTTCCAGAATAACTCCACGTATAATGAAAAGGAAAAAAAAGTCGTTGCAACCTTTCAAAATAAAGTTAATAAAAGAATAATCTCAGGAATACTAAGCGGTAAACATAATACTAATTTGACTCTTGCCCAGGAAATTGGAATTTCTAAGAGTACAATGAGTTGGTACATAAAAAATCTCAAGGAAATTGGAATTATAAAGGAAAATAAAAGTGGAAGAAGCATAATCTATAAAATAAATGCTTCGTACAAACCTCTGATAGAGAAATATAAGTAACGCCCTGGCTCATTTTGCTGTTAAAAGCACTAGTAGTAACATCGTAAAGCTACAAAACCTTATGAATTAAATTCCAATTTGTTCTCCATTATCTAAAGAATTATCAGTATAAAAAGTGCTGATATTAATTTTTAGAAAAATGTAATTTGAGTGTTGAAATTTAGGGCTAAATCAATAAGAGTTAAATCACATTATTTATAGTCTCTGTGTAAGTCATCAAACTATTTTTTATTAACTTATTTTCTATCTGTAATAACTCTCTTTTATCTAATTGTTTGATAGTTTACACATAAAATATTTAAGAGACTATAGATTTCAAGTAAGTGGGAATGTTTGCAGGATCCAGAGAGTTTGAGACGCACTACGAATCCTGCATACCCGAAGGCATGAAGATATGACTTTATAACTATTTTAAAGTTTGCTTCTTGCCTCTTGAATAAAAGTAAAGAGGTGGAATAGATTGAAATTAAATCACAAAATTAGACGAATTAGCGGGCTCTCTATGATAATGCTTGTTATAAGTATGATCTTGATTACGCCTGCAATAGCATGCCCAGCTGGATCAAATTGTTCCAGTGAAGAGAAATTGAAAGCTGCTGATGGTTATTCAGAAGTAACAGGCATGGAGAAAGATGAGGCTATATTATTTGCTTCTAATTTGAAAGATGTCAAGACTCTTTCAGACAATCGATCGGTAGAAGCTTTGAAACAATTTAGCGATTATACTAAAGTGTATACCCTGGAAAAAAAGATAGAAGATGGATCCACAGTCCATATGAAAGCAGTTGTATTACCAACAGAACTTGACATGAATGAAGATAAAGAGCTTAAAAGCACGTATGTTGTAGCATTATGGAACGACGGAAACACTACTAACAAAGATGTCAGAGCAATGCGTTATTCGAGTATCCTTAAAGATGGTCAATTAAAGGAACTAACTTTTGGGAGAGTAGGCAATAATGGAAAAATACTCGAAGAGCTACTTGTGAGTAATGGATCTGCAGTTGAAAATCGAACAGGTGAATTCACCTCAGATTCTTTGTCCCCTTATTGGAGCTGTGTTATAGAAACAATAAGTGGAGATTGTTTGTGTCTTTTCTTAGGTGATTACTGTCCTCCTGGTCTCCCATCTATCTGCGATTTCTGCCAACCACTTTTCCCAGCTTGTTATCAATTCCCCAGTCAGGTTACTTGTGGGGCATTAGCAGTATGTCTGGGTATTGAAATATTATCTGCTATGTATCAATGTTATTAAAATTCTAAAGAACGATGACTTACTCTGTATTCTTTTTTCTTAACAATAAAAAAGAATATAGAGTTAATAATATTTTTCAGATAATTAAAGACAATGATCTATTTTGGAATGATAATCGAAGAGGGTTTAAAGAGAATTAAGAAGGTGTAAGTTAATCTTTTCCGATTGATATATTAAGAAGAAGAGAACAGTTAGAGGATTTTTTGTTGGGTCAATTTGGTAGAGGTGTCACACTTCTAATAAGGCAAAATTCAATAATATATCAAAAACCGAAGAAAGTTTCCAGTACAATAATGAACCGGATAAGTTATCTAAAACTGTGTACCGCTACACAAATAGAATAAAATTTTCCATTATAGGATTAAGTTATTCTTTAATTTAGGAAATTTTTATCATAGTAGCTCAAAGTTGATATTAAAATCACTTAGTTGTAGTAATTTTTGAGTTTTGACATTATTTGTGTTTAAATTTCGAGATATTTTCAATGTGCAGATTCAACTAACATTAAAGAAAAAATTAAGATAATATACATACTGGAGAAGCTGATGAGAAATAAAAAGAAGAATAATGTTGGAGTTACTTCCTAACCGGCAATAAGCATTGAAAATTACCAATCTCAATACTCGTTGCTATAAATATGAATAATTACGGGAAATAAGTATAGTAATGGGAAAGTAACCAAAGAGTTTGAAGCGTGCGTTTAATAAAATATTTGGTATACTGGAAGATTCTCAGAATAAGGATATATTTTTCCAGTTTATTTTCTGGGGTACTGTAATGCTATCAAAAGAGAGATTTTTACCTATATTAGTAATTATTTTTTTTACTATCTATTGTGGGTGCATTGCTGAAAGTGTCGACACAGCAAAAATCACTACAAACTTGATAGATGCTCAAAAAGAAATCAATGACATATCTTATACTGAGAAATTGATAATACCTATTGAGAACGAGTCTACAAGTACTAAATCAGATTTCTCAATTAGAAGACCTAACTTATATAAAAAAATAGATTGGATTAATTCTTCGATACACTTAATAACTGTTTCAAACGAAACTTCCTCATGGATCTATGATCCAACCACTAATACAATTTTGATGAAAAATTCTACTTCTTTGAATAGTGTAGCTAACCTCCCAGCATATAAAAATTTTATTCTTAATATGACGGATAACTGCACTGTGAACTACCAGGAAACTGAATTTTTAGGTGGAGTTCAAACTTACAAACTTGAAGTCATTTCTAATAAACAAAATGAAACATGTAATCGTCATATTCTATGGATAGATCCTGAAATCTGGATGCCATTAAAAATACAAAGTTATAACGGCGATATTCCTCTGATGACGTTAGAATATAGTAACTATTCAATAAATACAGGTTTAGAAACAAATGAATTTGAGTTCGAAGTTCCCAAAAATGCATCGGTGGTTGGGTCATGAAGATAGATAGTATAGTGAAACAAGAACTGTTACGTTCGATTGCAGTCTATTTCTTTTTTTTCTTTTTATTTAATGCTTTATATTATAAAGGATATATCTCAATCGAACCTGGAATTACTCTTATTTTGGCATTTCTTGTAACAATTGTACATTTCGGGTTAATGGTGTGGTATAGAAGAAAAGAACACCTATTAAACCCATCTATTTTTTCAATAATAAACTACATTCTTGGATCAGAATCCTATAATGGAAAAAACAAAGAACCTAATAAAAATGAAAAAATCAGTATTATTTCATCAATTCGAAAAAATATTCTTCTTTTGATTATTACAATACTCCTGTATATTGCTTATCTCTACGCATCACTAGCTTATAATATAGATCAGATATTCTGGATTTTGATTTTATTATTTATTGGGAGCACATTATCAAAAATCCTGTATGGTGAAAGGGAAGCAAATAAAGATGATCCTATAAGATTGCTGATTTTCTATATAATCGCATGTGTTTTCATTTTTGTACGCTACCTTGTACTTGGCTACTCTGTTCTTCCTATTTTAAAAGGAAGTATCATTCTTGGAGCTCTACTGGTAATTCTAGTTTTAGGAATAAGACGGTCACAGCGTAAACAAAAATCGGATAATTAAATTTCCTGCTATCGGGGTACACAGTTTGTGAAACAAAAAGATTATTTACAGGGATTCTTATGAAAAGCAGTTTTTATAGAATAGCTGAGCTAGCTGTTATTTGTTTGTCTCTTGTTTTTATACCGATGGCCTCCGCAGAACCTGTCTCAATCCAGTATTTTCATCAAAAAGGTTGTCATGACTGTGCAATAACTGATCCTATTGTCGATCAAATAGAATCTCAATATAATAATAGCAGTGTTGTTATATCAAGAATTGAAACCAGCACTGCTGATGGTTTCAATCAATGGAATGTATATGGTTTTCTCGAAGTCCCGGCCATTGTGATAAATAACGAAACAAAAATTCCCAAAGAAGAGATTACTGAAGAAAGGCTAAAAACATCAATCAATGAATACCTCTTGGAAGAGGAAAAGAATATCAAAAATTCCACAAAAAATATACAGGAAAACAAAAAGGATAGTGGATATATAAACACAGACCTGAATTTGCCATTTGCCTATTCACTCGGCCTTTTTGCGGGTTTTTCACCCTGCCTGATGGCTATACTGGGGTTTCTTTTAAGCTTTACTGCAG
>CAZLNG010000151.1:0-8057 GCA_964560735.1 uncultured Methanosarcinales archaeon | reverse complement strand
TTGTGAACGAATTAGATTTGTCATTCGGAACTACACCAAATCGGAACTACTGCTTTTATTATTCGTGAAAACATATTATTGACATAGAAAGAATCAAGTCTAAATAATCGACGAACAGACTGATCCAATTCAGCAAAATCACTCGGCGGCAGGTTTTTAGTGTTATGATAGATGCTTTCGAAACTGTTTATTGTTAAAATAGCATCAAATAAGAAATTATTTATTTCAGAAGTTACGAGACAATGTGATAGAGGTATATAATCCATAGAGGATAGTTTATCAATTAGAGATTCTAAAGACTTCACATTCAATTCTAAATTTCCTTCCGTTTGTTTTGAATATTTTCCTACTTGAAAGATATTTCTTAATATAAGACATCTTAATAACAGTAGATTAACAATATTAAATGACTTATTTATATTAAAATCAATAGAATTTAATTTTTCAATATTATGGATATTATTTGGCTGTAAGGTTATTTTAATCGAGCGTTCCACTATCTTAATATTTAGGTGAAAAAGTTTTTGTCTAATATGTTCAAGACAATCTTTTTCAAGCTCATTAATCTTGAAGAACAAATAAATATTATCACAAGTAGATAATTGCAACTCTGTCCTTTCTGCTTTGATATAGCTAATCAATTCATTTGCCTGCTTTGCTAGTAGTTGAATAGCCTTCTTGTCTTTATAGTAGCCGTTTTTCTTAAATGATTTAATTTTTTCACGTGCAACATCTAATTGAATATATGAAGCGGGAAAATTATAGTATTGAACACAGTTATATGATTTAAAACCAAAATTAATTTCGTCCTCGGGACGTTTAATTTCAGACAATTTTATCCCTGAGTTTAAAAAAACTGGTTTTCTTAAATCATAATTTTTATTTATGAGATCCATACGGTTTAGTGGATCGAAGTCAACAAGTAACCCACAGCTATAATTCTCTATATGTTTACCCTCACTTACTATTTTTTTCCACGATACTTCTTCTAAACCTTTTTCTGTCATAGGAACAAATAAAGCAAGTTCTTTTCCAATTTTTAGTTTATATGGTGTTATCTCTTCCTTGCAGTGATTTAGCCTATCTATAATCTCTATTTTAAGTAGAAAATCTAGAAAAGTAGTTTTGATGTATTGTTTTATTTTATAAAAATCGAATATATATTCGTCATCCTCGTATAAGGTAATAGATGTACCTATAGGGATTTTCTTATCTTTAATTTCATTTATAAAAAAGCATCCATCATAATTTGGAATATAAATTTCGAGAGCGGAACTATCATTTTCATAACTTTTAGTAATGACTTTTACTTTTTTGCAAACCATGAAAACAGATAGAAAACCTATGCCAAAGTTACTTATTGGTTCATACTTTATTCCTTTGGCTTTTTGCATTTCTGTAAATTCTTCTGAACTGTAGAAACTTCTTCCTATACTAGTAAAGTATCTTTCTATTTTGAAAATATTCATGCCGACGCCTTCGTCAATAACTCGAAGGTAATTCCTAGGTACTCCGCTATTAGACTCAATTTCAGTTCCAAACTCTACTCGAATAGTCTTATCGAAATCTTTTGATCCTAATTTTTCTCTAAGAAGAATAGCATCTAAAGAATTTTGAATTAGTTCTCGTATAAAAACTTCTTTATATTCATATAAATTTTTTCCTGTTAGTAAAGGCAAAAGTGCGGGAATATAAGCCTCAAAGTTAAAGTTTTCAAGATCATAGTCGTCTTTATCTATTTTAGGAATAAGATAATATATTTTTAGTCCTAAATTTCCTAGACTGTCTTCTAATTTATTTAATTTCTTTTCAAAATCTTTAATTATTAATACAGCTGCTTTGTGAACAGTTGGATGCTTACATTTGAAACGTATAAATGAAGCTCTCCTTTCTGTATCACTATATATTGTAATCGTAGAAAATGGAATATTGCTTTTAAAGCAATTTTCTTTCAGACTAATGTTAGCGTTTATTCCTTCATGTATATAATAAAAATATCCATAAGAGCGTAAAGTCAAATATAAATCAGTAAAGAATATAGCAATAATTACATAGGCAATAAAGGTCTTCTCGTTCTGATCCAATTTATTATATAAATTAGAATAGCATTTTTCAATTTCTAAATTATCGTTTGCCTCAAGTATTTTAAAAATATTTTGTCGATGTTTATGTAGTTTAATAATTCCTCTGAATTGTTTTTTAAGATTCTCTATAATTTGTGCGCTCTCGGCTGAATTCATTCGTTTTAGATTCAAAGCATTAATTCTATAGTGAATAGAGAATAAAAGAATAAACATTTTATCAGGTGATTCTGTTAGATCTTTAGAAACCTTATCAAAAGGAGTAATTGTTTTTTCAATATTTTGTATAATTTCATTAATTCCTGAGTCTGCTGAAACGTAATCTCTTTCTTTTATTTTACTTATATACTTTGAGAATTCTTCACCAAACTCTGATTCAAATACTTCTAAAATTTCGATACCGTCACTTTTAACATAATTCTTACGAGGTGGAATTGAATACTCCTGCGGAGTTGATAATTCTCCTTTTCTATAATTAAATGGAGTAATAGCTGCAATCTTATTTTCATTTGGATTAAAAATATCAATAATTTGAAAAGATTGATCTTCACCATTCTTTGCAACGCTACCTGCAGAAAAAACGTATATTATTGAATCAGGATCAGAAAGATATTTGTGGTTAGTTATAGGACGTATTATTGGCAAGTGTTTGTGTCCATGCAATACTATTTTCACTTTATTTCGTTGAAGTTCATTAATTACATCCTTTGAATTACGCATTAAGCTAACATCGCCGAATTTGGTGTAGATCTCAGGAAAAGGATAAAAATGATGATGAAAACATACAACTATCGTATATTCTTCGCTCTTTGGGACTTTGCGATGTAACTCTTTAAAAGCAGCGTTAAGTTGCTGTAGATCTATTTTCCCGTAATCATCCCACTGACTTTTGTAATAATCTTTAATATTTAATTTAATATCTTCTATATCCTTTTCCGAAAATTTTTCATCCCATTCAACTTTATTTATCCATCGTATATCTTGAATATCATTTAGATCAATTCTGCAAGAATTGAGTCCTATGACTACAATTTTCTGCTTTTTGAATATTCGAATAGTATACAAAAATTCATCATTGTAATTCTTACTATAGTAACTTTCAGAATGGAATTTTTTTAGGAATCCTTTGTAATTACTAAAATCTGCACCTTCATCTGTTCGAACTAAATCATGATTTCCAGGTACAAAAATAAAATTTTCATCTTTTAAAATCGATGACCCCATTTCTGTATTTAAACTGTCTCGTAATTTCTTGAAAAAAGATACTGCATTTTCAATGTCGTATTTATTATCTTTACCTTCAAAAATATCTCCAGTAACAATAACACAATCTACTTTTTTTGAATTATCGATAATATCACTAGCTATTCGGATTGCAATTTCGTCTAGAGAATAGGATGGTATCGTATTTCCTATATGAGAATCAGAAATATGTAATACGCTTAGCTTTGTCATTAGGAAGAAATTATTCTTCAGTTTTATATTACTTTCTTTTTAGATTGGGCTGATCATAAATTTGTCTTTAATGACTTCGCTCTTTCTTCTTTTTCAGGATTAACTCTTAAAAACAGTTCGTGAATACTGCAGTTTGCTCGAACTTATCTTTAATTATTGAATTATTTACCCTCTTAATAAAATCTTCTACAAGTATCAATCTATAAAATTTGTAATAAGCGTCTGCCTATCTTTTATCTCCCTAAGTTTAGTTACCTCTACACATCTAGTCTTATCTTATACCTTCAGTTACGATAGTCTTCTGGATAAGTTACAGAAATGCAATCATAACTTGGGGATGGTTCTCATCCCCATATTCAGTGTGGATAACGCCAATTACTTTCGATGACGAAAAAGAGCCGAGTTTAAGGTGTAAAGATCCCTTAAAGCCTTATTAACACCGAAATTCCTGCGCTCGTTGAGGTTTCCGGTTTTTTGTCGATCTTCTCCTTTGCGAGCTTCATAACGAGCTCGAGACCGGGCTTTACCTTCTCGATAGGATCTGTCTCGAACATGCCGTCTGCGACCGCCCTTGATCTGCAGAATCGGCGCAGGAATAGTACAGTGTAGTTATAGGGGTTGAGACAAACCTCCATTATGCTCTGAAGTCAATCAGGAAATCAGCACCTGTAGACCATAAAGTACCAAATAATGTATAGAGTTTTTCTCCACAGTTATATATAAAATCATATCCGTATGATTATATCATAAAAAGGAGACCACCACGGAATGAGAGAGTTTACCGTTATCATCGAACAGGACGAAGACGGGATTTACATAGCTTCAGTTCCAGAACTTCCAGGATGTCATACCCAGGCTGAAACGCTTGATGAATTAAATAAAAGAATAAAAGAGGCAATTGAACTCTACCTTGAAGTCCAAGCCGAGAAGGGAGAAGAAAAGCATCTTGACTTCATCGGAATACAGCAAGTCAAAGTTGAGGTTTAAATGGGTAAAATATTACCTCTTCCTGCAAAAAAAGTTGTAAAAACTCTTGAAATATAGGTTTCAAGCAGATAAGTCACAGGGAAGTCACTTGTTTTCACAGTATTTAACGTAAATAACGCCGAATAATTCTATTAAAAAAGAAAAGTTTAGGCGTAAGGATCCCTCAACGCCTTGTTTACCCCGAAATTCCTGCGCTCTTCGAGGGTCTTCCGGTTCTTATCGATCTTCTCTTTTGCGAGCTTCATAACGAGCTCAAGGCCTGGCTTTACCTCTTCGATTGGCTTTGTCTCGAACATTCCCGCAGCGATCGCCTTTGACCAGACTTCGTTCCCCTTCTTGGTGCGGATGAAGACCGTGGACCAGCCGTCAGGACTTCCGACCGAGCCTGTTGAGATGTCGGCAAGATTTGAGACATAATCGAGACAGACGTGGCAGCCGGGCTGTTCGTACTTGTGGGTCGCTTTGAGCGGCACGGTGGATACGTCCCCGCGCTCGGTGTAGACCCAGAACTTGCCCTTCCCTATCTCCATCTTCGTTACGGAGCTGAGGCTCTGGTTTGCGTGGTCCTCGACAAGAGCCTGTATGGAATCGTATGGGAAGTTCTCCATGCAGAAGAGCCCTACTGTGAATGCGACTTTGCCCGGAACATCCCGCATGTTGATGGGATAGAGCTGGGCCTTCCTGACCGCCTGCATCTGGCAGCAGACACCGGTGACCCCTACCTTGTCGAGGCCGAAAGACCTGGTCGCTTCCTTGAGCCAGGAGATCTGGGGGCTGATATTGTACTTTGTCCCCTGTGCCTTGAGGATATCCTCGCGGCTCATAGCGACGAATGGCCTGGGCTTCCAGGGTAGGTCGCCTTCGCCTGCCACAATGGTTCCGTCAATTATCCCCTGCTCAAGGGCATAGACCATGAGGGTGGTGGCGATACCGCCGTCCTGTGCTTTCTGGAGGATTTCTTTGTCCGTGCTCCTTGCCGAGACGCAGGTTATGTATTTGCCGAGATATGGATCTTCAATCATCTCTCTCACCTCACTTAAGCGCATCTGCGATTATCTCGCTGATGGTCTCGAATTCAGGAATCACGTCGAAGTTGAAAAACGATCTTGGACAGGCACCGTAGCAGGAGCCGCACTTGATGCAAAGATCACGCTGACCCTGCGGCTTCCCGAACTCGTGGGTGATCGCTCTCACAGGACAGGATGCAGCACAGGTTCCGCAGCCTATGCAGAGGCCCTGGTTGATCACGTCATTCATAAGGTCGCAGAAGCATCCGGTCGTACCGCGCTTCGCAAGATCCATGAGAGGCTTTAAGTACCTGCCTGCAAGAGCCTTCTGGTCCTCATTCCCCTCCAGAAGTAAATACGCCATGATAGCAACGTTCCTTATGAGTTCCGGACTCGGAGGACAGCCCGGGATGTAGACATCCACGTCGATGAGATCCCCTATAGGGAGGAAAGACTCATGCTGGGGCTGGTTATGCTGCCCGCCTCGGCTGAATCTCGTTATGTTCCCGTAGCTCGCGCAGGAACCGAGAGCCACCACGATCTTGGATTTCTTTCGCGTCTCCTTAATCTCTTCCACCGATTCATGGTCCTGGATGCAGACCGATCCCTCGACCAGCGCCACATCCATCTCCGGGATATGCCGGACATCGGCAAGCGTGAGGCTGTAGACGAGGTCAGCGTAGTCGTCCAGGATCTTGATAAGTCCCAGGTTGTTGTCGGCCACGGACACGAGACAGCCGGTACAGCCGCTCAAATGTACATGCCCGAGCTTGATCTTATTTGCCACTGGTTTAGTCTCCTTTGTAACTTCCATCTTATGCTCCATCGTTCCCTGATCAGACTTGGCTCTCATCTACGGTTTTCTCGATGGAGTTAAGCAGTTCCATAGTTCACTCCGATTTCCTTCAGTATCTCAGATACAGCTTCAGGAATGGCTCTCCGTACTTCTTCTGTAATCCCGATGACCATCTCGGGGGCAGAAACGTACTTCTTCTGACAGGCAAGGACCCGGACCCGGATATCTTCCTTGATGAGCTGGAGAGGCTCGGTCAAATCCCAGGAATGGGCGTCTCGATAACTCCCAGCAGGGAGCTCGTCAACGGCGAGCCACCTGAGATCACCTGGTTCCCCTCCGAAATCTGCGATATCCACAATGATAAGAGTCTTCGTTGAATCCGGATTCAGGAGAGTAAATATAAAATGAGGGCCCCCAAGCCCTGCGTCAACGACCGTAACGTTCTCGGGAAGCTCAAGGTCCTTGAGACTCTCCACGACTGCAGGTCCGAATCCGTCGTCTGCAAACAGTGGATTGCCGCAGCCTGCCACCACGATCTCACGGTACAGCGTTTCCATTCCTTTCACCACTGGAGGAGCTTCTGTGCGACTAGCTTATTCTCCTCGTCTACAACGATCATATGAGTTGCACACGAAACGCACGGATCGTAGGCACGGACGACCATCTCGGCAATCTGCCAGGGAGCTCCCGTCAGCCCGCGGCTGCAGGTCGGGAGATTCCAGGTGGTGGGCACAAGCATTTCGTACCACAGCACCCTCCCGTCCTTTACCTTTGCGAGGTGGACATCGGTCCCGCGAGGGGCTTCGTTCGCGGCCCAGCCCATGGAACCGTCTCCCTGGGGGATGTGGTCAGCAAGGACCTTCCCCGAAGTATTCAGTTGGTCCAGGCACTTTAGGATAGTGTAGCAGCAGTCAGGGTATTCTAGCTGCCTGGCAATATGTTGTGCGAAGGTTCCTTTCTCGTTGAAGTTCTTGAAAGTTGCAAGTCTTGCCCTCGGACCTACCTCTACAGGCTGGCCGTCGTAAGTCGGAACGCTGTTGCAGGCTTCCATCTGGGGGTTGACCCTGGTGCCGATCTTTGTGGTGCCGCCAATTGGGTAACTCGGATCCTCAAGATCGATGGTTAGCTCACCCATGTACCATTCCCATGGACGGGTCTCCTTCCACCGGGTGAAGTCCCACATGGGCTTCTCATCCAGACTGGATGAACCGTACATTGGGGATGTGGCCATGACTCCCATGTCATGATACCCAAGTGTCTTTGGAATCGGGATCTGCTTGCCTGCGACATCAACAGATCCCAGGTTCTGCATGTTTCTGATGACCTCGAGCATGAACTCCATCTGCTCGTGGGCAAGGACAAGACCTTCTTTTGCCAGGTCAGCCATCTTCTGCTTTGCCAAGGGGCTCACATTGCGGTACATTCCGCCTATCCTGGGGTTTGAAGGGTGGATCGCTTCGCCGCCCGCTATGGCTCCAATGGTTTGTCCGATCTCACGGATGCGGATTATCCTTGCTGCAACGCTCCTGACAGGTTGCTCCTTGGAAAACGGGTTGATTTTCGTCTCCGTTCCAGGGATATAAAAGTCAGGAAGGATCAGGATGTTGTGCAGGGCGATGCTGTGGAGTCGGTTTGCGGCGTGGAGAATTACCCGCAGAAGCTTTGCATCCGTGGGAACCTCGCAGCCGATTGAAGCCTCCATGGCCTCGATACTGGCCAGGGTGTGAGCAA
>CAZLNG010000150.1:0-8235 GCA_964560735.1 uncultured Methanosarcinales archaeon | reverse complement strand
TGGTTTTTATATTATTTTTGGACAAAAACTCAATTCAGAGGATTTCTACAGAGCCATTTTTTAAAGTTCTCTTATAAAACCAATGGCAGTGTCTAGAATTTGCTGTAAATTTGAAGTCAAGTTTTTGTATACTGTCCTTAAAATTGATCTAAGGATCTCGAATTTTTGGTTCGAAAACCTCTTAATATTTGTAATTTTACAGAAAAATTGGCACACTGCCAAACCAATAGTACTCAACAGTTTAACATTACAACATTTTAAATACACAAAGTATCATATAATGTACCGTTCAGGACTTACACATTTGAAATGCAAAGTTGATCTCACCAGACTTTGAATAAATCATGCTTTAGACAGCCTCGATTTCAAAGCTGATTTTGACGCTTAACGCTTATTGATTTTTAAGTTCAGCCGCGCAGGTCCTACGAACTGCTGTAAAAGATCATACCATGTACATTCGGTTAATAGCCAGAGTACAAAAAACGCTTATTTTGTGACAAATTTTCCTATCAAATTAGTAATTATGGAGCATATTTATTGATTTGAGTATTTAAATCCCAAATTGAAAATATTTAGTAAATCATGAATTACAAAATCCAATATTAATTTAAAAGGACTAATATTATGATCGACTCTGATAGTGTACAAATGTATAGTCAATACGGACTATGTTACATTTCCAGTCAATCTATTTACGCTACATTTCACTTGACCGAAGAAGCTCGTAGTCCAGAAACGAGCCTGGAGATCTATAACTTACTGACACATGCTTCGGGAAAAATTAATAAAAAAGTGAAAGAGATGACCAAGGCCAGCCAGGCAAACGATAGTTTTTATCCCCCAAGGTCGCATACTGGAATTTCCCATGCCGTAATTTTTGGAGTGAATCTCGATTTATGGAAACAAATGTGTAAAGAGTTATCCAAACCTTTACCAGAAGCTTTTGATAAAAATGCCATAAAAGACATTAACCGCATTTTAAAGACTTCGCCTCCATATAAAAACAGTGGAGGAGATTTTTACTTCCATATAAAATCCGATTCCCTTGAGAATTGTAAAGAACTTTTTGATAATATTACAGAGATTCTTGGACCTTTCACAAAAAGTATTGATTGGACAGAAGGCAATTCTCAGCGTGATGGAAGGGTCTACGGACGTCGTCTTCTGCACGGCCTTATCCATGTAGTTGATCCAATTAACCTTTCCAGCCGTATTATTATTGGGGACGAAGATCCCGATCATGAAGGGGCATGCTTCGGTCTAACCCAGAAATTTGTTCACAACTGGAACCAGATACAGGAGATGTCACAGTGCGAAATAGAAGATATGATAGGCCGCGACTCTGATGGCAATATCATTCCCAATCTGGATAGACGGAGTCATCTGCGCTGTGTGCGTGCTAAAAATGCTGAAGGGCTCAATTACAGTATCTTTACCCAGGGTCAGCCTTTCGGAGACGCTAATTCAGGTAATAGCCGCGAAAAAGGGGTTTTTGTCTCTGCTTTTGCAAAAAGCATAACCGCTTTTAATCAAGTACTGGATGGAATGTTGGGGGAAGGTTTTGACGATACTGAAGAGGTCCTGGACAAACATCTCCGCTATTCCTCAAGCGTTGAAGGGAATATATGGTATATCCCGAGCGCTGAGGAACTTAAAATGGGGCCCCACACCTTGCAAAACGTTGAAATCAATCCCTTCTTTAAAGAAAGAAGCAAAAACGGGCTGATGTATTACAATAGTAAAGATTTCCTTCACGAAATCTGGAAACAACGTGTAAAAGACGATTTCCCTCTTTCAGACAGGGTCATAGAACTGCTAGGAAAAACCTTTACTCGCTGGCATAATAACTGGTATGAACCTCCTGTTTTTCCGAGCCTCCCCACTCTTGAAGAATTCTTGAGCGACGCAAAGAACGGTTTTTCAGTAAAGGAAAAGAATACTTTTCTCAGCTCCTCTGTTGCTGAACGTAAGGGTCTTTCCATTAAATTCACCCTTAAAGATCTTTTCTCAACTGAATATTGCAAGGATATGGATCTTTTCAGAATCGACCCTAAGGAGCTTATTGCCGGGGTATTGCCCCCATTTACACTGGGCACTGGTGTAGCGGTTATGCGTTACTTGAGGAAAGATGAACTTCTGAATGGTTATTTACTCGGACTGGATGAAACCTCTATGGCCGGCCATGTCGTTCCTGACTATGAGACTATTCTGGAAAAGGGACTTGGCTGCCTTATGGACGAAACTCGTGAAAAACTTGCAAATGCAGCAGCTGAAGAAACCAAGCGAGAATTCTATCAATCGGTTCTTTATTCTCTTGAGGGTGTACAGGGTTATTTCAGGAACTATGCCGAATTAGCCAGGACAATTCGTTCAAAGCTGCCTAAAACCCAGGAAGAGGAAAGGAAAAACCTGGAGCAAATCGCAGAACGCATGGATAAGCTCAGCGTGCAAACTCCGGAGAGCTTTTTAGACGCTCTTCAGATGATTTTCAGCATCCACTGCTGTATGCATCTTATTGGTGAACTTGTTTCCATCGGTCGTATCGACCAGCTGCTCGCGCCCTTCTACGAACGGGATAACCTGAGCCAGGAAGATGCGCAGGAAGCAATAGACTGTTTCTGGATAAAAATGGACGAAAAAGTCCTTATGAATCGCCACTACTATCAGGTGAAACGCACTTATGGAACATGTGCTATTCCTTACACTGGAGGGCCCGTTCCAATAGGAAATAAACTAAGCCAGTGGGTAATGCAGGTGACTGTAGGCGGTTATCAGGCTACGGATGATTTGATGCCAAAAGACGCTTGTAATGCCGTAACTCTTATGGCACTGCGTGCGGCTCGAAGACTTCCTCTTAATTCTCCCTGTCTTTCTTTACGTATGAATAAATATACCTCAAACGAGGTCCTGAACGAATCAACAATAGCTATTTTGAGCGGGGGGGCTGCTCCCTTTTTCTATAACGACGACTTTCTTGTTGAAGGTGTCCTCAAAAGTGGTACGAATGTGAAAATGAAGGACGCCAGAAACTATTGCTCTGATGGTTGCTGGGAAACAATAATTCCTGGAAAGACTGAACTGGGACTTTCCTATATAATTGTAACAAACGCTGTGGAATTGGCTCTCAATCAGGGTGCTACCTACGTTAATGCCGGAACGAGCTATATTCGGGGCAGTCAGATTTCCTTCCTCTCCAGGCCAGCCGAAGATATAGAAAAATTTGAAGATTTCCTTAAAATATTTTATGAACATTATAAATGGTTAAATGTAAGCTTTTTTAATGGAATCTTTTCCCGTTATGGGAATCTCTGGAAGTTTTGCCCAAGCCCTCTGCTTTCTTCCCTGATCGAAGGCTGCCTGGAATCGGGTAGAGATCTCACTAACGGAGGGGCACGTTATCACATGCTGGCACCTCAGATATTCGGAATAACATGTGTAATAGACTCTTTATGGGCGATCAAAAAATTGGTATTTGACCCTGCTACTTCCGTAACAGATCTGCCGGAACTCAGGGAATGCTTACTATGCGATTGGGGTTACGATATGATTGAACCTTTCGAGAGCAGTCTGGGTGGTCCTGAACGTTCGGCGTTAAATGCACAGCGTTTCAAGCATTTGAGAGAAGCTGCCCTCAGCCTGCCTAAGTTTGGTTCAGGGAATAAAGAAGTAGATGATTTCGGAGGGCAGATCGCCGGGAAATTGAAAGAAATAACTGAGAATATTTTGAAGCATCCTGAAAAAGAGGTAAGCGCTGATATGAAGAAAAAGCTGGACAGCTTGGTCCAGAAATACAGTATTTCAGATCAACCTGGCCAGGAAGCCCGTCCCTTTTCCTTCCATCTCACTCCAGCCTATGGTACTTTTGAGGACTATCTCGGAGTTGGCATGCAAAACGGAGCATCAGCCGACGGCCGACGCAAAGGAACAAGTTTATCTTCCAATTTCAGTCCCATGATAAGTCCTATGGATCTCAAGGCGGATTCAAAGCCGCGTAACATATCCAGGGCTTTGAAAGGTTGGAACAGGGACTCTTTTAAAGAAGCGCTCAAGATAGTAGCTCCAGTGGATATTAATATCCCGGAAAATTTCCCTCCTGAGGAGTTAGAAAAAGTTTTGAGGGAGTTTTCACTCGGTAAATTGGGTTCAAATATGCTGACCATAACCTGTGCAGATCACGAAACCCTGGAAAAAGCGCAAAAATATCCGGAACGCTATGATCTCATAAGAGTCCGAATGGGTGGCTGGAGTGAATTCTTTATCTCCCTTTATAAAGACCTTCAGAAGCAACAACTGCGCAGACCGATGTTTTTGGCTGATTGAAATGATTTCGGCTCATCCATAAACCTTTATTTTTGTTCTCAGGCAGAGAGACTTGTGAACTTACATAACACACTTAATCCTAAAGTAAAGAATTGTACTTAATAAAAAAATTAATAATTGATTTATTTGAAGTTCAGAGGAAGGTTGTTTCAAACACCCGTTTCTTCCAGCCTTCCAACCATACACTGCAAAAATAGAATGGAGGGAAAAGATGGGAAAAGGATACATTGGAAAAATTCTGTGGGTAGACCTTACTAAAGGTGTTTTCAAAGATGAATACGTTGACGACAAAATCTACGAAGATTTTCTTGGTGGATACGGGCTAGCTGCAAAAATAATTTTTGACAGGCAGGCTCCGGGCTTGTCTCAGTTTGATCCAGGAAATATACTGGCAATGATGAGCGGTCTTCTCACTAACGGAAGAGCGATTTTCAATGGTCGCTGGATGCTTGCGGGAAAAAGTCCTCTAACAGGGACCTGGGGAGATTCAAACTGTGGAGGCGATTTTGCTCCTGCTATAAAAGACACAGGTTATGACGGCATATTCTTTACTGGAATGAGCAAGAAACCGGTTTATCTCTATGTAGACGGCGATATAAAGAAACTCAAAGATGCCTCCGAAATGTGGAAGAAAATGGATGCAGTTGACACCGAAACTTATCTTAAAAAGATTCACGGAGAGGATTTTAGAGTCGCCTGCATTGGTTCAGGTGGAGAAAACCTCTCCCTGATCTCTGGTGTGGTCAACGCTAAAGGTCGAATTGCTGCAAGAAGTGGACTTGGCGCCTTGATGGGATCAAAAAATCTCAAAGCTGTCTGTCTCAGAGGAGATACAGAAGTAGATGTTTATGATGAAGATGAAGTATGGGCATCTTCAACCCAGCTTCTCAAAGATCTTGTTGATAAACTCTCAGATTTTGGCAAAACTATGAAAAATTGCGGCACTGCCGGAACTCTTACTGATTCAGCGGAAAGCGGAGACTCCCCAGTAAAGAACTGGCTTGGTGTAGGCCAGAAAGATTTTCCACCTAATATGGCAGACAAAATCAATGGTTTCTCGATCACGAAATATGAAAAATCAAAGTACCACTGCTATGGATGTCCTTTCGGATGCGGGGGCATCTGTCATGTTCCGGGACATAAACTGTTAAAGGAAACGCACAGACCTGAGTATGAAACTCTATGCGGTTTTGGGACCCAGCTGCTCAATGACGACCTTGAGAGTATTTTCCTTGTCAATGAGATGCTAAACCGGGCAGGAATAGATACCATAAGCTGTGCAACCACCATTAACTGGGCTTTCGAAGCCTTTGAAAAAGGAATAATTACCCCCGAACAAACAGGCGAACTCGGAGAATTAAGGTGGGGGCGCAGTCTTGCGGTAGTCGAGCTTGTGAGACAAATAATTAATGCCGAAGGGCTTGGAAAATATCTGAAAGACGGGTTGCAGGTGGCAGAACAAAATTTAAATCCTGGCCAGTCCGGGGCCGTAGCTATGCATGTACACGGTCAGGAACTCCCTATGCATGACTCAAGGATGAAAGATGAAGATCTTGGGGGGCTGGATCTGGGAATCGGATATGAGGTTGAGCCAACTCCTGGCCGTCATACGAGTACTTTTACCGGTATTGACGATTATATCAAGGATGAAAATAAAGAACTGAATAAATGGAGAGACAAATTAAAATTCCAGCGGAAATACAAAGTCGATGAGAATACGGACCCACAAAGTGTTGGAATGAGATTTAAAAACAGCAGTTGTGCGGAAGATGTTGTTAACGGGCTTGGGCTCTGTAATTTCGGCTTTTACCTGGGACCAAAAGTTCCCTTTGTAGAATGGGCAAATGCAACAACTGGCTGGAATTATACGCTTGAGGATTACCTGAAGATTGGCCAGCGGATAAAAACGGTCCGACACGCTTTTAATTTGAGGGAAAAACTCAATGTGGTCGGTTTTAAAATGCCGGAACGCGCTAGAGGCAATCCACCAATGAAGCAGGGTCCCAATGCGTATAGCCCCAATGTGCTCTGCTGGGACGACATGAAACAGGAATATTACGAGGCAATGGGCTGGGACAGAGAGACGGCTGTACCTCTCAAAAACACCCTAGATGATCTGGATCTTCCCGAGGTGAAGGAAGCGTTGTATGGAGTAAAAATACTCTGTTAAATTAATTAATTTTGTTGTGCTCTATCCTGTGATTTTCAAAAACAGGATAGGGAATTAAATTTAACAGATATGGTTTTTATCTGCAGGGTAGACAGATCGATGCTCTGATTAATCATGTCGGTTTATTTTTTTCAGTAAAAATCGTTATCATTCAACTGATTTCAGGGTGTTGAATAGTTACTTTTTTAATTCGATTTTAATTGATAAAATGCAAAATCGAAAGATTTTGGTAATGGATCAGTAGCCGGAGCCGCAGTCAGTATTAAAAATAAGTTGAATGTTGCATTGGATTTTACATCAATAAAAAAAGTGATTTAAGAGGTAGGTGTGTATGAAGCGAAATCATTTATTTGTAATGATTCTTTTCATTCTGATTTTTCTGATCTTAATTTCCGGGGCTGGAGTTTTCAGTCACGTTCCTGCAGTACAGGAGGAGGGAGCAAAGGAGACCTGGACTTTTGCAGTAATCTGTGACACACGAGGTGACGATAATAACAGCAGCACTAACAGCAGTACTTCTACAAAAACATGCATTAATGATTCAGTTGTAAACTCTATAGCAGAATCTATTGTAAAAGACGGCTGTGAGCTTGTTCTGGTTCCCGGAGATATGGTTAACGGGTTCTGGAATAATTACAGCACTCCTTATGACAAACAGTTTGAAAATTGGCGAAACGCCATGTCTCCTGTATATGATGCAGGAATCAAAGTTTACACGGTTCGAGGAAATCACGAATACGGCAAACCTGTTAATTACAATGAATATCCTTATGCTCTTGAATGCGACCCTGCTCTGGAAGATGCTTACATAGAGGCATTTGGTTCCGATAATCCTGATAATGGTCCAGAAGGGGAGAAGGATCTAACCTACAGTTTTACGCATAAGAATGCTTTCTTTTTGGGACTCGATGAGTATCACAACCCTCACAAAGTTAATCAGGAATGGGTAGACAGCCAGTTAGCAAAAAATAGCCAGCCACATTTGTTTGTTTTTGGCCACGAGCCTGCATTCAAAGTGAATCACACAGACTGTCTTGGGACTTATCCTGAGGCACGTGACAGGTTATGGAGCAGCATCGAGAGCGCCGGAGGCCATGTATACTTCTGTGGTCATGACCACTTCTATAACAGGGCGCTCATACAGGACGAATCCGGTAAAGAAATCTACCAGATGCTTGTAGGATCCTGCGGGGCACCCTTCAAAAAATGGGAAATTTCCGAATATAATGAAAGTTCCACTTTTAAGCTGAAGTATCACGACCAGATCAATTGTGGCTATACTCTGGTAACTGTAGATGGCGATACTGTAAATGTCGAATGGAAGGCATTGAATGAATCAGGCGATCCCAGGTGGGTCACGAAGGACAGGTTCCAGCTGGAAGTAAAAACAGAGCAATAACCATATTTAATTTCTGAGAATACCTGTAAAAAAACAGTGATTTCAAAATAAGAATAAATTAAAATAGAATAGTTTAGCCGGAGATTAGAGAGTAGAAAACTCATCATTTCCGTACCTTCTAATCTCCAGTAATTCGCTTAATGGCATGTTTTTATTCTGCTGGGGTTCAGGCAGTAGTTTCCTTGTTCATGATATAGGCGACCATTCCAGGGTTCAGTTTACTCTCCCTTGAAACTTTTGTCTCAATCTCCTCTGTGGTTTTTCCTTCAGTTTTCATTTCTTTTATTTTTTCAATTACTGAAGACGGGATGGTGAAATATTCGTTTATATCTTTCCTGTGACCCCA
>CAZLNG010000149.1:0-8363 GCA_964560735.1 uncultured Methanosarcinales archaeon | reverse complement strand
GAAAGGAGAATTCAAGCAATTTTATCTATACAAAGATTGATCTGAACCAGATTATTACGCTTAAACAAATCCTGGCAAGACATGAAAAAATAACCGATTTGAATAAAATTTTCCGGGATAGAGCCCGGCAAATAAAATTGCTGATTCTTCAAGCCTTACTGGCTGTCAATTAAATCCAGAATTCTCAGGGTAAGGTAGGCACCGTTTGCCCCATTATCAATCCCCACACTTCCTACAGGTACCCCAGGAGGCATCTGGGCTATAGAAAGGAGGGCATCGAGTCCGCCAAGCTTTGCACTTACAGGGACTCCTACTACGGGCTTTTTGGTTTTTGAAGCTACAACTCCGGGAAGGGCTGCCGATAAACCTGCAATCGTGATAAAAACCTTTGCATCTGTGCTTGCAACGTAGCTGTCAAGTTCTTCCGGGTTTCTGTGAGCGGAAATAACCATTACTTCGAAAGTATATTTACTCTTTTCAAGTACAGATATTGCGCGGTTGGCAATTGACCTGTCGGATTCGGAACCCATGATTATTGAGATGTCGACCATTTTTTTGCTCCTCTGGGGCAGTCAGGGCAGCTTGCCTTTGCCACTCAGCTCATTCTGGCGTTCTATACTCATCCTGATAAGAATCTCAAAAATAGCCTTCACAGACCCCACATCAAGGTTAAGTTCGGTTGCGGCATTTAACGCCCTGTTGATTACAACCTCATTTTGCTTCTGGTCATTTATCGAAGTCCCATTTATTCTTTTTGATTCAAGTACTTTTTCAGCCAGATTAACTCGTCTATCAATGAGAGTAAGGATCTCATTGTCAATCATTTCAATTTCTTTGCGGACAGCTTCTAGTTCACTCAATCAGAGCCCTCCCTGTATAAAGATATTGCATCTCTATTGATTATAGTGGTTTCTATAATCCTGCCTTCTACCCCACAACTTTCCCAGGAAGATTTTAGCTCATTTACCTGATCAGTTTTTACAAGGGCAGCATAGGAAGGGCCCGTTCCGGAAAGGCTCACTCCTTTTACTCCACATTCGAGAGCTCTAAGCATATGCTCCGTTTCAAAGCCAAGAGCTCCGCAATAAAGGAAGCCATTAAGCGTCATGGCTTTTTCGTAATCTCCTTCCAGGGCAAGATTATAGGCAAGTTCCACATACGGAGCGATGAGTCGGGATCGTTTTACATCGGTATCCGCACTGAAAGCTTTTCTTGCAGGGGCAAATATCAGGACTTTTGAGTCGAATTCCTCGCGCCTTATAAGCTCCATTTTTCGGTTATCAGTGACAACGATTCCTCCGAAAAAAGAAGCACACGCATCATCAAAGGCCCCTGTTACAGTGACTCCCACTTCTTTTGCAGCCTTTACTCCCAGTTTAACTATCTCAAGAGGAGGAAGAGTCTTACCAACCGCATTGAGAGTTGCAAGGACTGAGGCATTAGCTGCAGCACTGCTGCTCTTTAGCCCGCCTGCAAGAGGGACTTCACTTTTAGTCTTTATCGTGCCGCCCAGTTCAAGCCCGAATTCTTCAAGGACCATTTCAACACAGAGTTCTATAAGCCTTGTATCTCCTTCTGGCATCTCTTGAATGAAACCTGAAACTCCGGTTTCACCCTCTGAGAGTTCGACCTTTGCAAAGGTCTTCAAATCTATCCCGAATGCTGAACCTTTCCAGGTAGCAATGGCGTTTATTATGGTTCCTGCCCCCGACGCGCAGGCTTGCCCTTCAAGTGTCATTAAGCCCAGAATGGTTCTGCTCTTTAATAATTTTTGCGACCTCCCCCTGTCAATCCATAAGATGTCCCAGAAAGCATACTTTTGAACTTATTGATAATAAGGAGGACTCAATAAATTTGAAATCCAAAAATATAAATGGTAAAATTGAATGCAACGTATATAGAAGGGATATATCTACATACTAACAGACAATATAACCAATAATATACTGAATATTATTTGATTTCATATATGGTGTATTAACCAAAAACGGGGAATCGATATAGAAACCAGAAAAGTACAGCAGACAGGTGGATCTACTTACATTATCTCTCTTCCGAAACAATGGGCCGAGAAGGTCGGAATCAAGACAGGCACAAGAGTTTCTCTTCAAACACAGCCAGACGGAAAATTATTGATAAATCCGATTCTGGAAGGGCGGGAAATTAAAACAAAGAGAATCGATGTCACAGGCTGTGAAGTTAACGCACTTGAGAGGGATATCATTGCCGCCTATCTTTATGGATATGACAGGATAGAGTTTCTTTCCAAAAGAATACTGGCAGAACAAAAACAGGTAATCCGGAAAGTTTGCTATAAACTGATAGGTCCTGAAATTATAGAGGAGAGTTCAAGCTGCGTAGTTATTCAGGATCTCCTAAATCCAAATGAACTTCCTATCAAAAAAGGGGTACACAGAATGTTCCTTATTGCAGGGTCCATGCAAAAAGATGCAATAAGAGCTCTTAGAACAGCTGACTATGACCTTGCTCTTGATGTTAGTCAGAGGGACGATGAGGTTGACAGGCTATGTCTTTTGATTTCCAAGCAGTTCCGCTCTATCCTTTGCGGAGGAAGAATGCCGGATTCTGTAGAAACAAGTATTGAAGAGCTCCATGATTTTAGAATGGCGGCAGGTCCTCTTGAAAGGATAGCAGACCATGCACAAAAAATAGCAAATGTTGCCTCAAAACTGAGGCAGCCCATTAAGGATAATGTCATGGAAGATATAGAAGCCCTTAATAATACTTACATGGAACTCGTGAAACAGTCAGTTGAGGCTCTCTTTGACGCAGACGCATCCCTTGCAAACGAAGTAATAGATAGCATTGACGGTATGCACTCACGGGTAGAAGAGTTGCATTCTTCCATTCTTAAACTTGAATCCCATGAAATCATGATTTCTCTTGGTACAGCTGTGGATAGTCTTGCCAGAATAGGGGACCTTGGCTCAAACATAGCTGAAATAGCAATAAATTCGGCTATTGTAAATAAATAGATATAACTATACTGCTTGAGCAAGTACGATTGATACAGTTGTTGAGAGTGTAAAAAGAGCAATGGAGGAAGTCAGAACAATTTCTGCCGGAATTACATTGAAAACTTTTCTTTTAAACAATATTTCTTTTTTGAAAAAATCATTTATATTTTTAAGATAGAATGAATAAAAATAGGAAAAAATATAAAGGAAAGTACAGAACATCAGTAAACACATAAAATTTTTAGTACAAATAAAAAGAGTTAGGGAAGAGCTGAAAATCTTCTACGTAAAATAATTTTTATCGGAGATGTTCAGGGAATCGGGCGATGAAAGCAATTTATTTATATTCTGGTGATATTTCACGGAGGCACTTTCTATTTTTTCCATAGAAAGATGTAAAAAATCCTACTTATCCAGATATACCAAAAATGCGAAAGAAGTTTTTCGGATTCCCGCAGTGTAACAAATAGAAATTATTTATATGCATGTATCAATTAAATAAAAAATAATTAAAAGACCAACCCATACAGGAAAGCAATCCGAGAAATCCTTAGGTGTTATGCTTTTCCCAATGGAGGGAAGCCATGAATATGATAAAACGATTTAAGGTAAGCTTTTCGAAAATGTTCAATAAACTGTTCAAGAAAAAAGGAGCATGTATAGGAATCTACGGCCCCCCAAATGCCGGCAAGACAACCCTGAGTAATCGGATCCTTAAGGACTGGGTCGGAGCCGAAGAGGCAATGGGTTCGGTTTCTCACATAGCCCATGAGACCAGGCATGCAAAAAGAAAGAACGGCGTCACTATTGAAACTAACGGGCATACAATCAGTCTTGATATTGTAGACACTCCCGGACTTGCGACGAAAATTGACTTCCACGACTTCATGGAACAGGGAATGAGTGACTCTGAATCGAAGAAAAGGTCTAAAGAAGCAACTGAGGGAGTAATTGAGGCTGTCAAATGGCTGGATGATCTTGACGGTGTTATACTGGTCATGGATTCTACAGAAAATCCCTATACCCAGGTCAATGTGACTGTAATAGGAAATATGGAAGCCAGAAACCTTCCTCTTCTTATAGTAGCAAATAAAGTAGACCTTCCTGATGCAGATCCGGCCGTAATAAAGGAAGCCTTTCCCCAGCACCCCATGGTGCCTGTTTCAGCCCTTGAGGGAGTCGGAATGGATGCATTTTACGAAGCTCTGGCAAAACAGTTCGGGTGATCTACATGCAGGGAATTCAACTTGATCTGATCTCCGAAGCTAGAATCTCTCAGATGGCTTCAATGGAGAAAGTCCGATACATAATTGATGAAGTGCGGAAAGGCAAGATCCTGGTACTTGAAAAAGGCCTGAACCCAATGGAGGAAGCAAAGTTAATAGAGATGACAATGTCAGCAATTCAACCGGATGTATTTTCAGGCATTGAAATGCAAAGTTACCCTGCAAATGCGGATGCTTCGTTGCTGGGAAAGTTATTCAAAAAACAGAGCAGCAAGAGACTTACAGTGATAGGACCTGCAAACCAGCTTAAAACCCTTAAAAAAGATAGAAACCTCATCAGTGCACTTGTCTCTGCAAGTAAGTGAACGAAGTGGAAGCAATGTGTGCCCAGAAAACCCAAGACCTGGAAGTAAAAATATTCCCTCCTCAATCCCTGAGCTCCTTTGAGATGGGCAGGAATGATATCAATGTGATCTGTACATACGGGAAAATCGCCGTATGGTTTGGACGGAAAGTTCCGGATTACATTATAGCGCAGGTACTTCTAGGAATTTCGAAAATAGACCAGTCTACAGTTCACGAGTTTGAGATAGTCTGCAACTTTGATGAGATTACAGAGTATGAAAGTAAAGGGTACACACTGGTGTCCTATGGAAAAGCAGCCGGCGGTTATCGTGTAAATTATAGTATTCCCTTTTCCAATAGAAAAGCCCTCTTCCACCTGTCAAAATTTATACTTGAAGAGCTTCAAAAGGGAGAAGCTCGGAAGGACTTTTACTGGAACGGGAGCGACTGTGATATCCAGAGGCTCTACTACGAATTTGAAAACAATATAGAGAACTGGGAACTGAAAGCTATAAATTATAAAACTGAGTCTAAAAACGAACTGCAAACAAACCGATAAAAAGGATTTCGGACTTTGTGGTGAGATGAAATAGAAGCTTTCAGGAATTTGTCCTGAAATTCCATTCATATTTCGAAGAAAGTGAAGCAGGATCTCAGGAAGGAGTTTCTTTATTTATTATTATCGATTAGACGAGTAGTAAGTCTCTACTCATTTTATTATTATAGGGAATCATTTATTTAACCCAATGTTTTTTGGAGAACTCATATGAATAAAATTCAGGTAAACAGTTGTGAAGATGTATTATTATCGATGAGACTGATCGTAGAAAACCTCAATGAGGTTATTGACAGACTTGACATCGAAGCCATAAAAGCTATGCTCCAGAAAACCATGGACAGCGATAGAATTTTTGTTATGGGCGCCGGAAGGTCGGGGCTTGTTGCCAAAGCATTTGCAATGCGGCTTATGCACCTGGGATTCAGCGTTTATGTGGTTGGCGAAACCACAACTCCTTCAGTTAGGCCGCAGGATGTCGTTATTGCTATTTCTGGTTCAGGGGAAACCCGTTCTATAGCTGACCTTGGGAGAATAGTAAAAGACATCGGCTCAACTCTTATAACTGTTACTTCTAAAAAAGAGTCTACACTGGGTAGAATTTCAGATATTGCGATGGTTCTTCCAAGCAAAAGTAAAAATGACCATGATGCAGGCGGCTACCTTGAAAAAAGCATGCGCGGGGAATATAGAAACCTGCCTCCTCTGGGCACTTCCTTTGAAATTACCTCGCTTGTTTTCCTTGACTCAATAATCGCTCAGCTGATTACACTTACAGGCGCATCTGAGGCCGAACTTAAGTCAAGGCATACTAATATCGAATAAAGCCCGAAAAATTGTATCAGAAAAGAGTAGCTGGTATACTTCAAAACATCAGGGATACAGGAGAGCTCAATTTGAAGGAGATAAAGTTTTCAGAGAATGTAGCCAGAATAGATACATCTGGAATCAGAAAGATTTTCGAAGCTGCAGGTTCTAATGCGATTAACCTTGGATTAGGACAGCCGGATTTTGATACGCCAGAGCACATAAAAGCTGCCGCGATAAGAGCTATAAACGAAGGTTTTACAGGGTATACTGTAGGCCCGGGAATCCCGGAGCTCAGAGAAGCTTTAAGCATAAAATTCAAAGAGGAAAATGGGTTTTCTGTTTCTCCACAGGAAATAATTGTCACATCGGGAGCCTCGGAGGCTCTTGCTATTGCTCTTGCAGCCCTCCTCAACCCCGGAGATGAAGTCCTGATTTCCAACCCCGGCTTTGTTTCCTATAATGCGCTGACTGAAATTTTGAATGGCAAAGCCGTAAGCGTTCCTCTCGCAGAAGACCTCACTATGAAGCCTGAGGCCGTGCTTGAGAAAATAACTCCGAAGACCAGAGCTGTAATCCTTAATTCACCCTCAAATCCCACAGGTGCAGTCGCAAACAGGAAAGACATTAAAGCCCTTGCCGAGATTGCAGAGGATCATAACATAACTATTCTCTCGGATGAAGTCTATGAGTATTTCATTTACGAAGGAGAGCACGTAAGCCCTGCTAGCTACTCAGACAACGTTATTACCGTGAACGCTACCTCTAAAAGTTATGCCATGACTGGCTGGAGACTGGGGTATGTAGCAGCCAGACAGGAGTATATTGGCCAGATGCTCAAGGTACATCAGTATATCCAGGCCTGCGCCAATTCAATAGCTCAAAAAGCCGCTTACTCCGCAGTCACCGGGCCTAAAGATTCTGTCAACGTTATGCGGGAAGAATTCCGGAAACGCAGAGATGTCCTCGTAAAAGGGCTGAATGAGCTCGGAATGGAATGTGCTCTTCCGAAAGGAGCTTTCTATGCCTTCCCTAAAGTCTCAAACTCAGCAGAAGTAGCCTCTAAATTAATCTCAAATGGCGTTGTCGTCGTTCCAGGAACAGCCTTTGGAAGCGAAGGTGACGGTTATATAAGGATTTCCTATGCAGCCTCAATGAAAGATATTGAGAAAGCTCTTAGTATCATGGAAAAAGTACTCTGAAAAAAGATCAAAAGTTCTACATACGGGACATTTTCCTATTTTTCTTTTTCCTGATCATTTTCTTTATCATTTTTTCTTTTTTGTGATCAATTTTCTTTTTATTTATAACTGATCAGGATATAGTTAGTGGCGCTCCTTTGAGCGCCGCTAGAAATACTCTCCATTTTTGGCGAAGATTCCTAACTCTATTTTTGTTTTCCTCTAACGTAAGCCTTTAGACAAGTGAACTTTTTTGAACCGCAGAAAGGTTATAAATTGTGAAGATGGGGTATGATCTTTAACGCTGCCCTTCTGTTTTGAAAAACAAATGGAGAAAATGACAAATACACATTACGCGTATTCTCATTTACTATAAATTTGCGTTATTTGTGTTTTATCACATTAATGTGGAACTTCCTGGAGGATTCCATAGACAATGCCTTCTCAAGAGCTAAAAAGTGCAGAATATTTTATGGAAATATTAAGGCAACATCTACCTGAGTTAAGAGAAAGATATAGTGTTAGCTATCTCGGAATTTTTGGGTCTTACGTCCGTGGGGAGCAAACCAAAGATAGCGATCTTGATGTTCTGGTTCAATTTGATAATAAGCCCGGGCTTTTAAAATATATTGAATTGGAAAACTACCTTAGTGACCTTTTGGGAGTAAAGGTTGACCTAGTAATGAAAAGTGCACTTAAACCTAACATTGGTAAGCGAATTCTGAATGAGGTAGTTGCTTTATGAAAGTTGAGGAAAGAGATTCTATAGATTTTTTGATGGACATACTCGACTCAATTGAAAAAATAGAAGATTTTGTTAAAGGGTTCGATTTTGAAGAATTTTCCAAGGACACAAAAACAATATATGCTGTAGTACGTGCTCTCGAGATCATTGGAGAAGCAACGAAAAATTTACCTAATTCCTTGAGATCAAATCATCCAGAAGTTCCTTGGAAGGATATGGCAGGATTTCGGGATAAAGTAATTCATGGATATTTTGGTGTAGATCTTGAGGTTGTCTGGGATACGGCAGTAGAAGATGCTCCTTTTTTGAAACCTTTGATCGCTAACATTCTGGATGAAAAAAAGAAAGAATAAAAATCCTTTTAATTTCTTCTCATTCCTAATTTCGCTTCCCGATTTCTGCTTCGGCACCCGAGTTTCGCGTCGGCACCCGAATTGCGCCTCGGGAGTATGCGGTCCTTTTCGCTACGCTTCGCTTCGCTCAAGAGGACTAATTTTTGGTGAAGATTCATATCTTTATTTTTGA
>CAZLNG010000148.1:0-8441 GCA_964560735.1 uncultured Methanosarcinales archaeon | reverse complement strand
AAGAAAAGAGAAAAGAATTGGTTAAATTTAGTTACCCCTGACAAAATAATTTCCAGGCATTTGTGTATCTTAAAAAATAAACTATCTCTGCAGTAAACTGTTTCTTTCATATGACAATTACTATCTATATTTAGCTTTAGACAATTATCATTCACTTCGAGGGTTACCGTCATAAGAAAAGCGAGAGAATCGCAAGTATGACAAAAATTATGATAAGCCATTTTGCAATACTCATTGAGAAACCGGCAACTCCCCGAGCACCCAGTATGTAAGCAATCAGTGCTAATACCAGGAAAACTACGGCAAGTACTATTAGATCAGCTATTTTCACTCCCCCAGTGGCTATTTAATCAATAATTTAATTATTATATTAAAAGTATATATAATTTGACTTTCAAATTAAGTAACTTTCTTATAAATAGACATGCTTTTTTAATTGAAAAACTTCTTTTTACTATTAAAAATCAGTTTTTAAGATTATTTTCACCTTTTGAAAGATAGGAGATTCTAAGCTTCTCATTGATTTAAAACAAGTAAGCAGATCCGATTGAGTTAACTACCACTCAGCTAAATACTGTGTAGCTTCCTGGTTCATTCCCCCTTTCTATCGAAAGCAAGTCCTTAGACTCTTCCCCACATTCCGCAGGTGTCACAGTCCAATTAGCTTTTGATCTATGAGAGAGAATTTCTTAATGTTGATAGAGGCGTTAATGTTCCTATCATGCATTGTTTTACAATCGGGACATTGCCAGATTTTATGGAGCCAGGTGGGACATAGAACTTCTGTTTAAGGAGTTGAAAAGCAAGTATGCTCTTGACTTTCTTGAAACAAAGAATGTGCAGGTAATCAAAGCTCTAATCTTGAAGGCAATCTTAACACTAATAATTAGCAGAAAAATCTATTCCCTAGTTAGATACTCAACAGCTCAGCCGAAAAATGGCTTAATATACTCAGTTGCTCGGAGCACGATATTTACAGGGATTGCATCAGATCTGTTGAAAGTAATTCTTCATAGATGAAGAATTCAAAGAGCATTTGAAACGATAGTGAGTGTGCATGGAAGTCAAGCACGGGATCCGCATGTAAACAGAGAAATGTTTAGAGATGAATGATTTGAACAAAAATGAAGGGATTGGATCCAAAAAAGAGTACGTGGGGGATGAAACAGATTCTTAACCGATGACCAGTGAGTCGCTTTTATCTTCTCACTTTTATCTTCTCACTTTTTTCTTCTCACTTTTTTCTTCTCACTTTTTTCTTCTCACTTTTTTCTTCTCAGTTCTTTCTCCGTTTCCAGAACTTTAAGTGTGATCTTCATAACCGAATCTGGATTGAGAGAAATCGAATCTATCTCTTCTTTCACGAGAAATTCTGCAATCTCAGGAAAATCGCTTGGAGCCTGTCCGCAGATTCCGCTATGCCTTCCATTTCTTTTTGCTCCCTGTACCGCCATTGCCATTATTTTAATAACTCCAGGGTCTCTCTCATCGAATTCTGCAGCAAGCAGTTCGGAATCCCTATCAACTCCGAGAGTTAGCTGGGTCAGGTCATTTGAACCTATTGAAAAACCGTCGAAATATTCACTGAATTCGTCGATAAGGAGGACATTGTTCGGAATTTCACACATCACATAGACCTGAAGCCCGTTTTCTCCTCTCTTAAGTTCGTTTTTCTCCATTTCGGCAATCACTTTCCGTGCCTCTTCAACAGTTCTGCAGAAAGGTATCATAAGGATAAGGTTCTTCAGCCCCATTTCGTCCCTTACCTTCTTCATAGCCCTGCATTCCAGGGCGAACCCCTCCCTATAGCGCTCATCAAAATAGCGGGAAGCTCCCCTGAAACCTATCATTGGGTTGCTTTCTTCCATTTCAAAGTAACTGCCTCCAAGAAGGCTGGCATATTCATTGGTCTTGAAATCGCTCATTCGGACTACAACAGGTTTTGGGTAGAACGCTGCAGCTATAGTCCCAACTCCCTGGGCAAGCTGCTCGACAAAAAATTCACTTTTTTCGTAGCCTTTTGTAAGTTGTTCGATTCCCTGCAGCACCTTATTATCCCTTACCTTTTCAGGGTGCACAAGGGCCATCGGGTGAATCTTAATATAGCTAGTGATAATGAATTCAAGCCTGGCAAGCCCTATTCCGTCATTTGGAATCATCGAGAAGGCAAAAGCTTCTTCAGGGTTTCCAAGATTCATCATAATCTCAGTTTTCGGGCGTTCCAGGTCTTTAAGACTTAAAGTATCTTTATGGAAAGGAAGTATGCCCTCATACACAAGCCCGTCTTCTCCTTCCGCACAGCTCACGGTAATTTCCCTGCCAGTCTCCAGAACCTCAGTTACGTTGCCTGCCCCTACAACTGCAGGAATCCCCAGTTCCCTGCTGACAATAGCAGCATGACAGGTCCTTCCTCCTTTATTTGTGATAATTGCAGCTGCTTTTTTCATTACTGGCTCCCAGTCAGGAGTTGTGGTATCTGCGATCAGGATCTCTCCCTGTTTAAAAGAGGGAAGATCCGAAACATCAGGGATTACATGGGCTTTTCCGGAAGCGATTTTATCTCCCACGCTCCTGCCCCTTGCAAGAACTTTTGATTTCTTTTCAAGCACGTAGGTTTCCAGAACATCTTTGCTTCTCTGGGACTGAACGGTCTCCGGTCTTGCCTGCACTATAAATAGTTCCCCGGTTATGCCGTCCTTTGCCCATTCGATATCCATGGGCCGTGATTCCCCGGATTTCTTTGAGTAATGGTCTTCGATAGTAATTGCGTAGCCTGCAAGCTCAAGTACTTCTTTATCATCAATGCAAAAGCGCAACCTGTCAGCCTCAGGAACCTCTACGTTCCGGGTGAGCACCTTGGAGTCCCCGCGCCCGTAGATCATCTTTATTTCCTTACTTCCAACTTTCTTCTTGATTATCGGCTTATAACCTTCCCTGAAAGTCGGCTTGAAAACATAAAACTCATCGGGATTGACCTGTCCCTGCACGACATTCTCTCCAAGCCCGTATGCGCCTGTAATGAAGACAACATCTCTGAAACCGGTTTCCGTATCAAGAGTAAAAATAACTCCACTTGATGCAAGGTCAGATCTGACCATTTTCATGATTCCTATGGAAAGAGCTACCTTGAAATGGTCGAATTTATTTGTTACTCGGTAGGAAATAGCCCTGTCTGTAAAAAGAGATGCAAAACAGCGCGTGCAGGCATCTCGAAGAGCCGGATAACCTCTTATGTTGAGATAAGTCTCCTGCTGACCTGCAAAGGAAGCAGTAGGCAAGTCTTCAGCGGTTGCCGAACTACGCACGGCTACATCCGTATCTTCTCCATACTGCTTGCAAAGGAGTTCATATGCTTCTTCGATTTCCTCCCAGAGATCTTCCGGAATTCCTGCGCCAAGAATCAGATCTCTTGCATTCTTTCCCCTCTTTGCAAGGTCTGCAACATTTGAGATATCAAGTCCTTCCATTGTATTTTCAAGTTTTTCAAGAATCCCTCCGGCTTTTAAGGTATGCCAGTAAGCCTCAGCAGTGACTGAAAAGCCATTTGGAATCCTGATACCCTTTGAAGTAAGTTCCCTGTACATTTCCCCAAGGGAGGCATTCTTCCCGCCCACCAGCGGGACGTCGTCGATTGTAGTTTCTTCAAACCAGCGGATGTACTTGCTTTTACTTGCAGGCATTTGCAGAATCCCTTCTAAAATTTGTTTGTATTAATTAAGAAGTATTAATTAATAGAATTAATTAAGAAGTAATAATAAAGAAGTAATAAAACGGATTTAAATTTTCATGCAAATATTCATGCTTAATTTTAATTTTTCATACATTACTAGAAATTTAAGAGATATAAATTAAAAATTTTCACAAATAGTTATGAATATTTCATATATTATTTAGAAGTATTCACATATGAACTAAAAAATATCTCCTGACCTGAAAGGTATATTCTCATGTATTCCCAAGTTTAATTTGAGTCCCCAATATAATTATGTGTTATGGCAGAAATGAGTTTTCCTACATGGCACAGATCAGTAAGTAATTTATCACGGAGGGTAATTTATCCTCTACTCGAAGTTTACAAAATTCAAGGCTATGTAAATAAGTAATTTAGCCTTGTAAGGCTATTATTGGAGTTCAGTATACCACCTTATTTTCAGATTTTTCCCAGGCTCTAAATGCCTCCAGCGCCTCTTCTCTGAGAAACTGTCGAAACTCAATGCGTCTCTCCTGAAGGGGGCGTGAAATTTCTTCATAGATTAGAGAATCGTCAAAGCCGATATTTTTGGCGTCAGAAGTAGTATTGGCAAAGAATACTTTGTCGATTCTTGCCCAATAGATGGCTCCAAGACACATTGGGCAGGGCTCGCAGGAAGAGTAGACCTCACAGCCGCTGAGATCAAATGTACCTAATTTTTGGGCCGCTGCCCTTATCACATTGATTTCTGCATGGGCTGTAGGATCATTAAGTGAGGTAACAAGGTTGCAGCTTTCTGCAAGAATTTTCCCTTTTTTTGTGATTACGGCCCCGAAAGGGCCTCCTCCTTTTTTTACGTTTTCAACGGATAATTCAATTGCACGTCTCATGAATAAAATATCTTTATCTGACATGTTTTTCTCTCTCGTTACTTTTTCATCTGCTTGTATCAGAAGCTTTTTACAGAAAGATAAGTCCTCCTATTTAGTGTAAAGTTTAATAAAATAAATTATATTTTGCAGGAGAATCCTTAAGTATAAAATGCATATTAAATAATTAGCTAAAGATAGAATGTTGTAAAAGGTTAAATAGTCATTTAGAAAAGAAACAAATGGTCGAAGTGATGGTCTTGACAAAGAAGAATTTTACGGCTGAAGAAGCGAAAGCAGTTGGAGAGCAACTGGGAATAAAATGGGATAAATTCGATATTGACCAGTTCCGAAGAGGCATGGATGTAGAACTGGAGCACGGCACCAGAGATCCCTGGACAAATGTAACTAACGATGATCCCATAATGACAGGAAAAATTGCACTGGCTCACCTGAATGAGTTTCCGGACTATTATGACAGGCTCGAAGAAATGGAGGAAGAAGCTGAAGAATTCTGGGAAAAGGCTGAAAAATAAAATTACTGACCGATTATCTCTTTTATTAAGTATTATTTATTCAATATTTTATTTAATTTTTTTTCTCAATCAACTTCTATCGATTAAATCCTATCAATTAACTTATACTATCTAATTGTGCGATAGAACTATTGTTATTATAAATAACTATTTTAAGTAACATGTTTAATAAAATATATTTAATAAGAAGTTTTTTTATCAATTGTTGTTTATTTATTCGTCTATCTAATCTCGCTTTTTTTATTACTTTTTACACTGTTCTATTTTAATTTTCACCCTCAATGACAAAATTTAATAAGCATTATAAGCATTAGTAACAAAAGTATTTCTAACTGATACATTAATAAAAAAATGAATAAGTCAATTTCAAGTTTTAGTACAATTTATTTATTTAAAAAATACTTAATAAAAGTAGAGTAGGCAAGGAAATTATAAGAAAAATATTTAAATTTATTTATAAATTGCTGAACAGGAAATTGATTTAAGCATGTATAAGCTATCATTAAAAGGAATACTTATTAAATAAATTATATATCTTAATAGTATATTTGGGGATATCTGTACAAATTATATTGTTATATTTATAATTAATAAACAAAATTCATTTAAAATCGCACTTAAGAGAATTAATGAGATAATAAGTTTTACAAGAAAATTATAAAGATAATAACTTTTACAAGTGAGTATATTGTACACAGCGGGGAAACCAAAAATTCTCATTGTTGATGACGAAAAGGCTCAGGTGGGGTTGCTGTGCCTGCAACTTAAGGATGAATATCTTCCTATATATGCACACAGTGGAAAGCAAGCTCTTGAACTTGTAGAAACTCAGTTTCCTGATCTGATATTACTGGACCTGATGTTGCCTGAGAGTGATGGCTATGAAGTCTGCAGTATCCTGAAGAGTGATTCCAGATTTAAATTCATACCTATAATTGTAATATCCGGCTTTTTTGAGAGACAAAATAAAATAAAAGCGACTCAGTGCGGAGCCGATGATTTTATCAGTAAGCCGATAGACATTTTTGAACTCAAAACGAGAATCAAATCTTTAATCAGAATAAAGACGAATTACGACGCTTTGCAGGAAAGTGAAAGAAATTTCCGCACCCTTGTTGAGAATACTCTTGACGGTATATTCATACTTGATTTTGAAGGAAAAATCCTTGCTGCAAACGCTGCTGTTGGAAAAATCCTGGACGTCGGGCTCGATGAGATAATTGGCACGAATTTTGACAGATTTCTCGCTCCGGAATCAGTAACATTTGCAAGAAAAAATTTTACAAATACCTTTAGTGACAAAGCTAGCTATCTAAATGCGTATAAAGTAATTACTACAAAGAGAGAAGAAATATGGATAGAAGCTCTGGGCAATAAAATAACTTACAATGATGAGCCAGCAGATATTGTTGTCATAAGAGATATTACTTTAAGGAAAAAAGTAGAAGAGTCTTTGATAAACGCAAAAATGGCTGCTGAAGCGACAAACCGTGCAAAAAGTGAATTTCTGACAAACGTGAGTCACGAATTAAGAACCCCTCTCAATTCAATCATAGGATTTTCCGATCTGCTAAACGAGAAATTAGCAGGCCCCCTGAACGAAAAACAATTAAAATATGTCCAATTTATTTCGTTAAGTGGAAAAAATCTCCTTAATGTTATAAACGATATACTCGACTTATCAAAAGCCGATTCGGGAAAAGAAGAACTTAGAAAGGAAGACCTTTCTGTTGACGAGTCTATCTGCAGAGCCATTTCAATGCTGCTCCCGCAGTCACTGGACAAAAATGTCACATTGACATACCAGTCAGATAGTAAAATGATGTATGTTCATGCAGATCTGAGTAAACTCAATCAGATAGTGTATCAACTTTTAAGCAATGCTGTAAAATTCACACCTGCTGGAGGCTCGATTGAAGTTTTCTCACGAAAAGAAGAGAATTCTGTTATTATCACGGTTAAGGATACAGGAATTGGAATTCCTCAAGAGAAAATGGATGAAATTTTTAAGCCTTTTGTCCAAATTGATTCTTCCTTAAAACGTGCTTTCGAAGGAACAGGACTTGGCCTTGCACTGGTAAAAAAGTATGTTGAAATGCACGGCGGTAATATTCAGGTGGAAAGCAGAATAGGGGAGGGTTCATCTTTTACAGTTGAACTTCCAAGGGCCTGCGATAGAATTGATGCCCTGTGAATGCTAGCTGATTTTTATTCCTGGCTGATTTTTATTCCTTTATGCTTAACTTCAAGCATCTAAATCTCATCCGCTTGAACTCCAATCGTTTTTAACAAATTCAAAAACCTCAAACTAAATTACCCTGAACTCAAGCATTCCAGAAATCCAAGCCTCTTTAGAACCTTACTACCACTTCTTTAAACCTTACTACCACTTATTTAGAACTTTACTGCACACTCTTATAACCTTACTGCGCAACTCGTTTAGAACTTTACTGCACACTCTTATAACCTTACTACACTATACATTCATATATCAGCTTATACCATAGCCGCAGTATATGCCCAGCTATAAAGTTCTTGTAAAAGACGTTATCAAAAAAGCTGATGTCCTCCTGGAAGTCATAGATGCCCGGTTTCCTGAAGAGACAAGAAACAGCGAAGTCGAGCGTGAAATAGTCCGCTTAAAAAAGCCTTTTATAATTGTCATCAATAAATGTGACCTTGTTTCAAAGGAAAAACTTGAGCAAACCAAATCCCGCCTCTCTAAAATCGCACCCACTATTTTTATTTCCAGCAAAGACAGGTCAGGAACAACGATGCTGAGACACCAGATACTTGCATCCGCGTCAATAAAAGGGCGCGATATCTTTGTTGGCACCCTTGGCTATCCCAATGTAGGCAAGTCATCAGTAATCAATAGTGTAACAGGCAGGCACCGAGCGAGCACTTCTCCCATATCCGGCCACACAAGAGGAGTCCAGCATGTGGATGCAGGCTCAAGAATTATGTTCATAGATACTCCCGGAGTAATTCCCTTTGATGAAAAAGATGAATATATCCAGGGCCTGCTCGGAATAAAGGATGCAACCCACCTGAAGGACCATATTGGTGTAGCCCTGAAAATGTTAGAGAAAATGCTTACTGATAACAAAACTGCCCTTGAGTCTTTCTATAAGATAGAAATTGATAATGAAAGCGCCTATGAAGTGCTTGAACTGATAGGCAAACAGTGTAACTTTCTTCAAAAGAAAGGCGAAGTGGACGAAACAAGAACCGCAACCAGAATAATCAATGACTGGCAAAACGGCCTGCTTCTTATTTAAATCTAATTTTACCTTCAAGCTTGAAATTATTGAGATTCATTTTTAAGCTTGATTTTACCTTCAA
>CAZLNG010000147.1:2254-8470 GCA_964560735.1 uncultured Methanosarcinales archaeon | reverse complement strand
GTTTTTGATCTTTCAACCCTGGACTTTCTTTTTGAGTTTCTTAGCTTCTTCTGCTACTCCCTTTTTCGAGTGCACCTTTGCTATCTGTTCCACAGCATCAAGGTTCCGCACTGCATTGTCGAGGTAGCCGAAAACATCGCCCTGATAAGCGGAAATTCCGTATTTGTCTTCAAGTTTTCTAACTATCTGTACGGGTTCGAGGTCTTCGGTACGCAGTTTGATTATTTTTTCCGAAAACTTCTGTTCGGCACAGCCGCAGTAAGGGGAGTCTTTGCATGCACAGGTTAAAAAGTCCGAAGCAAAGGTGAGCATAAGTTCGCGGATTTTCGCGTCAAGCTGGGTAAGGGATTCCCCATCAAAGATTATGTCAAGGGAAGCGCCCTGAAAGACCCTTGCTGGCATATTCACATTCAGGGAGCTTCCTATCTGGTTTGCGTACTTGAAATATGCGGCTTCGAAGAACTCCAGGTTTGTTACTATCTTCAGAGGATTATTTTCTTCGAGTACGGCGTCCCTGATAAGGAAAGCTTTGGAGACAGGCAGAAAATGGGCTGCAATAATTTTCCCAAAGCGAGTAAGGGCAATCTTATTTCCTTTCCTTTCTACAAAACGATAGCTTTGCAGACGCAGGATCTGTTTGTCAAGGTCAAAGCTTCCGAACATCATGTTGTGGATTTTTCGAAGGTCCTGAACAGAGGAAGTAACAGCAATGGATGCAAGGATTTCTTCAAGCTTTTCGGCTTCTCCGTATTCGATACCTGCAGAGAGCAGCTCTCCCTGAAGCAGCTTAATTGCAACCTCTTCTTCGGTATCGGATTGAGAGGCTGAATAAGACTTTCCCGGAACAGGCATGAGCACCACTATTCCTCGGTCGTGGTAATCCGGTCTGCCTGCTCTCCCGCTCATCTGCAGGAAGTCCTGGACCGAAATCCAGTCTATTCCCATTGCCAGAGATTCAAATATCACCTGGGAAGCCGGAAAATCCACTCCAGCCGCAAGAGCGGCAGTGGTAACAACTACTGGAAGCTGTCCTTTAGCAAAGAGAGTTTCAACCTTCTTCCTCTCATACTGAGAAAGCCCTGCATGGTAAGGAGCAGCCTGAATTGAAAGAGATCCTGCAAGCTTATGGCAATTTTTGCGTGAATTTGTAAAGACAATAGTCTGTCCTTTATGCTTTTTGGAAGAGAACATTGAGTATTCTTCTTTTGCGAGCTGGGAAATCAGCTTTGACTTCTCATTTTCCTGGCAGAAGAGAAGATGCCTGTCAATAGGCACAGGTCTGTGTTCATAGAGCACAAGTTGAGCACCAAGCTTCTTTGCATAAGCTTCAGGATTTGCAACGGTTGCAGAAAGATAGATGAATTGAGCTTCAGGTGCAACATAGCGCAATCTTCCTATTAACCCGTCCAGCCTGTGCCCCCTTTCCTGGTCTTCGAGAGTATGGACTTCATCGATAACTACAGTCCCTATTTTGCCCAAAAAGTCGGCATTTCCTGAGCGGAGCATATGGTCTATGCCTTCATAAGTCCCTATGATTATATCTGCACTTGGGCTTGTGTGCATTTTCACTCGCTGGGAGGTCTTTATGAGAATTGCACCTATTTTTATAGAAGTAGTCAGTCCCAGCTTAGAATAACGTTCCTGAAACTGGTCATATTTCTGGTTTGCAAGAGCAACCAGGGGAACGAGATAGAGCATTTTTCCTTTTTTGTCCAGAAGGTTCTGGACTCCTGCCATTTCTCCTATCAGGGTTTTGCCGGTTGCAGTTGCCGAAACAACTAACTGATTTTTCCCTTCAAGGAGCCCGGCTTCTACGGATAAGGCCTGGACAGGGAGCAGGGTCTCGGATTTCTGAAGCAGCATGTCCTTAAACTTTTTTGCAAGTGGAAGCTGCTTTACTCTGAATGTGGCTTCTGCAGGATTTGTTCTTATTGTATCATACCGGGTAAATTCAGGATCGAGTCTCTCTGGACTCAGCATCCGGATTGTCCTGTCCAGATCCCTTGTTTTAAAGAGGACTTTTTCCAGGAAGTCTACGGACTTTTCCCCATACTGTGGGCCTGCTGAGCGGACTGCACGCAGGAGTTCTTCTTTTGCACATTCTGCGCAGATAAGTTCATCATGGAACTTAATAGACTTGCTATTTACAAAATTAAAGCGTTTATTGATCCAGCAGTGCTTGCAGATTTTTACCCTATCTGCCTCCAGTTGAAAGCCTTTAAGCATTTCCAGAAAGGCAGCCTCATTTGCAGGGTCCCCTCCTTCTGCGAGCATGATTCTGTTTGCACTGCGAAATGTTTCTATAAATTCTTGAGGAGGAATGAACTCCTCATTTTTCTTGCCGGTGAGAAGCCTGATTCTATGAGGGCGTGGCCCTTTGTAACTGTCCTTTAAATGGAGTTCGGCCACATAAAGCGGCTGTTTCAACCGGTCCTTTATAGCCATTACTATTATCTTCGACTTTTCAGCGTAGCTTAGGACCCAGAGCGTCATTGTTTATCCTGATATGTGAATTGTATAAGTAAGCTTCCTTTCGATGCTAAATTGTAAGAGGCGTTATTTATAAAGCCTATTATATAAATATTTTATTCCTTGTAAATTATATAAATAATTCTGAGTACAGATATTTCCTATTACTTAAGTTAATTACTATAATAGTTACAGAAGAATACCAGAGAAATATCCAGAGAATATTGAAAATTTGATTAAATACTTACAGAAGTAACTGTCTAACGTAACTCATAATTGTTTAAAACTATTGAAGGATCCCGTTTTGGTATACCTCTTTGTGAAACACCTTCTTTCATCTTTCTACATTTGACTGTTAGAGGCAGGCTCCTTCTTTTGAAAACCCGCACCTGCAGTTTCGATTTTCGGGAAGCGTTTCTATAGTGTCCGAGATTATCTCGAAAATAGCTTCTTCGGCTTTTCCAACAACTTCAGTTACTTCGTCTGCCGTTAATTTCTGTGTGGTCATTCCGCAGGCCTGGTTCGTAACAATCGAAAGAGAAGCATAACAGAGGCTGAGTTCTTTTGCAAGGATCACCTCCGGGACCCCGGTCATGCCAACAACATCTGCAAACTGGCTCATCATGCGTATTTCTGCCCTGGTCTCAAAGCGTGGGCCTTCAGTGCAGGCATAGACTCCTTCGGTGTAAGAAAGCCCCTGTTTTTCGAGGGCTCCTCTTAGGGCATTCCTGATTTCCGGGCAGTAAGGTTCAGAGACGTCAACGTGAACGGTAGTATTATCATAGAAGGTTGAAGGTCTGCTGCGGGTAAAATCTATAAAATCGTCAAGTACCACAAAACTTCCAACCGGATGCCCTCGCATTGACCCGACGGAATTTGTGGAAATAACACGTTTTGCTCCAAGGGAATGCACTGCCCAGATATTCGCTCTATAATTAATCCTGTGGGGGGGGATGTGATTTTTTCCGGAGTGCCTTGGAATAACCGCAATTTCATTCCCCTTTATCTTGGTATGATAGGCTTTAACTTCTCCATAGGGAGTATGCACTTCGATACTTTCAAAATCTTTATGTGAATTAAAACCTACGCCACCTAGTATTGCAATGTCAAAGTGTTCAGCTTTTTTTCCCATTTATATCGCTCTTCGGGTTTCCGTAACGCCGTCAATATTTACGTATTCAAAAGTCCTAATTCATATTATTGAAAAAGGAAACTCCAAAAAATAAGAAAAGTTTGAAAAAAATTCATTTTTAGCTTAGTTTTTTTAGCCTGAACTTGTTTTTGGCACTTTTTTTGTGCATAAATTCTCGTTCCATGAATTTTTTCATGCGCCCTGGAGTTTGAATTCTTCGATTGACATAATTTTGAATTTTTTTCCTGTTTTTCTTTTTTATCTTTTATCCTCTTAAAGGGGTGTTTTCATCCTTTTTCAGTAGTCTGGTTTGATACTGAGTATTTTATGCCTGCAAGAGCAATAAGAACTGCAATAATGGTAGAATACACAAAGTACTGGAGAGCAACTGATGCGTTACTCGTAACTTCCGAAAGGGAAAATTCCGCCAGAATATATGTACTCGCACCCCAGAAAAGCAGTCCGGTTGCGATCACGAAGAGGGATATTGATATATGTTTGTATATGGGTTTGCCTTCTCTTCTCAGATCGAATATTTTGCCGAATTCTGCAAGTAACAGGGCTCCTGCATATAACCAGACCGAGACATTGATAAAAACTGAGACTAGAGTAAGGGCTCCATGGAACCAAATTCCTTCTTGAGAGTAAAGCTGCCATACCTCCATTGCTCCATATGCAGTGGCAACAAGGCTGGTAAGCAGGGCGGCTGTGTAGCTGATGAAAATCATTCTCTGTCCCAGGAAAGCGTCCCAGAGTCTCTCTTTTTCAAGGGCAACAAGATCGTCGAGTCCAAACCCCCTGTAAAGCATATAAAGCCCGACAGCTGCAAGAATTCCGATAACTGCGCCTTCGGGGTAATTAGCAAGCAGGAATATAGCATAAATAAGAAAAGCAAGTCCTAAAGGCACAAAGAAAGTCTGAGATATTTTAGGGTCGCTGAAGGCATGTTTCAGGATATAGTACGTACTTTCCAGGTTTTCGCTCTGCATTACAACGATTCTTTTCACTGAATCAATTTTCATGCGGGACTGGACTATAGGAACAAGAGTTTCGTCTTCTGCTCCATCCGAGACAAATATCGCCCTCTGCACATCATTAGCTTTAAGAAAAGCTTCAAGATGTTCGACGATTCTCTGGTCTGAGATCACTCCGACATTTTTATCTCCGGCAAAAGAGACAATCTCTGCGTCAATTCCTTTTCCCCGCAGCTCGTCAAGAATCCGGATTCCGCCGAAAATAGTATTGGTATCCGAGTCCTCCGGATCTGCAATCCCAAGTGCGACGGCAGCCTGAACGTTTGCTTCACGTCCTATTATTGGGGTCCCCAGTTTTGCTTTTTCTCCCAGGTCATTATCTCTGTCTATGCATATTACTAAGGTTTGCATGTCTCCTCTGTAGCCCTAAATAGCTTACTCTATCTCGGAGAGCTAATTTTTTCCTTAATATAAGATCCTGATTCGGCTCTAGTTTTTTGCCAGAGTTTATAAAGTCTTTCAATTAGTTAAGTTGCCTTACTTTTTACAAGCATACTATTTTAATTTATAGTTTATAAGCCTGTAGTGCAGCAAAATTATTTTTAAGAATTAGTTTTTTCTTTGAATGGTATTTTGTTGCTTAGTTAAAAACTCCGAAATCATTCTTATGCTACATAAATGTTAGCTATATATAATAAAATTATTTTCAATGTGCACTATGAAATGGATGTGATAAATTTTGTTCCACAGGTCCGGTAGAAAGATGATTTTTGTTATTGAAATGTTTTATTTTGCCAACAAAGCATTAGTGGATTTTTAGCGGGCTTATTATTTGACGGTTTACAAACTTCATTTTGGAGTCTACTTTACGAATTTCAACTGACTAAATTTATGTAATTTTTTTAATTAAATTTTTATTTTTCTTTATTACTTCAATTTTATATTTAATCTTATTAATCTTATTTTATTCTGGTTTTCTGTTTGATCAACTTTAAAAATAATTCTACCAACCCTGCTTGAAATCCCCAGTAGATAATTTTATAATTAAGGAAGTCAATAAGTAAGTGTTTAAAAAACATAATTTCGGTAATAAGAAAACTATAATCTACTTATAAAATATATAGAGGGGCTTATATGGTAGTAACAAAAGATAAAGAAAATAAGGAAACCGAATCAGGTAAAAAAAGTTTCAATATTCAGGAAAAAGTAGGGAAACTGGGTAATGATATTGACACCCTTGCAAAAAAGACCGGAGAAGAAGCTTCAAAGCTTGCAAAGAATATAAATGGAGAAATAAAATCACTTTCCGGAGAAATAAGATCAATTGATGTAAAGGATGAGGTAAAGAGCATCACTGGCAGGGTTGAAAAGCTGGTAGATACAACTGGAGACAGTGCCAAAAAACTTGCTTCTGAAATTAAGACAGATGTTAAGAAGCTGGTAGACAAGATTGAAGTGCCACTTTCAAAGAAAAAATAAAAAACAAGGTTAGGGATAGAAAGGAGATCCCTTTCTTCTAAATTTTTTCTATTCTTAATCTTCCTGTTGATTTTTTGTTAATCTCTTTTAGTCTTCTTGTTAATCTTTTTTAGTCTTCTTGTTAATCTTTTTTAGTCTTCTTGTTAATCTTTTTTAGTCTTC
>CAZLNG010000147.1:0-2154 GCA_964560735.1 uncultured Methanosarcinales archaeon | reverse complement strand
TTGTTAATCATCTTGTAGCTCATAATTTCTTTTTATATTCCAATTCTTCTCCTTGCAAATTGAGTTTTTCACACAAAAAACTTGCAGTTGAGCGGAAATATGTCGGAAATCCTTGAGAAAGGAAAGCACAGCAAGTGGAAGATAGATATACTACTAAAACAGGAAACTATCAGTAAAAATAGGAAGCCTGTCAGGATTTCAGGTTTTAGTTCAGCAAAACTGTTTCCAGTATCTATATGCTTTGACATAACCACCCCATAATATGAAATCATTCCATTCTTCCAAATTTTTTTCTCGTACCTTCAGGTAGATTCTATTTTCGAAGGTGAAAAAATCCGTTTTATATTTTGTTTCCATTTCGAATATCTTTTTGTTATAATAATCTGTTTTTTCTTTAGCCTTCTTATGTACAAAGCAATACAAAACTTCGTTTTCATCCTTATACAGACCTTTTTTTAATTTTTTATTCGCAGATTTAAAGGACGTTTCAGGAACATTTACGTGTTTCAAATGCTCAAATGCATCTCCCAATATTACCACCCATTCTTATTTTTTCCATTAAGTTTTGAATTCATTTAAATAATTCTTAAATTATTCTTCAGTTAATCTGCTGAAATTGAACGGAATAAACTTAAAATTGGAGACTTCCCCTTAGATCTCCTTTTAACATACTAATATTTTATACTCTGTTATATATTAAATTTACGCATTATGTACAATGAAATTACTGAAAACAGGGTACGAAAAATTTGAAATCAAGATCATTTGCAATATTAATCATAATGGTATCCAATAATATACTGATGAGAATACTGTCTTACAGTATTGAGCTAATGTGCTTAATCGTTTATCTGGTAATTTCAAAGTCAAAATTATAACTTTATAAATTATATAAAGTAGACATTATTATATAGAAAGCGAAACTATTAGTATTTAGAATCTTTGTTATCTACTAAAAGACATGCTTTAGGATATTTTTAGAGCATGAATTCTCGCAAAGATTATTTTTCAATCTACCGTGGGGGAGGAGTAATTATTAAGAGAAGGAGCAGGACTGATATAGCTGTAGATATCTTAAAAGTAGCAATGAATGGGGCAAAGAAAACTCATATTGTATATGAGGTAAATTTAAACTTTAATATTGCCCAGAAATATCTGGAAATGTTGAACGAAAAAGAACTCATCAGGCAAGAAAAAGGGCTTTTCATTACCACTGATAAGGGAAAAGTTTTCCAAGAAATGGCTAAAGAACTAAAGCTTTAAACTTCTTTCTGATTATCTTTTTTTAAATTTTTTATTACAACATTTTTTTCTTTTGGTTGCTGGTTTTAGATCGTGGGGAGCCACTGATCAAACGTAAAAAACGAGCATGTCACCTATGTCGAAAAAATGTAGAGAGAATCTTTCAAATCTGGTTTCAATAACTCGCCTGTGAGACCGAAAATTGAACTAAGCGAGAAAAATTAAAAATACTCTGCTTTATCGATAAGTTTTCATTGGACGGCTGTTTCAACAGTAAGTGAAAACGTGTTAATCGAATTCTATTTTTATTGGAACTATGCGAAATTGAACCGCTGAAAACAAAATTAAAATTCTTCTCGACATTCAGTTCAATTGAAATGTATTTTTCCTACCGGCAGTCTGCTTAACTCTCCCCCAAACACACCTGAATGATTAAGAAATCGAAAACCTGGCAACGTACAGTTGAAGAAGTAGCAGTTTCCAACAGCTCATTTTTTCCTTTATCTGTTAGAATGAAAGTAATGTGACTTGAAAAGTCCTTTAGTTTCTTTTCGCCTGTAATTTGAATAATTTCATGTTGATTTTTTAAAAATATCACTGTGTCTTTCTACTTTACTTGAAATTTTTAAGTAGGATCTATCCAAAACTAATGTTGTGTTAAAATTATAAATATAGACTTATGTTCTTCCATGAAATCTATGATTTTCTATGGAATCCATAGAACCTTATTTCCCCCCAAAAACCACATCCCTGAAGACCTCATGCCGATTGAAGGAAGTTAAAGAATAAAATTGTAGGCCAGGTCGTGAACTCCTCAACAGATTTTGAATCATAACTTTGTAGCTATGATTGAAACCAGATTAAAGTAGTTTCCACCTTCAGCTTCCATCATTCCTATATCTCTACGAGCAA
>CAZLNG010000146.1:0-8481 GCA_964560735.1 uncultured Methanosarcinales archaeon | reverse complement strand
TTCGGAAATAGAGTTTTCCTTGGGAAGACCTCGGACGAGCGGTATCCCTCAGAAGAAGAAGCAAAGCGAGCAGCTCTGTCGATTGCGGCAGGTGCCATCGACCGGACCCGAATCTCAAAGGGTAAGCCGTAAGTTGCCATTATTTTGGGCCTAGGATCCGTTGAATTTAGAGTAACTGAAATGAGGGGAGAGGGTAGAAAATGACAGAACCTAAAGGATTTGCCTCTTTGAAAGAGTTTGTTGAATCAACTCAGTCCACGAAACCCAAAATGTTTTTGAGAAGACCAGAAAGCAAAGTTGCTAACGAGAATGCTTTTGCAGAGATGCAAAATCACATTCTAAGTCTCTACGAGAATACGGAAGCTTTAAACAGTTTCATGGATGAAAGTGGCGCAGTTTACGATTGTATTCCGGTGGAGCAACAACCTTCTCTGAGGGGATTGAAGGGTCGTGTTCCTGTTGCGCCCGACGCTCCACAGCTTGAGGCAGTTGGCGGTCCGGAGGCTCCATATAAAGACATTCTGGCTGCTTCGCCACTTGCTCCTGACAAGAAGGATCGGTTTGGGAACGCTATGCATTGCCCTAAGGGTGCGATACCCATGCGGAGGGTGACTATGGAGGACCTGACGCGGTTCGGAACCTTAAGAGATTTCTTCCGTAAAGGGCCTGGGGGGGCTGGCCGTCCTCCGAGGGCTGGTGAACCGCCGATGGTTCCTGTAACTGGCCAGGTTTTAGAAGCTCAGGAATGCCAGGCAACTCACCGTTGGGCTCATGCATTTCAGAACGTGAGTAACAGCGGTGGACACAGCTTCCTGAGCATTCACGAACCTCCGATTGGTTCCGATCAAATTTTCTCGCTGTCTCAGCACTGGTATGTTGGTGGAAGCGGTGCGAACCTGCAGACACTTGAATGCGGGTGGCAGGTCTATCCGGCAATGTATGGTGACACAAAGCCGCATCTTTTCACTTACTGGACTGCCGATGATTATAATACGACTGGCTGTTACAACTTGACCTGTAACGCATTTGTCCAAACCAGCAATGTCATCGCTCCAGGCATGGTTGTTGGTCCAGTTAGCGTGGTTGGAGGACCTCAATATAACATGGAGTTGGCCTATTGGCACACCGATGGCCGCTGGTGGTTGTATTTTAATGGAACATCAGGAAGCAATGCCATTGGATTCTACCCTGACTCGTTGTACCAAGGTGGTGCACTTACAGGGAATGCAAGCGAGATAGATTACGGAGGTGAAACCGTAGGTACGACCACTTTTCCGTCTATGGGAAGCGGTTACTTTGCGGAAGAGGGGTGGCAGAAGGCTGCTTTTCAGCGAACCATTGCCTACTATACACCGCAAGCTATGGTAAATGCCAACCTGACACCATCGCAGGCATGGCCAAATTGCTACACAGCAAATGTCGAAATGTTTGGCTCACCGTGGTTTGAAACACTCTGGTACGGAGGTCCAGGAGGAAACTGCTAAGCAGTTGACCTATAAAACAAATATTTTGTGGCAGATACTTCGAAATAAAGGCAGATTCATAAATTTTTGCACTTTCTTTCACTTTTTTAGATTTCGCTGAATATCTACTTTGATAATTAAACAATTATCGAGTAGATGATGATCAAGGTAAATGAGCGGTTGTTTTATCTATATTCCACTATCGGCCTGAGAAATATTTCCGGACTATTTTGCTATCCTAATGATCATTGAACGCCACATTATTTGGTCGAAACACTATTTAGGCTTAGAATCTGCTCGCTGGCGAGTTGCCACTCATCAACACATCGCGTTTGTGTACTAATATCATGAAATATCATGATTAGTGTAGTGCTCGTTGATTATTGTTTTCAGCGCCCAGAACTCACGAGATCCAGAGCGCACGTATGTAGCATCAAAGCATGGGCGTTGGTTGAATATAGCTGAGATTGAATTGGGTATACTTACAGGCAGCACTTAAAAAGAAGAATTGATGACAGCGAAACTGTCCGGAAAGAGGTATCATCTTGGCGAAAATTTTGAAACAACAAAATTCAAAGGTTGATTGACAATTCAAAGCGGAGATGAAAGGGTAAAATTGTCGAGATTTTATCCGATAAGGGATCTCTATGTCTATGTTTTTTCCTCTAAAAATGGATTTTATCCGTTTTTTCAGAGTGATCAATAACTCGCTCACAAGACGAATTTCTTATCATGAAAACATGATCATTCTTTATCCCCTCAACTGTATATTAGTATCTTATCTCTGGCTGGGGATGCTGCGTTCGGCGGCGAAAGAGGACTGCTTGAGTCTGTTTTCAATTTTGAGGCAAAATGCAAGCAGACCAGATGTGATCTCTGAGATGATGTTTTGCATCTCGCTGTATGGAGGTTGGAATGTTTCGCCCCATTCAAGGACAAAAGCCAGAACCTTCTCCTTACTTCCATCAACGAAATTACGGCTGTAGGCATAATCATCTGAAGCGCCTGAGGTAGGATATAGATTATAACTAGATTTAACGGTGTATGTGGTACCTCTAACCGCTTTAATACCATCCCTAAAAGTATTGGCGAGGTCAATAGCAAAAGAAAGATCCTCTGATGGTATGTATTCCTTATAATCTGAGGCGCTTAAGTCTGAAATTCCTCGGTGTCCATCGTAGGTATGATTCTTGAAGTTCATATCTGGATCGGTAGTCTGATCATCGTCATCACCCCAATTATAGAGTATATCTTTGCTAAAGCTGTGCAAATCAATAAAAAAGCGGACATCGGAAAAGTTGTCGAAAATCCACTTGACATTCTTGGTTTCCGGCTCAGAAAAGGCAGAAGGTCCATTATATATCTGATAGTCACATGGATCGGTGGAAGTCTGAACCGGAGCCCTAGGATCGAAATATTTTGGAAAGTCCCAGAGAAAATCGTAGTTACGGTTTATATCAACACCGACACAGTCTCCATTATTGGAATTTGGAGCTTGTGTGCGGCGGTTCTTACGCCACATCGGATCTACAGTCATACTGTAGTTGCGGCCATCGGGATTGACTTGGGGAAAGATAACTATATCGAATGTATTAATAATGGTCTGGATTTCATTGGCAGAAAAATTCTTAGTGCCGAACGTAAGCCCTGTTCCAGCTATATAGGCCTGCTCAAGCTGTTCTATAAAGTTGATAAGTATATCCGAGCTCCCCCACTCGCGTGCGTGGACACCACCTATGAAATATACACCTGGACGTCCAGGGTTGTTACCTTTTCCAATCTTGATGGCATGGCACTGACGGCCTTCCCAAGTAAGATTGGGTAGGGTGATGAGTTGAGTGAAGGAAGTATAAGGGGCAGATGTAGCCACCGAGAGAGCCGATTCTACTTCTTCTACATTGAGATAAGGCATTATTACTCCTCCAAAAACCTAGCTTACTTATACCGATTTCCCATCCCTACTTCCTTCTGACGGGCTTTGCCAACTTCGTCCACGTCCTCATGGCGTTGAATTTTGTACCCAGCAGCCTCGAGCATTTCAATCTCATCCGGCTGTGCGATGGCATCAACAGTATGACCAGTATCTTTACTATGGCGGACGGTACTTCCCAAGATATCAATTTTGTATTTCCGAACTAAATCAGCCATGGCTTCACTAGTTGGTCCGGAGATTGTAACGCGATAGCGTGTCATCTGATTTCACCTCGATTTTGTAATGACTTTGTAACTCTGTGAAGACTTCTCTTAAGGGCTCTTCGGTGTACGCCCCGAGAAATAAAACGATCAGTTAATCACTACCAGTTAATCTCATCATTTGCTTTCTTCAGTGTTTTCTTCGACCGAAGTGAATAATTTTCCTACGGAGTTTGTCTTCCCTCAAGAGCTATTCGTCTTTTTTGAGTTTTTGATTGAAGGTAGTCAACTGGCAGCTTAATCGATGCTGTTTTTTGATAGTCACAGAAAAATATGTCCCTTTTTATAAAATTACTATAAAAATAACCATTATTGAATATAGTAGAAAAATAAGTAAGGAATAAAGGTAACTGAATGAGCATAGTCGGTACTGTCAAATCTACGAGAGATGGCCAATTTTATAGGCTCGATGTAGCTGGAAAAATTCTTATCCCCATAGACTTGATAGAACCGTAGACAACTGCAGCCAGAAATAAGAAGAAAGAAAGTAGTGATGATACGAATCATCATATACTTTCTGCTAATTAAAATATATTATGTAAGATTTAGTGTATAGTCATCATACAACTGCCCGGTATTTAATTGTCGCATTCCGACAAGTCTTGACCCTGGTGGCTCAACGCTGAAGCAATGGCTGAATGGTTGTTGTGTGACATAGGCAGAAGTATAATTACCATTCCATATTTTACCCAGTCCTTCAGCATCTTCAGCATAATAAGCAGAATTGATGTCTGTAGTTTCGAATGCAAAAACCTCATCGCCAGGATTTATTGTCCACCATCCTTCCGCGATCCAGTCATTCCCTCCACATGCACCCGGTGCATAGCGCATAATAGCAAGGTACAACTTAACACCAGAGCTATTGTGAAAATGAATATTCATAGTTTCTCCTCCTGAGCAAATCTTTTTGAAAGAGATTCCCTTGGGATATCTTTAACCTTGCTAGGTGGCACAGCAGTTCCACCGATTTTTTTAGCCATAGTTGATTCTTCGAACCCAGATTTATGGTCGCTTGATAGCTTTTGAGTAACCGTAGCCTGATAAATAAATGCTTGCCGAGCATCGGGTACTTTCTTCTCTATCGCATGTCGCTCGCTAAGTGCGCTCAGTAGCTTCGCTCCATTGAGGCTACCCCATCCTGTGCAAGCATCCCATCCTGGCCCTGAGTTATATCCAGGCGCATCATTGGAAGCATTGCTCACGCCGTCATTGATGTCTTGGAAGACCTGCATCGAGGGTGTTATTCCATAGTTGTATAATACTGGATTGAGGTATCCAGCAGGTTTGGTGAGTATTGAGTTGATCAGAGCTATTAGACCTGCATAGAGAGGAGAAACCGCACTTGTACCACCGATAGTAATTTGCCCTCCATTGACGGTGATCAGATAACCGCTGTTTGGGTCAGCGTTCCCCGCGATATCCGGAATCCCCCGAGAAATATGATTGTCATTGGCAGATGGTGGAACGCCAATATTCTGCTGCCAGGATGGTAAGGGAAAAACTTCGCTGATCCCACCTCCGGTACTTGACCATGTTGTTTCTGTAAACGAAGGACCGGATACATTTGAGATCGTGGTACCGCCACATGCTGTAACGTATGGGTCCGATGGGGGATACCAGACAAGCGCTTTTCCATCAGCAAACCCACTGGAGGAGCCCCAGTCTCCAGTAGCAGCAAATACTGTGACACCAATCCGTGCTGCATCTTGGAACGCTTCATTTACTGCTTTGATTGCTTGAGCTGTCCAGGTAACTCCATCTATCCCTTTATACTCTGGGTAACCCCAACTGATTGAAAGAGCAGACGGTTTGTTAGTCGTGTCGTAGATAGCGGATTGGATCGCATCAATCCAACCCTGCTCGGTCCAGGGTGCAAAATAAACTACAATATGCGCATCAGATGCTACCCCCCCGGCAACGTCAATATCCAACACAACTTCAGTATCAGCACCAGATCCAGGAGTATTCGTCGCTCCATCTATGCTGACATCCGTTATCTGAGGAGTACTAAGTCCATTACTGGAAAAAAACTCATTGATATCGCTCATCTTGTACCCCCCTCCAAACTCTAAGATACCAATAGTTTGACCGCTTCCGTTAGTCGAAGTAGGGAAGTTGTAGAGTTTGGCTACCTGCGAAGGTGTCAAAGAGGATGTTACACCACTATTTGCACTTCGTAGAGCCATACGCCGATTGTCAAGACCAAATACGCCCTCAACTACTTTTGCCACGTTCTCTGGCATATGTACATGACCTTCGCGCCCCCGATAAGTCTCGTGGGGTGATTTGTACCGGCCCAGCTTGACGAAGAACGCCTCACTCATCTGCTTTGCGGTACCCGATAATTTAACAGTTCGTTTTGCTTCGCTCGACTCGACAACTGTAAGACCATGCTTGCGGCCAAAGTCTTCAACAAGTTTTAGATCTTCTGGAGCGGCACCGTACTGTTCAGCTAATTCTTCACGTGAGATATATTTCTTCTGCTCATTAGGCACTAGTGCTTCTGCAGCCGGTTCAGAAAGTGCTTTCACATCCGTCTTACGTCGTACAAGGACCGTTACGGTCATGGTTTCATTTGGATTGATGTCGCCAATCCTGCTGGCGCCTTTGACTGGAGATCGTACGCTACCTTCAATACGTTGATAGCCTTCAGGAATACCCATACAATTTCCCCCCATATTTGCTTATTTGGTTTCTAATTATTTGGTTACTACCTAGTGCTTCGATTTCAAAATACGACCACAAACTTGAACTTTTAAACTTATCCATTGATCACTGAATTCTTCTTTCAATATGGATCAGTTTTCGAATCGATGCACTAGTTTTAACAAGCCTAAAAACATGGTAATTTTATAAATCATTTTTATAAAATTGGATATAAACATAGACCACATTAAATGTTGCAGAAAAGTAAATTAGGAATAAAACTAACTGAACAATTACCAATGATCTTTCTGCTAATGACACGCTTGACCATATCAGTTACGAACTGGCACTGGATATTTTAAGGATGAATCTCGCTGTCGCTTCGAAGCTTCTTGAGATTGATGATTCGTAGACACTCAGATAAGTTACTGTATCTGTAGACTCGCAGAACTCTGTCTTCATTATTCACATGAAGATTGAGATAGAGTATTCTCAAGCCCGCTGTTGAGTTTTTAGATACGCGCGGAATTCCATTATGGTAGTTGAGAAAATGGCTATAACGAGCTTAGAATGACTTTCATTTTAGGCACTTACTATTGAGAGTGAGACTATTAGAGAATGAGACAAAAGAAAGAATAATAAGGCTTATTTTTTAGTAACCGAAGAACACTATTTCGAAAAGAGACATATTGCCCAAAAGCTCTAAATACCTACTGACATCTTGCTCAAGCCAGTAATTGTCCTGAAATTAGATAAACAACCTCACTTTTCCCCGGGGAAGACTTCCGCATTAAGGTGATAGAAAGTATATTTACCTCCTCTAGGAAAAACCGAGGAAGCATAGGATTTTAATTTTTCATTCCCTACTCCAGCAATCATGAGTTTATTCCAGAACCTGCTTTGTTCTTAAACATAGGAGTTTTCAAGATCATTTTCCATGATCAAATACTCAATCTACTTTTTGAGATACGAGATTTATTAATCATATTTTGAGTTTCGGGATAGGCTCGTTAATTAACCATTATTTAATATAACAAATTCAATATAAAATTGAATAGGCATGGCTTTTTATTACCTTTGTTTTTCGGAAAGCTTGTGGATAAAAATAAGAGAGGACATAAAAAAGGGAGGATATAAGAGAGGGCATAGAAGAAGGGAGGATATAAGAGAAAGCATAGAAGAAGGGAGGGTATTATGGAAAAAGACTACGATATTATAATCATTGGGACTGGAACCGCAGGCAGAACCTTTGCGGATAAAGTGGCACATTCTGGATTAAAAATAGCTATTATTGACTCAGGAGGATATGGGGGAATCTCTCCTCCCAGAGGCTGTGATATAAAAAAGATGTTCACAGATCTCGCCGAGATAACTGATTCAAATAACCGATTGATAGGGAAAGGTGTAGGAACAAATCATCCTTTAAAGATTGATTGGCCTTCTCTTATAGAATTCAAGAGGAAAGCTACTGAAGAATGCCCTGAAAAAATTGAGAACCATCTTATTGAGATGGGAATTGATACATACCATGGAAAGGCTTACTTTGAAAACCAAAATACAGTAGTTGCCGGAGAAGACAAACTTAAAGGGGAGCATATTTTTCTTGCTACAGGTTCAAAGCCCAGAAAACTCAACATTTCCGGGGAAGAATATCTTACTACAAGTGAAGAGTTTATGAACACCGAAAAACTCCCTGAAAGAATTATTTTCATTGGAGGCGGTCATATCTCTCTGGAGTTCGCTCATGTTGCACGAAGGACTGGGGCAGAAGTCATAATTCTTCACAGAAGCGAAAGACTCCTGAGACACTCTGACGCTGACATGGTGAATTTGCTTATGAAAGCAACCGAAGCCGCAGGAATTAAGATTCTTATAAATAAACCAGTAGCCTCGATAGAAAGAGACGATAGCGGCTTTCTGGTCAGGACTGAATCTAAATCCGGAACCGAGTCAGAAACCCAGAGCTTCCGTGCAGACATGGTAATTCATGGGGCAGGCCGCGTCCCGAATATAGAGGATCTTCATCTTGAGAAAGCTGGGGTTAAAATTGAAAAGGGAGCTATTGCAGTCGATAATTACATGAGAACCTCAAACCCTCGAGTCTATGCAGGTGGAGATTGTGCATCAGAAGGTATGAAACTTAATCCTGTAGCAGCTCTTCAAGGAGAAGTTGCAGCAG
>CAZLNG010000145.1:0-8520 GCA_964560735.1 uncultured Methanosarcinales archaeon | reverse complement strand
ATTGATTGGGCCGATTATCGTCCTTAAAACACAAAAAAACTATGAAAAACGAGTATGTAATAAAACGAATCTCAAGGCTGTAATATCCCTGAAGAACGCACCTAACCACGCACATATACCTAGAAGCCACGTGTAAAGGCCAGGGCTATCACTTGTAGCCAAATGGACCAGATATATCCCTGATGACTCCTCAACATAATTAAAATGATTAAAGTGAATACTTTAGTCACTGTGTCTCTTCCCTTGAGAGCCAGTCTTAGATAAGCCATTGATTCATCATATTATCAAGGTGCATCCGGTAATCTGGAACCAAATACAGAGTTTACATTTAAAGTACGATGCCTCGCTCATAAGCAAGCATTTCTAACACCTGCATCCGTATTTTAATCAATTCATCTTTGACAGTGCCAGATGGATATTTTCTTGTAGTTTTGAATTCTGTGACAAGTTCGGCGTTAGTTAATTTGTTCATGCGATTGTGATATGACGTTCGATACTTATTGTGATCTATATCTGATTCTTTTGTTGTAATATACATCACCTTATATGGGCTGTAACATCAGCCAAGCCACTCGAAAGGAAAACGCTATAGTCATATCGCAATCGACTTAACCGCAATCCTAATCATAACAATAAAATTTAATAAGAATACCCCGATAATGCAGAGGGAAACGCAGTCTAAAAGGTCTTTAAAACCTTTCCCTGAGACTTTGAAGCAGGAGATCAATCTTCCACTTCAAGAGACTGAATTATATCATGGACTGTAAGTTCTCCTTTAGCCACACGCTGAACAAGTGGATAAATAAACGAACAGTCATCGATTGCAGCCCAGCGTTTTTCTCCTACCTCTCTGATAACTTCATCCATAATGGAGCCACATGTTTTGCAATATCTGTCTTCACTTTCTGCTTTACAAGATTCGCATTTCATTGAAAATACCTCATAACTTAATAGCACTTGTCAGTATTATTTGGACTTTTAGTAACGGCAATTACCAAAACCGGGTCGTTGGGGTGAGGTATTGAAAAACATAAGTCTGAGAATATCTTTTTGTATTTTCCCTCAATAAGGGGATGTGCTCGCTTTTCAGATTTGATTAAAGACTCACCCCCACTATCAAATAGGAGCTACTTACTTCTTACTTGCAGGTGTCCAAAAGGCTTCTCTTTTTACCGCCCCTATTTTCAGAGGGGTGTATAGGCTCAACTTTAGCTTCTTCTACTTCTTCTATTTCTTCTTTTTTTGTTTCTGCCATCCTTTCTGCTTCTGTCTCTCCCAGTCTCTCTTTTTCGGTCCCTTCTAAAACCTCTGTCTCCCAGTAAGGCTTGTACCCGTAGCAAGTATAAATATTGGCGAGCCACTCACGAGTTGAAGTGGCGAGCTGCTCACAAGTTAAAGGCCAGTTGTCCTTATCAAAGCCTTCTGCCTTTTCCAGGATTTCCTTGCTGACGTCAAGGGCGAAAGCGTGCTCATGCGGCCTGATTGAAAGAGCTTCCCAGGGGACAGCAAACAGTTTATTTCCAAGACCCAGGAACCCGCCAAAAGAAAGTACTGCATATGCTACTCTACCATTTTCTAGATCGATCATTAGGTCTTCAATCTTTCCCAGATGTTCTCCAGCCATATTGATGACCTTGTCTCCGTGTATCGTTCTTGCTGTCAAAAATAACGGAATATCTGTAGTTACCATAGTTTCAACTCCCGACACTTAGCTCTATAAATGTAAAAGGTATAAATTCAAAGCCTGAATCCTTAAGGACACAACTTCAAAACCCTTCCCAATGGAATTATTCGTTTGATGTTACATAAAACTACGGAATCACAAAAAATAATATAGAACTTACGCAGTTGCCTGCTTTAAAGGCAACTTGTCATTTTCTCACATCTCATACTAAGGAATCAAGTGTCAGTAACGGCTCCAAAAATTATAAATCTTTGAGCCCGAATGTCATTAATGGGCTTTAGACTGTGATTGTCCTGATACATCTTCAAAAAAGCATTTCTTTCCTTAAAGCTTGATGCCATATATTAACATCCCTTAACCGGACAATCACTTTTAATTCCTTTCTTGAAATCAAACCCGAGGACTGCTCTTTATTCCTCTAAGCCAAGCGTTGTAGTAATTCTGGAGTAATTAGTCCTGGGTAGTATTAACTGGCATACCCACGGAAAAAGAAAATTTGTTGTACCAGTTTGACATAACCGATGTACCAAATTTGGTACAACGGGAAAAAATGAAATCTCACTATTGAAATCCTTATTTGAGCACTCTTGGAGCCGCCATGTCAAAGTAATGATACAAGATCTCGTTTAGGGACCTTCTATATTTGTGATCCAGTCTGCCTGGCTGTGCCAGAATGTATCTGAAAAACATCTGTCTGTATTCTCCGTCTACCTTTACTACAATACAATCCTTTATTTTCTGCTCTTCTCGTTGTTCTTCGATGTAGTCTTCATTAATCTGGTCCTGTGACCGTGGCAGCGGAATATAACCGAACCTTGCGTATAAAATATCCCTGATTATATCTGATCTCGTTTTACCTTGTTCTGCAGCTAATTCATCGATTTTCAGTAAGATATCCCTGTTGAAGCCCTTATAGAGCTTGATTTCTAAAAATGGTGTCATGTAATTATTATCCAGTTCAACCAATATGTTTTTTATGTCGTTAGGTCAGCTGTTTGTGGCTTGTGAAGCTTTAGCTCAACCTGTTTTCGGGATATTGAAAGGATCATGTAGCATATAATCATAGAGATTTATTATTAAATCAATAAGAATAAAGACTGTATATCGCGCCTAAGGAAAAGAGTCAGATGGCGCTCCTATATATAAAAAGGGATTTTTACGCCGTTTATGGTGTACCGGCATGGAGTTTACAACTGTCAACTCGGCCATGACTAAAGTTGGAAAAATTCCTATCCCTAGCAGACTACGCAGGTGCTGATTAAGACACTAACTACTCCTAATTATCAGTATTATTTATACATTGTTATTAAATAAGTCTTTTCTGTGTTCCCCCAGCTATAGCAGTTGTGTTTTCCACAACTGGTTCATTTTCTTGTGCTAAACCAATCATTTTATACTCATTTACGTCAACTTGCTCTAGTTGAGACGCAATACGTGTCTTCAAAGAATCCCCCTCGTTAGCACATTCAGATGCCCATGTATGTTTGCATTCACAGTCTAATTCAAACAGTTCGTCAACTGTTCTTTCCTTATTGTATAGCCCAATTGCTTCCCATGCGTGCTTATTGCAATCATTATTTTCATGATGATTGTGGGTTACTGTCTTAGGTCGAGGAAAAAATCCTACTCCACCTATCCTTAAGTCATTAACTTTAACATAAGTATGTTTAACAACTTCAATTACAGACCATAACCAAGGGACATCATATATCCCTTTTACATACAGTGCATGTACAAGAGAGTACTTGTGAACACTCATTGGCTCTAAGCTAATTGAATCAAAACCCAGTTTTTGCGCACTATAAATCGTTCGTACAGCCTCGGAAATTGCTTCCCCTTCCGTTAAGAAAGGTGGCTTGAGTATTACGTACGCTAAAGCGCGAACACCATAATCATGAAGCTTTTCTATTGCTGAAATATAGTCCTGTATCTGTTCACCCTTATTAATGCAAATATTTCGTACTATATCATTTTCAGCTTCATAACCCATACCAATTTCCAACTCAATTGATGAGCCTTTCATTACTTCTGCAAATTTAACCAAAACAGATTCATTTAAGTAGTTAGGTCTAGATTCAATTGTTATTCTTTCCAATCCAGGTAACTGAACCGCCATACGAAGTATCTCAAGTTGTGCTGCTAACTCCATTTCATTGGTATTTGTATAGTTTCCTTCTTGGTATATTCGCAGCCAAGAGGGTTGATACTCTGGAAATAATCTATTCACAGAATTTTTGAACTGCGATATATGGAAAGATGAAGGTACAATATCATTTTTTCTAGATCCTTCCCACTCTCCACACATACTACAGCCACCCTGATTTGCCCATTCACAACCAGTAGGAGAAAGAGTTATTGCTAATACTTTTGCAGTATGCCCGTTCATATATGAGTATTTAACTGAGTAATCAGCTGGTTCATTTTCAGATGTTATGTAATCTCCTCTCAATCTTCGTATATTTTTTATTTTCTCTACCAAAACTGGATATATGTTTTTATAATCATCAATATATCCAAAGTCATTTTTTTTAATTTCAATCATCCATTCGTCCCCCACATTAATTCTCATCCCACATTAGTTATCATTGTTCTCAGAGAGGTATAATACAAGAGAGTGATGTGTTTTTCTGCCCATGAACTTTATAATGATGACGATGCATACAAAGTGTACCTATCAGTCCAGAAGGACCATAAAATAAGCTATATTTACTTGAAGTACAATCATTCTTCAATTGTCCATTGCGTTCTATAATTCTGACGTCTTCTTTGCTTTCAACAGAAGTTTGAAGTAGCCATATTTCTCCTTTATCAAACATTCTTACGGCTTTATTTATAACTTCTCTACAATCAGTTATTTTATTATCAAGTCGTTCGACGGCTTTACTGCCCCAATTAATCGTTACGTCAGTACCGGCATATTTCGCATAGTATCTTCTCTTACTACGTGGTAACTGACAAAACTCATCCAGTGAGTAATGTTGTCCATCTTCAAGTGTAACTCCGTCTGGAAGTATTGGTGTTGTATATATCAGTAAATTCCTTATTTCTTCGTCAAAGTAATCTCTGGTCCTATCCCAAAATGGTAAGACTAATGTAGCTTTTTGATCGAAGAGAATATTAGGAGGGAAATCAAACATGATTTCTTCTCCTGCTAATGGTAACCGTTCCCAAAAATAATTATCACCCACTAGACCATAGAATGAGTGTGTTCTAACAAAATTACATGGCATTATTATTTCTGCATCCCCGCTTTCCTTATTTCGTACATTTCGTGGAATTACATTCTTATCTATACCATAATACTTCAAAAGTGGTCTGGTTTTTTCTATAAAATAGCGTACACCTATTGGCGAAGATGCATTATCAATTAAATAATGAATGATAGGTTGAGTACGAAGATATTCTGTCAATTGCTTAGAAAACACTTCTGCTGGTAACGGCTCTTTTTGAGAAAACTTTGCCTGGAAGTACTCGTAAGCCAGCTGCATTTCTCCCCATAGCGAACCTGGACATTGTATCTCAGCAATTTTACCCAGTATCGGCTCATCTGTCCGAAAAAAAACTGGACGTGTATAGTGCTTATCAGAAAGATTTCTATGGTACTCGAGCCCATAGCTGTCAAGAGTCTCGTTAATTAACCAATGTCTGATGGTTTTATCTCCACTTTCACTCAACGAATCTCTAAATAACTTAATACAAATATCTTGAAATCTGCGTATTACGCTAGCATTCTTTTTAATGGATACGAAAATCTTAGGGTCAACAAAGCAGGGATTTTCTTCAAACATCATTGTAAAGCCGATGTCTGAGTGATATCCTCCATTCAGTTGCATGTCGGCCCATTCATAGATTTTATCGTTCGTGCTCATATGAACTCCATTAACGGAACTAATTCAAGAAGCCAACCGGCAACTTTTCAACTGGGTCCAACTTTTCAACTTCTATAGAAGCAACAGCATACACGCAATAGTCAACTGCAAAAAAACCGCTTGGACGGTAATTGCCGCTGTTCTTGATTCCACCAAATGGAGCTTTACCACTAGCTCCTGTCAATTGTTGATTCCAGTTTATTAATCCTGCATCAACCTTTCTGCTAAATTCTTCATATTTTTCTCTATCTTCTGTTATAATACCTGCTGCAAGACCATATCCTGTATTGTTTGCTTCAGTAATTGCGTCTTCAAAAGACTTAACTCTTACAAGTTTCAGCAATGGACCTATAATCTCTACATCTCCTCGATCACTCACTTCAGTCACATCAATTATTCCAGGACTAACAAAGCATTCGCCACAATCGAGTTTCTCGGATTTTAAAATAGCATGTCCTCCAGCTGCTTCTAATCGCGATTGTTCGCATAATACATTTGTTACCGCTTCTCTAGTTCTTAGGGGTCCTGCATATGGAGTTGTTTCGTTATCATACGGAGCCACAACAATTCTCTTAGTGTATTCTAATAGTTTTGCCACAAACTCTATTCCAAATTTATTATCGGGGACAATAAGTCGTCTAGCTGAAGAGCATCTTTGCCCCGAAGTAATAAATGCAGATTGAATTGTAGTTATAGCTGCTGCATCAATATCAGAAGCATCCCATATAACAAGAGGACTATTTCCACCCATTTCAAGCACGCACATCTTACGTGTTCCGCACAATTCAGCTATCTTTGACCCAACCTTATAACTTCCTGTAAAGAATACGCCGTTAATTTCCTCATGCTTGCAGAGCGCTTCGCCAACGCGTCCATCCCCAAACAAGCAATTCATCACTCCTTCAGGTAGCTGAGCTTGACTCCAATATTCCATTATTTTTTCTGCCACATAAGATCCTTTTTCACTGGGCTTGAATATGACTGTATTTCCTGCCAGCAAGGCAGGCATAATGTGACCATTGGACATATGTGCAGGGAAATTATAGGGTCCAAGAACTGCCACAACTCCCAATGGTTTGAAACGAGTTCTACTTATTCCATTACTCATTGGATTGATCATCTCTTTTACCCTAAGATAATAAGCGCTCAGGGAAGCATCAAATTTTCCAATAACCGAATTCACTTCTGTATCTGATTCCCAAAGTGGTTTCCCTATTTCCTGGGAAATCGTAAAAGTCAACTCTTCCTTCTTCTGTTTAACAATTTCTACATATCTACGAATATATTCAGCACGTTCAGAATACGTTAGATTTCTCCATTCATAGGAAACTCTTTTAGCACTATAAACACAAGCATCTACATCATCCTGTGTACTGTTTTTTCCTTCCCAAAGAACAGATTCATCGTTAGGAGAAACCGAACAGAAATAATCACCCTGACTCACATTCCATTTTCCATCATAGTAATTGCCCTTAGAGTTCATTTTTCCCTCCTTCATTAACGTATTCCGATTATTCTAGATAATAACAAAATCATAATCGTGCTCAAAATCACGTAAATATGAATGTTTTTTTTGCATCTGTGGAGCTAAAAGAAAGACCGGAACTATCTGGACTTGCTGAGAGCGTACATCGATCTCTCATGATGCACCACTTCCTTTTCAAAGTGGTAACTCTTAAAGTTCGTTATGATGATTTCTCCACATATACACGCTCAAAGACTGTTCCAGTCTGGACTTAGGATATCTTCGTAATTAAGAGGACAGCCATGCAGCTACTTTCTGAGTTTATCGGAAGTCAAAGAATAAACAAAAGCTAAGAAAAAGAGGAAAGCTTATTTTACTCTCCCTTTACTTCTATTCCTCCGCCTTTTGCTTCTTTTCCTCTTTGATTTAATGCTCTTAGTTCATCTCTAATTTCCATGAGATTCTTTTCTATAGCATCTAACCTTTTGTATATGTCTTCGTTTATCGTGGTATCTGCCATATTATAAAGATCGACCTATAATAATTAAATGCTATGCATCGTAACATTTCTCAGTATATTCATAGGATATACTCAGTAAGATTGGCTTCATATATCCCATGCAGCTTCTTTCTGAGTTTATGGTAGTCAAAAAATAAGGCTTGTGGGTGTTGGGTTTCAAGATTGAGGGCGAGGATCAGGGTTCTGATCTGGAATCTTTCGAAATGGTGAAAAAAACTTTTCCTAAGTTTCATAGCAAAATTGTTCCTTTTATAAATGAAAGAGGAAATGAAGAAGAGTTTTATAACCTGTATCAATCAGTTGAAGTTGTTCCGATGCAGTTTAAACTCGAATATCTTGAGGAAATAGAAAATAAAAGATATTTTGAAGCTGTGAAATACACCGTCTCGATAAGCGTTGGTCAATACAAAAAGCTGCAACATAACAACCAAATTCAGATTGACTCTGATATGCTATTTGCAAGTGTTGACTACAGTTCTGAACTGGGCCTTTTATTGGACTCAGAGGATTCAATTTTTGGAATTTTTAGTAAGGATTTCTAAAGTAGATTTCGCACATTCTCTTATAAGTTATATTACTTCTGTTTCGTTCAGGTTTTGTTACAAACTTTCCCTATCTTTTAATTCCCAAACTAAATATAACCTTGTTTGGTTTGTTTTTCTTCTATCATTCTCACTTATAAACTCTCACAGTAACATCCTTCCCTTTGTTTTAGATCATCACGAAATAAGGAGCCTCCATAGAATGCATAGCTTATCAGCGTTTCCAGCTCCCACGCTTTCAAGAATATACTTTAGTGGACATGTGAAATGAAGCAATCCATAACAATTACTTCCTACAGGTTTAAAAGCTCATCAATCAGAAGGCCATTGAAATGCTTGGAAATAAAAAGCCCTGGTGTAGATTCTAGTAACCTCGTTTACCTCTTTAGGCTGTTTTCGGGTTTAGGGTCACTTAGTTGACCCTCTCTTAAAGGTACAAA
>CAZLNG010000144.1:0-8669 GCA_964560735.1 uncultured Methanosarcinales archaeon | reverse complement strand
ACAGACTCAATAATTTCTAATTTGGCTTCTTAACTGGAGAGTTATTTTCAAAAGACAGAAAAATAGTAAGATTCTTTTTTAATTTTTTTACAGTAAATAAACCTCATTTTTCCTGAATATTGAATTTTAGAGTTTTTCTATATAAAAAAACCATTTTTATGCTTAATAATGGAAGTAAATGCTTTTGATCTCTAATTTGTAAACCAATTTGGAGGATGAAATAAATTATGGGGCAACCAGCAGCTAAACAGGGAGATCAGATCATGGCAACAGATATCCATATAATTATGATATCTGCGGTGCCATCGCCAATCCCAACTCCTTTACCCCATCCTTTTATGGGTATAATAAACGGAAACCTCAGTTCTGATGTGAAAATAATGGGAATGCCTGCAGCCACTGTTGATTCTACAGCTATGAATACCCCTCCCCATATTCCTCAAGGCGGGCCTTTTCAGAAACCCCCTTCCAATAAAGCTACTATAAAATTAGGGAGTGCGACGGTGAAGATAAATGGAAAAATGGCAGCAAGAAGTGGAGATATGGCCATGACGTGTAACGATCCTTCGGACCTGCCTTCCGGAACTGTAGTGGCTGTTGGCACTGTTTTAATTGGGGGATAAAATGAAGGTTGAAGATTTTCTAGGTAGTGGGTGGAAATATCCGGTCTCGATTAAAAACGGTAAAATCGTTTCGTCTGGAGGGGAGGATTCAATCAGAGAATCGATTATCATTATTCTCACCACGGCTAAAGGTGAGAGGGTCATGAGACCTGATTTTGGCTGTGAAATCAATGAGCTTGTTTTTGCACAGAATACCACTTCTACAGCGACATTAATAGAATTTTACATAAAAGAGGCTCTGTTAAAGTGGGAACCAAGGATTGAAGTGCTCGATGTATCTGCAACTCCAGATGAAGATGAAAGAGACAAAATCGACATAAACATTGAGTATATGGTAAAAACTACAAATACCAGGGATAACCTGGTTTATCCTTTTTATCTTGACAAGGGTGGAGTTTAATGCCGGTTGATGCGCCGAAAATTGACTTAAGAGATCAGGCAAAGCTTGTGGAACAGGTCCAGGAGCTGGTTTACAGGTATTGCTCTTCTGAAAATTTTCCTGAAGCATGGGAAAAAGATCTTTTACCTATCCAGTCAGATACAAGGGCCAGTGCCCTTATACATATCTTCGCCAGAATGATGGAAATAGTAATCTCTAGATTAAATAGATCACTGGATAAAAATTTTCTTACATTTCTCGATTTAATTGGTGTGCGCCAATTTCCTCCCATGACAGCACGTGTACCGCTAACCTTTTTAATGGTTAAAGGGGCGAGCCAGCATGGTTTAATCCCTGCCGGCACCCAGGTTGCAACTGCAGAGGCTAAAGGACAGGAAACTGTTATTTTTGAGACAGAAAAAGCATTGACGGTTATTGTGCCAGAGCTTGTCAAAGCTGTCAGCGTTTCTCCTGTGGATAACAGGTGGACTGATCACAGTCCTGTTTTTTTTGATAAAAAGGGAGAGAGCTATGAGGAACTTTTCAGGGGGAAAAACCTGATCCCACCCCATCGTCTATACATTGGTCACAGCAAGCTTTTCAGTTTCAAGGAAGAGACTGATATTACTCTCAAAATGGAGATTGGTTACAGTGGGTTGAGTAAACTGGAAATAATGTGGTACTATTTTGATGAAAATTCAGTACCGAGACCTCTGGAAATCAAAAAAACTGATTCTTCTTACTCTTTGGATAAACAAAGTACCAATCTATCAATTATTTTTAAATCTGTTGGCAGAATTTCAGAAAAAATATTGACCGGGGTTGAAAAAGAAAGCGGTCGGAAAAATAGCTGGACAAATAAATGGATATTTGCAGAATTGACCAATCCATTTTTACCAAATGAGCTTTCAAAAATCATCAGTGTTAAAGATGTAACTGTTAAAGTAGATTTAATTAATAAAGCAGATGCAGCTGTTAAAGCAGATACAACCGTTGACAAAAAATTGCCTTTAATTCCAGATGTAGCTTTCTTCAATAACGATCCCCTTGATTTAAGCAAAGATTTCTATCCATTCGGAGAACGACCTAAATTTAATGATGCTTTTTATATCGGTTCAAAAGAGGTTTTTTCTAAAAAAGGTGAAACAATAACTATGGGGGTTACTCTTTCCACAGGAGTGGATGCACCATTAGTAAGTGAAAAGAGAAAACTCTTATGGGAGTCATGGACTGGAAAAGGTTGGGAAAAAGTTATAGTTGATTATGATTTCACCGGTGAAAAGGGCAATGAAAGGATCGTGACTTTTACATGCCCGAATACTGAGGAAAAAGAAATCAATGGAGAAAAAAACCGCTGGATTCGTGTACGAATTATTGAAGGAAATTATGGTGATGAGGCTAGATATGAGAAACCCCGTAAGTTTATAGGTACAGGAACTATCGGATACACAAAGAAAAATCAAACTGTTACTGGCAGTAGAACAGCCTTTCTAAAAGAAATAGAAATAGGCGATTCTATTATAGTTGATACAAATTGCCAGATTGGAATAGTTACTGCTATTGACTCAGACACTTCTCTTACCGTTAGTTCGTCTTTAGAAGACATTCCTTCTAATACGAAGTTTTCTGTTGGAATAATCGGGTGGACATACATACCTTCAACTTATAAACCTCCATCCATAAGCAAACTGACTCTGAAGTACCCGAATTCTCAGGGTAATGATTCTCAGGCCACTGTTTCTCTAGATACTGGTTATGAGGAGCATCCAGAGGTCATTCTGGCATACAACAATTTCGCTTATCGGGATTATACGTGTTCTGGGGTATTTACCCCATTCCAGACAATGGAGGATGAGAAATCGACTCTCTATTTAGCCTTTGATAGGGATATTGCCACATTGCCTGTGACTATTTTCTTTCCGTTGATTGGAAAGACTGTCGGTAGAAATGCTGGAATCTCAAAAGATCAGAAATTAACTTCACAGGAAGACTCTCTGGAAGATCCTTTCCTTGTCTGGCAGTACTGGACAGGGAAGGGGTGGTCTGAATTGAAGGTTGAAGATAATACGATAAACCTTACAAAAAGAGAATTGATTCAATTTCTGGCTCCATCGGACATTGCAAAGAAATCCTGTTTTGGTTTTGAATCCGAATATTACTGGATAAGGGCAAAGCTGGAAAAAGGTAATTACGAATCTTTTCCAAAGCTCAAGGCAGTATATACAAATACAGTATGGGCGCGCAATCAGTTTACTGTCCAAAATGAGATCCTGGGTTCCAGTAATGGAAAACCTGGCCAGATATTCAAGTTTTCACGTTCTTCTGTGCTTCCCGGACAAAAAGTACTGGTAAGGGAACTATCGCTTACTGAAGAGGAGAAGCGCATTGTGATAAACGAAGAACAGGGGAATGATGCAATTGAAGAGATAAAGGATACTTCAGGCAATACAGTTGGATACTGGGTTTGCTGGCATGAAGTTGTGCACTTCTATTTCTCAAATCCGAATAGCCGTCACTATATCATTGATCGCGATAATGGAACTATAATGTTTGGAGATGGAGAAAGGGGAATGATTCCTCCAGCTGAAAGAAATAATATTAGATGCAGCTATAAAGCCGGGGGGGGAGTTGCAGGAAATGTCAAAGCAGGAACAGTTACAAAACTCAGGACAACTTTTCCTTATGTAGATTCAGTAACAAATCCTGAGAGTGCAGATGGTGGCAGTGATAAGGAGGACATTGACAAAGTTATCGAGCGTGGTCCGCAAACACTTAAACACCGTGATAGGGCAGTAACTTATGAAGATTTTGTATGGCTTGTCAAAGAGGCTTCGCCAAAGGTTGTAAGGGTGAAGTGCCTGCCCACAACAGACATATCTCTGAGAAGCCAGCCTGGATGGATTACAGTGGTCATTGTTCCAGAAAGTGAGGATCAGAAACCCGTTCCAAGCCAGCAGTTAATTAGCGAGATTGAAAGTTACATTTCCGAAAGAACGTCCACATATCTCACTTCATATGGATCCCATTCCTCCCAGATTAACCTGATAGGACCAGGGTATTTGAAAGTATGGGTAGAAACCTCCGTACAATTCACTTCCATTTCAGAAGCAAAGATTATTGAGGGCAGGGTTATTGATGTACTCAACAAATTCTTCCATCCGCTATACGGAGGCCCCGAAAAAAAGGGATGGGACTTCGGCAGGAATGTGTATATTTCAGAAGTTTATGAAGAAATTGAAAGTATAGAAGGTGTCGATTATGTGGAGGATCTAAAACTTAATGCTTCAGCTCAGATATACAAATTGACGCTAGAAGGAATGAGACTTCCAGATTCCTATCCTAAAAAGAGTATTGTGAAATCAATGTTTGACACGTTACTGTTTGACTGGTACGGTATTTCAGGAAACGATGGTAAGGAAAAACTCACAAAATTCCTGGAACAGGAGTACAAACTGGATTGGATAGAAACGGCACTTATTGAAAAAACCGATAACAATATTAAAGTGTTTAATAAAAATAACTCTCTTTCATTAAGTTTTAACGCTGAAAGAGATAAAGTCACTTTAAAAATAGATGATGATATAACAGATGTATTTCCTGCAATTAACGAATATAATAAACTAAACATATACGATGGCAAAATAAAATTATCTCTCGCCAAAAGCCTTCCTGAAGATACGGATATCAAAAAGATTAATGTGACAGGTTTTAAGGAAGGGGATTCAATTATTATTAGAAGTAACGATAAGAGTGTCAATCTTACTGTAAAATCAGTGCTACATGAATCCGTAAATAATATCTTGTACGCTGTATTGGAGTGCGAGTCTGCTTGGGTTGAGGATTCATTCCCAATAAACAGCACCGTAGAAACAGCAGACAAAAGTATCAAATCCTTTACTCTGAATGGCATTCAGGCTCAGACAGATATCAGCCTTACTCCAGTACGGATTGCCATACCTGCCGTGGAAGATACTGTTTTGCTGATTCATGCAGACAAATCTTGGAAAAATGCCAGTGGGAAGATCACAGATGTAAATCGTAATATGGATACCATATTTGTAGATGAGAACTATCTGATTTATTCAGGCAGCCATATGATAAATACAAAATAAAGCAGAACTGTTATCTATATTATTGATTCAGATATCAGATAATCAGAAACCTGCTAATAAACATATTTTATAGCTCAAAATATCTCTTTTACTGAGCAAACCGTGAAGTTTCTTTTATGAGAGGCGACTCTAAAAAAATTTCTTAAATTTTGATATATAATACGAATTTAGAGTCTATTCATAAAACTGAATTGCCGAGTTACTCACATAATTTCATTGAGCAGCTATTCTGAGGTTTATATTCAGTTTTCTCTGCTGTGGACTGTTTTTTTCAATTGCAGAACGAAACTGGAGTTTTGAGACGGCTGGTAATCACTACTAATTGTCAGTCATCCAGTTGATACTTTTCCGATCCTGAGGAAGTGTTTGAACAGTACGAATAATGAACAGTTCCTCCATTTTGGAAAAAATAGGGTGATTCTTATGCTTCCGGTTTTTAAGTAACCGCTTTAAAGACCACTTTTCTCATGAGGTAACATGTCCCTACCAATACCAAATCTCGATGACAGGAATTTTGAAGACCTGATGAAAGAGGCACTGGCACTCATACCTGTGTACGATAAGAGCTGGACAAACTACAACCCATCCGATCCGGGAATTACATTGCTCGAGCTTTTTTCATGGCTGAGTGAGATCACGATTTACCGGATCAACAGGATTCCGGAAGAAAACTATCGAAGGTTTCTGGAGCTTCTTGGTGTCAAACACCTGTTTGAATGGGGAGAGATTCCCGGAAATGTTACAGGTCTTCTGGAGTATTTAGTGGAAACGTTTAAGGTAGACTGGGTAAAAATTGCCATAATTGAAAAAAACGATATCGATAGATTCATCGATATCTATTTTAAGAACGATTTTGAGGGTCATTCAATTCGTCTCAAACTTAATGACGAAGAGGATAAAGTAACGATCATATTGGAAAATGGGGCCACTCATGAGTTAAATGTCAAAAAAGAACTTAAAATATACGAAAAATCGGTATCAAGCACTGTTGATGGGTGGCTTTTTAGATGGAATCGAATTCCCGGGACAGATAAGGACAGACTAATTAATTCTTTGATTCAAAAAGATAGTAAATATATATGGCTAAGGGACGCATGCCTTGAAAAAACCGATAAAGGAAAAAATTTACATTTTTTTTGTGAAGAGTCCTGTCTAAATCTCCGGCTTGATGATGAAAAAAGCGAGGTCACATTATATGAGGGTGTAAGTTCCGGAACTGCTGAGGAGAAGTACAGGTTCGTTGTAGTAAAAGATCTGAAAATATACGAATCCCTCGAGTATGACATCCGAAGAGGGCTTCAATCTGTTTCTAAGCGTTGTAGGGCTATCACTGCTGAAGATTTTGAACTCCTGACGAATGAATGTATCGAAGCTCTACAGGAAGGTTTGTCAGGAAGAACAATTTGCGTGAATAACAGGGATCTAGAATACGATAAAAACTCAAGTGATAATTCATATCCAGGGCATGTGTCAGTTATCATCGTTCCTGGTGTTGAGAAGCCTGAGTTTTCGTGGAAAGATATTTCCAGTGATGATATTCCAGGAAAGGATAATATTCGGATTTTGGAATTTATCGAGTTAATTTATGGCGCAGACTGGATAAAATCAGCTAAAATCAAAAAAAGCGAAGATGGCAATACCGTAACGATTTCTGAAGTCCAAAATACTGGAAATATCTCAGATAGTGCCAGGTCGATTTCATTAAAATTGAATCAAACAAAAGTGATTCTTGAATCCCTATTTAGTGTCCAATACTCTGAGAAACCTGAGTTTGATTGGGACGAAATTCCTGGAAAAGATAATATTCTACTTTTAGAATTCCTTGAGAATGTTTATGGTGCAGACTGGATAAAATTAGCGAAAATAGAAAAAAGTGAAGATGGAAGTATTATAACAATTTCTAAAGTCACCAATAATGAAACTGTTTCCGATGGTATTACTTTTATTTCACTTAAAACGGATCAAAAAAAGAAGACTTTTGAATCCTTTCTTTATGCCTCATACCTTGAAAAACCTGAGTTTTCGTGGAATGACATCCCTGGAAAGGATAGTGATAAATTTTTGGAGTCTCTTGCGAAGATTTATGGTGCAGACTGGATAAAATCAGCAAAGATCGAAAAAAAAGTAGACAGCAATACCATAACAATTTCTAAGTTCCATAATACTGAAACGGCTTCCGATAGTGTCAGGTCTATTTCAGTAAGCTCGGAAAAAAAAGTCACTCTCGAATCCCGATTTTATGCTTCATACGAGTTCACGTTGAAAGAAGAGCAGGGAAAATCAAATGTATATTGTTATACCGTTGACGGTAAACCCTCTGATCTTCTGAAGGATCAGGTCAGAAAATATCTGAATAAGAGAAAGCTGGTCACAACCAGACTGCATGTGGTGGAGCCGGATTATCGAAAAGCTACTCTAACCGCGTCTATTTCTTTAAAAAAGAATACCCTGGCAAGTGCCGTTATCGAGAATGCAAAAAATTCAATAAATAAATATTTCAGTCCTCTTGATGGCGGAAAGGATAAAATAGGCTGGCCTGCCGGAAGAAATCTTTACAAGTCCGAAATTTACCAGCTCCTTGAAAAAGTCCCGGAGGTAGATCATGTAGTAGAAATAAAGATTGATGGTTCGGATTTAGAATCTGTAGAATTGAAAGAATATCAACTGATTGAGCTGACTGTAGATGATATAGAGGTATGTGATGAATAACGGGGAAAATGAAAGCAAATACGTTCAATATCTTCCTTCAATTTATCAGACGTCTAAGGAAGATCCATCTTCTGCTTTTCTTGGAAGTTTCCTTAAAGCATTTGAGAAAGTACTGTCAGGCATTGATGACGGGGTAAGCATAGATGATGATCCGGTGAAAGGAATCGGAGAAGTTCTTGATAATTTCTATAATTATTTTGATCCGAAGGAGACTCCACGGGATTTTCTTAATTGGCTTGCAAGCTGGGTTGCCCTCACCCTGAAAGAAGGAGAAACATGGAGTGATCCCCAGAAAAGGGAGTTAATTTCCAGAATCGTTCCACTTTACCAGAAACGAGGCACTCGGGAAGGTCTGGAGGAATATCTGAAAATATATGTGGGAGACAATGTAAGCGTTTTGGATCAATTGGGTCCTTTCAGGGTGGGTGTAAACTCCAGTGTTGGGATTGACACGGTAATTGGTGGATTCCCTCCGTATTTTTTTATTGTAAATGTAACGTTCCCTGCTCCTGATCCAAAGCTCATTGAAGAAAAAACAAGAGCAGCAAAGGAAATAATCGAAATTGAGAAACCTGCTCACACATTTTATCAGATAAACATTAAAGTAACGACTTTGAGAGTTGGATATTCCAAGTTGGGGATAAATGCTCTATTATACGATAATAAGTAGTTGGAGGAATGGAATATGTTAATGAAAAGAGTGAACTATTTCAAAGGTGAGTTTTTAAACAAAGATGACTTTGAGGAAGAACAGACTTATCACAGAAATATGCTGAGAGAGCATAATAAAAATCTGCATTCATGGGGAATTGCCGACGGTCTTGACGTGTCTGAAGCTGGTAGTGG
>CAZLNG010000143.1:0-8679 GCA_964560735.1 uncultured Methanosarcinales archaeon | reverse complement strand
TACCAGGTGTACCTTAAGCAGTGGCTTGTTGCTCATCCAAATGCAAATGATCCAAAAGCTCCATTATTCACTACAGCTAGGGAGTATACTGATAGCAGTTATAGTAAGAATAAACAGAAGCAGGGTAAGGACGAGCTGCGTATGCATACACCATTAAGGGTTATATCAATGAATTTATTGTTGAAGAAGGCGGCCAAGAAAGCAGGGATTAAGAAGAATGTATATTGTCATTTACTCCGCCATTCTCAGGCAACTAGACTCGCTAATACAATGACTGAGCAACAGCTTAAGAAGCAATTTGGATGGTCAGGATCTAGCAGCCAAACGAAAACATATGTGCATTTGTCAACCCCAGAAATTGATAATGCCGTACTCGCTTCTTATGGGATTAGAGTTGTTCAGGATCAGGAAGGTAACAAGGTAAATCGGTGCGCCAGGTGCAGTATGCCGATCCCGTCGGGAATGAGATATTGTGATTGTGGGATGCCTATCACACAGGAAGCAGCACAGGATAAGGAAATGCTAATATCAGATTTACTTACATATTTACAACAGGACCCTGCTATGTTGGCTAAAGTTTCGTCCAAAATGAAATAATTTTTTTGCTCAACTTTTGCGATTCCTATTAATACATATTGTGACTACCATTATTGTTTCTACTTTCTCTAAAATCCCTGTTGGTGCGTATCTTATTAGAAGCCTTTAGGCAATAGACCATATTAGAGCTAAGGTATTATGATTACCTGTTTTTCATTGAGGTCGTTGATTTTTGACCGTTGAAGTTAATCTTATAAATAAGTATTGTTTTAAAGCCGTATTAATGTCCTTTTTTGTAAATAGATGACTATTCTAACCCCTACGAACCAGAGATAATAAAGAACAAGTCATTGTTTATTATCGATGGACGCAAATCAAGCTATGTCTATCACCACATTGGAGACTGCAGAGTTGGATCTGTAGTCGATATTGACAAGCTTATCGAAGTTCCTAATCTGGAACTTCGAGGAAACATAATCTGAAGGCTCTAAAGAAATGCGGATATAAAGTATTCATTATTCTCGTTTTAATTGCGTTGTGTAGCTGTCCGGGATTATATTGGGTATATTTGCTACGAGCAATAGCCTTGGCCATTGTACGTGGCTTCTAGGTATATGTGCGTGGAAATGAGGGATAAACATCAAATGCCCTCACAAATTTATATTTTTTTGCTGACAGTGAAGAATAACTAATACGGTAATTAACTTAGTCCATTGATGTTTATTTTATTTATTAAACTGATTAAATAATAAAAGAATTCATTAAGAGGTACTTATTGCCGAACGTAGGTTTCCACTTATTGGAATTGTGAAGACAAAGGTACTTCCCTCTCCCGTTTTACTCCGGAACCAGACATATCCTCCATGTAGATGGACAATCTGCTTAACTAGTGAGAGGCCAAGTCCTACTCCCTGATATTCTTTAGAGGAAAAAGAATTTATCTGACTAAAAGGTTTGAAGAGCTTGCTCTGATCCTCATCTTTAATACCAATTCCGGTGTCTTTAACGGATATTTCCACAAGAGATTCCTTTTTTCTTGCGCTTACTTCCACAACGCCGTTTTCGTAAGAAAACTTTATAGCATTATCTAGAAGATTGTACATTATCTGGGCAAACTTAGCTTCATCAGCAAAGATAGTTGTAAGCTTGCTATCTATCTCGATTTCAATTTTTATGTTTTTCTTCTCGGCTATTGGAGACAAGATAGTTTCTGTTGTTCTAAGCTTATCAGCAAGTTTAAACTCTTTATAATCAAGCTCTAGTTTTCCAGCTTCTACTTTAGACAGATCAAGAATACTATTAATGAGATCCAAAAGATGCTTCCCACTCTTTGAGATGTTTCCTACATACTTCAGTTGCTTTTCATTCAACTTCCCAAACATCTGTTCATACAGAATGTCAGAAAATCCTATTATCGAGTTAAGTGGGGTTCTCAGTTCATGGCTCATATTTGCAAGGAACTCACTTTTAGTATTATTTGCAATTTCTGCTAACTTTTTTTCCTGAAGAAGTTTCTCTGCTTCTTTCTTTTCGGTAATATCTCTACACGTTTCAAGAACACCCACAACCTTTCCGTCTTCATCGGTTACTGGAGTAACCTGAACAGACCATGAACTGCCATCCTCTGCAGTAAATTCACCCGAACTTTTATTACCTGTTTGGAATATCTGTTCAATTTGCAGGCGTTTAGATAAATAACCACTTATACCTGGGGTATCCTTAAGGGGTAATCCTACTGTTTCTTGAAGGCTCATATTCATGTGTTCAAGAGCTGATTTATTTGCCCAGACGATGTCAAGCTGAGGGCTTATAAAAACAACAAGTTCGCTCAGAGAATCAAGTAAAGCTTTCTTTTCCTTTTCTTGAGCTTTTAGTTCCTGCTCTTTCTGGTATTCTTGTTTTGTTAAATATATTTCATTTAACATCCCGTTTATTTCTCTTGAAAGACGATAAAATTCATCATTATCTTTAAGAGGTAATCTTTTTGAAAAGTTTTCTTCCGATCGGGCTCTTGCAACAAAATTCTCGATTCCAGCTAACCTTGAAATAAATAACTTATCAAGTGCAAATTTAACTCCTACGGATGTCATAAATCCAGTTAGCAGAAGGAGAAGGTACATGTAATTAAGAGTTTTCGCACCATGACTGTAAAGGTCCCTTGGAAAATCTGCTCTCACGATAACTGCGGGCTTGCCTGAAATATCCTTTAATCCAAAATAGCCTGCTACTCGCTCTTCATTAAGTGGCTCGACAATAGCAATGGCAGAAGATGTGGAAAAAAGATTCCTTTTTGTTTGAAAATCGGGGGGCATAGACTCATCGATCCTGTAAATCATTAGAGAAGACCGGGTATCTTCTTTTAATGAGTCAAGAAGGACACTGTCAAAGTATCTCCCGACAATCAAAGTGCCCTTCATAGGACCCGTATAATTTGTAGTAAGGATCGGATGGCATGAGACAAACATTGGGCCTTCGTCAAGTAAGACAAAACCTCCTGTTTTGTCATTTTCGGACTTAGAAAGGAGAGTTCCATTTTTGATCAGTTCAAGAAGGTCATCAGGAACCGATTTTTCTTCTCCAGTGTAAATATCTACAGACTTCGCGTAGACGATGTCTCCAGAATTATTTACATAAACCATAATATTACTTTTTAACGTAGCAAGGGTCTCGTTCTGGATATTTACATCTATGAATCGCTGGTTTCTGTCTTCTACAAAAGTGTAAGTATCATTCCAGCATGCCCAGTCTTGAACTATATAATCAAGATATTCCTGCTCATTAGAAACTATTTTTTGTACCCTTTCAACATCCGATAATGTATCTGCTTGTTCAAGCTCCATAAAATTACTAAGTTGAGTGTTATATACAAATGTAAAAACAACAGCAAGAATAGTAAAAGTTAACAGAGTTATTATAAGAATTTTTCTACTGACATCCATTGTGAGCATCCCTTAAAAGCTTGAAAATAGGAGTTAAAAAGTAATTTACCACATTAGAAAAGGATAAAAAGTATATATAATTGAGTAGACATTTTAAATAAATTAATATGCGGGTTCCTCTACTATCTTGAAATTATCTTAATAATTTCATAGAAATAATTAGAATGAATTTAAAAATTCATTAATAAAAACTTATGTAATTACCAAAGTTATATTGATATCCATAAGAAAACCCGCAAATATAAAGCTTCCACCAGGAGTATTCAACGTTATTGTCGCTGATCCACCAGATATTAAAAAGGCTATGAAAACACAAATTACAACAGCAACTGATGCTGCACTTTTCCTATGGGCGAATAATAAAAACCTTGAGGAAAGGCTCGAACTAATGAAATGTTGGGGTTTTGATCGAAAAGCAATTGCTGTCTGGGAAACGGATAAAAATAATGGTGCTTGGTTCTATGGCTCCTTGGATTTTTTATTGTTTGGGGTAAAGGGCAACATGGAGCCACCAGATATTAATCAGGAAGGTGCAATAAAAGGCCGTGTTAATTTACGAGATTTAAAGTCGAACGTGAAATTGAGTAAAGAAGAAGTTGTGTACGTTTTCGCAGAAAATATGTTCCCTGGAAAAGCCTATTGTGACCCATATGTTGCAAATGGACGCGCGGGTTGGGGACAGCCAACTTTCGTGGATCAGGAAGATACCAACGAAGATGCCAATGAAGATACCGAAAATAATGAACAAGGCAGCGAAGTTAACGAAAATAATAAGAAAGGTAGTGAAGAAAAAAGCGATACCGAATCTACAGACGATTGGTTATAATACCCGACAACCGTACATAGAAGCATGTAGCCAATCTTTTGGGATAAATCAAGATAAATATCCTTAGGTTGCGAAGCCCTTAGAATTGAGCAAAAAGAGCAAAAAAAATATTATTTGAACTGCTGGTAGAGCCCGAGGGAAAATGCCATGTTACCGTCTTCGGTGCTTAGAGCTTTCTTATCACTGACAAGATTGCTATTGATCATCAGCTCTTTACACGCACCACTACATTTGTAAAACAAGGTCTGGTTGCACTTTAATGAAGCATCATCCAGCAGTTTCATTATTATCGTAAAGGCACGGTACGTCATATTGTTAGAGATTTCGCGTGCCAACCTTGCTTGAAACTTGCTCTCTGTGCCACTTTCAGCAATTTGTTTTTCTTTGCATTCAGCGACTTTTCGGTAATATTGTCCGAGCATGAAAAATGCTTTTTTTGCGTTTACGTCGCCTGTATTAAAAAACTTCTCATTCTGCTGGAAATACTCATCTACTTTGTTCTGCACTGGTGTTTCAATTTTTGCGCTTTTCTCAACATCAACTTTTGGTGCAACCATTTTCTAAAATCTCTCCTTTTATTATCACTCTTGTCAATTTATAGACAAAATAATAATTACGACTATTCGTATTTATACCTATTGTTGATAACTGTGCCAACCGATAATGTTTGTGTCAAAAACAGAATAAATTCTATACGCTGCTCAATCTATCTGTTAAGAAGACAGGAATGAAAAGAGGTCAAAGTAGATTCACTTCTTAATTTATCCTGAACACTTAGTTTAAATCTAAAAAAATTTAGGCGAGTATATAAGGAGCAGTATACTATATACCAAATATAGTTATAGTCCGATCTGTAGAAATCCTCTGAAACAATGAATCTCCATTAATTTGAACTGAATAACTTGATACGCTTTTATGGATTTATTTCAAAATCATAATATTAGAATGTAATTCTATTTTGTCTCTTGATTATTATATTAAAAAATGCCTTTTCCGAGCAAAATTCTCATAGCTGGCTATGTGTTTGTTTTCTTGATTGTTCCATAGTTTAGAAGAATATACTTGTTTCCTTCGATGACCGGCCCATCAAATGCAAAAAAAGTGTAAGAAACATATAGGCACTTATTTCGCTGTTTTCTGATAATGGAAAAAGGCCGTCATTTTGAATTTTATAAAAATAGCTGTAAATTCAAAATCACATTTCTAAATATTGTATTATATCTGGATTAGTAAATTTCTAAAATTTATGATTGTTGTGTGTATTCGGGAGCTGAACAATTGATAGGCTCTAGGAAAACTGAAAAAAATCAAGGTTCCCATAACCATATATGACCCTTTATTTCAAATCACGCGGCTGCTTATGCTTAGGCACAACTGGTAATTCTGGAGTCGTTATCAAAATTGGGCTTTCAATATCTTTTTCCCTCTCAATCACTAATTCTTTTCCTTTCTTAGTGAGGGCAAATAGTGGAATTGCAGCAGCTACTTGAACAATGGGTTTTGCTGTAAAACCTGTGTATAAGAGAAATCAAAAGAATAACATGAACAGCGCAAATTTTACAGAAAATAGGGCACGCTGGCAAAGGTTTATTGCTACTAATGCACACATTTGTAAAGGGGTGACATATTTATGGTAGAGTTATCTTCTGAAGATATAGATAAGATAGCAAAAAAGGTCTATGCAAAAATCGCCGAATCTATGCAAAGCGCCGGGCCGGGTCAGCCGATTCCTGAACCATCCTGCAATCCAGGCCAAACATTTGGATGCCCAAATAATGATGCTTTTGGATGTGACTTTGGAACATTTGTATGTAAAGGTACAGGTTTCAAATGCCACCCTAAATATGTAGGAATTATAGGATTTGAGAGGGCATAAAGACCTATATTTACAAGTTGTATAGAGGCAAAATTCAGCTGTAAGGAAAACGAAGATTCATTTTTTGATGGTAGGGTGTCATGCAGAGTGAAATAATAGATGGGATTATCAGTACCTTATTAGATCCTGCTAATTTAGCCCCCCTTTGCATAAGTTTAAAGGAAGAGTTAAACTATACTCCAGAAGACAGCAGACGCCTTATTTACCAAACGACTAAGCAAATAAATGCAAAACTTTTTCCTCCGATCACCGCATTAGAGCTGATTGTGACAGAAGACTGTAACCTAAAATGCACATATTGCTTTGAGAAAGACATGCATGGATCCAAGAAAATGTCTCTCAAAGTAGCTCAAGAAGCGATTGATCTTTTATTTGATTATTCTCAGGAGGAGGAAGAACTGCATCTGACATATTTCGGTGGAGAACCGCTTTTAAACTTTCCTTTAATAAAATCTATTACTGAATATGTAGAGAAAAAGGAAGAACTCTCAGGCAAGAAAGTAAGATTCAATATGACTAGTAATGGGCTTCTCCTCAATGAATCAATGGCAAAATACCTTGCAAGGCATGAGATAAAGGTATTATTAAGTATAGATGGATCTAAATTATCGCATGATCTATGTAGAGTTGATAAACAAGGGCACGGCACCTTTGAAAGATCAATAAAGAGATTTAAGATACTTAAGAAATTCCAGCCATGGATAGGAGCAAGGATGACTGTCGTACCTAATAATGTGCTAAGATTATACGAAGATGTAGTAGAGCTTCACAACCTAGGTATAAACCAATTTTTCATTTGCCATGTCACTGGAATAGAATGGTCTAAAGAGGATGTTGAGTCCTTTGGTTTACAGATGAGAAGAATAGCCCATTGGTATCGGGAAAAATCCAGCCAAGATCTTAGGATATCTGAATTAGATGAAGAAGATGATGGATTAAGCTTTTTCGGCTGTCACGCTGCCAAAAACAGTATATCTGTATCTACTAACGGAGAGATATCTCCTTGTTCGAAGATTCTATCTTTAAATAATAAACAATTGATATATAAGCTAGGCGATGTTGAATACGGCCTGATTAATATTCCTAACAGAGCAGAGTTAATAAGTTGCTCAAAGCTTCGATCTGCTTGTAATGCGCTTCAGATAGCTGAAAGTTTCAGAGGAGGCTGCTTTGCAGCTAATTATGAGGATAATGGCGACATATTCCAGCCAAGTATTCAAGATCATATATTCTCATTACAATATCGATCTTTTACAGAAAATTCGTTACGCTGCCACAGCTCCAAACAAAAGACAAACATATCGAAAGGTTGAATATTCAAAACGAGAATTTAACGGAATCTTTGAAAACTCAAACAATTAATATTCACGGTTTGCTTACTCAAAAAGTCATTGAAGCTCCTGGAGCAAAAAAACCCTGGTGGCGTTTCTGGTAAACAGTTTTTTTCTTTTTGTAAAGATATACTAAAATACCCTAGCTATAATATACACAGTTTTTATTTAAACCTGTGTATTTAATGCACTTTTTGCCCTGTTTTTGTGTCAAAATTAGGTTAAAAACGGTTAAAATGCACAGGTTTTAAGGTAAAACCTGTGTATTTTAGTCATTTTTAATTTTATAAATTATTTGTTGTGTCCAGGTCTTAAATTAGTGAATTTTCGCAAAAATCTAATTTTTCAGGATGCTTCGATATACGAACCTTTTGACATAGGAGGTTCGTATTTTAGGGGAAGTTTTGCAAGTTTTACATCGTGTTTAGTTTTTTTGTTGCTAAAAAGTGGAAAATCCATACTTTGAATCGCGAGATCTGAGAAAACTAATAAGAGTCTCACGGCAAAATAATTTCAGAATAAAATAAATTTTTTAACTTTTATTAGAAGATTCTTTACTGAATATCATCAGGCGATATCTCCAAAGTGCACAACTATCTTTGCTATCACACTCTTTCACTTTTGCACTATCACCTGAACTACAATCGATACAGTTTTGATATATTGCATGTAATAGCTCCTTCTTGCTACAAGATACCATACTTACACCTCTATGACTTATGTACTTCTGACGTAAAATCAAGTACATAAACATAATGTTCGAAGGTACTGTGTAGTTAACGGGGTCTGGGATAATTAGAATTTAGTCAATAAGCTTTCCATAGGCAAATATCTAAGAAGCTTATTTCCGATTGGCTACGGGCTTTAGCGTTGGCTAAAAAGTGCAAAAAAAGAGCGAAAAAGATTAATCGTCTTGAGTTTCAACCAGCTTGTATCCTTGTAGCTCTATTATAGAAGGAAGAAAGAAGTTCAGGATTAATCTAGGTAATAGAGCCTTCGTATAAGCCCTAGATCAGGGTTCTAATCTTCATAGCCGGACTTTTATGTAGATCGAAGGTAAATTTTATAGGGCTTTACTAATGAAGCTCAGAATTGTGATTTGTTTTAGGAAAGCCCAGTATTAAGGTACCCTTAGTACTATGATCATTATTGGGAAGCAGCTCCTTAGTA
>CAZLNG010000142.1:0-8730 GCA_964560735.1 uncultured Methanosarcinales archaeon | reverse complement strand
ATTTTTACCTTACATTTACCTTATTTTTACCTTACATTTACCTTATTTTTACCTTCTTTTTAGTTTACCTTATTTTGCCTTTTTAACCCTTTTGCCTTTTACCTTTATTTGTGTTTTTAACTTTTCTTAAAATTTATTATAATCAGGCTTTATCATTTTCAGATTTACCATCCTCAAGCTTTATCATTTTCAGGTTTACCTACTTCATTCTGATCTTCTTTTAAAGTTTTATCTACTTTTCAAGGAATTTTCCCCTCTAACTTTTTAACTTTTATAAATTTATAATTTCCCTCAGATAGTTATATCTGTATATTCATACTTAGATTCTTCCATATGATACATTCGTTTCAATTATATACTGAGGGGATTTAAAAATTAGAGAAAATATTGCTGTTTATGTTTAGTACATCTTGATCTCATATATTTCGGTACAAAGGCTCGGGGAAGGGGTTTAAGAGCTTTTGTCTGTATCAGTTAAGAAACCTGTTAGTTAAAAACCTGTTAAAATCCATTTTCGACCAGTATCTGAATGGAAGAATATACCGTCAGGATGGACAAATTACCTGACTGTTCTCAAAAAAACTGATTGGGGTTTCTAAAACAGGTTTAACAAGAGTGGGGTGGGGAAGTTGATTAGAATAAATAGGATAATCCTTTTACTGGCTATCATGCTCATAGCAAACGCACTTGATACTCCTGTATCGGCAAAAGAAATTTTCGTAGACAGTGTCACTGAAGGTGCTTTTAAACCGATTCCGGAGGCAGTAAATAATTCATCATCCGAATACGAAATTCTTGTCTATCCTGGTCTCTATAATGAAAGCGTGGAGATAGGAGTACAGAATATACAGATCCTTGGAAAATCAGGGTATCCTGAAGTCAGAGATTTTACTGTTAATGTTGACGACGTTGTTATCAGGATTTAAAGTACAGCAAGGAGGCATAATGGCCAGCCCGTTTGAAGATGCCTGAACTAAATTCTCTTACACCATCTTGCTGAATTCGAATATTGTGTTATATGTTTCAGTTTTGACGTGAATTTATGATAGCCACAACTAAAACGGTTCAAATCCAACATATACCACATCCTGGATAGAGGTAAGATGACACCATCTGTGGTCATGGTGCCAGAACAAACTCATTTTACAAAAAAAGGAATAATAAAAGGTTAATAAAAATATGAGTGCGAGGGGTGCGATTCGAACGCACGAACTCCTACAAGACTAGGCCCTCAACCTAGCGCCTTTGACCTGGCTGGGCAACCCTCGCATTCGGGCTAACAAATAAAGGAATTTAATAAATCATTTTACAAAAAGAATCTTTAAGAATGTAATGAAAGTCTGGATTTAACAGATTAAGAATTTGGTGCGAGGGGTGCGATTCGAACGCACGAACTCCTACGAGACTAGGCCCTCAACCTAGCGCCTTTGACCTGGCTGGGCAACCCTCGCATCTCGATTTATTTTGAATTTCCGGCGCGCTTTGCGCCTTGCACTCCCTCACAATATCGTGGATAATATATAAACATTTCGAGCCATAGGGGTCACAGATAATAATTTAAGAAAGAGCCGCGAAAAAGAGAGCAAAAAAAGAAGATTTCCAGAGGAGTTAAAATCTAATATTTAGGACAGATACCAGATACGTTAACGCTTTTCAGAACCAGTAAACCATCAAAAAAGTATGAAATTCAAAAAATGAAGATTGGGCCTGATCTGAGCGAAGGCTCAGAGCTGGTCCAGAATACTTAGAATTTCTTCAGCTTTCCCTTTAACAACATTTGCCGCATTTAAGATAAGGTCTTTAGCTATGTAAGACCCGTCAGACTCTATGGTAAACACAAAAGAGCTTTCATCATAGGAGATGTTTATTGCGCTAATATCACAGACCTGCTCACAGAGCTTACAGAGAGAGCACTTGAGAACATCGTCTTCGGCAACTCTGGCTCCGGTTCCTTCGAGCCTTATGATACTTTTTGGACATTCTGCTACACAGTGCCCGCATGCGTCACAATTTTCAATGGAGATTATAGGAACATTTTTGTAACCGCAAGCTACGCCTGCCTGCCATCTAACGCTATCTCTACCGTAACCCATATGGGCAATAGCTTCAAGCACAAGCTTCTGTCCCTTTTTCAGCTCGACAATAGGTATGTTGGGGTCAGCCGGCTGGATCTTCGGGTCAGAAGAAATAAGGTCCTTTGAATAGACAGTTCCAGGGCCCTCTGCGCTGAGAGTTAAGGAAACCTCGCAGGCAGGACAGCCCTCCCCTCCGCAGACTTCACATTCTGCCTGCGGCATATATGTCTCTATGTCCGTTACTATCGGGATTAAGGACAGACGGAGAGCCAGCTGCTCGTCATAGAGTACCGAGGTATTGTCATAAAGGTTCACATACTCGATCGCAAGAGTTGGTACATCTGCGATCATGGCACGCCGAATGCCGTTAGCAAAAGCCGTGCTTACCCTGGAGAGCACAAATTTTGCAGATCTGTCCGATAACTCCAGAATGTCTACTTCCATCGTCATATGCCTTAATTCCCCTAAATTTTAAGTGCATTAAAAAAAGAGAATTTTAAAGAATTCTCTGAAATAGTTCTTTTATACACGCCTTCCGCCTTTCGGACGAGTGCCGTCGTGCGGGACAGGAGTGACATCTTCAATCCTTCCAATACGGATTCCTGCTCTTGCAAAAGCCCTTATTGCAGCCTGAGCGCCAGGACCCGGACTCCTCTGCTTGTTTCCTCCGGGGGCTCTTACTCTTATGTGAATTCCGTTAATGCCCTTGTCCCTGAGCTGGTCAGCAAGCTGGCCGGCCATCTGCATGGCAGTGTAGGGAGAGCTTTCGTCCCTTGCAGCTTTTACAACCATACCACCGGAAGACTTTGCAATTGTCTCGGCTCCTGTGATATCGGTTACAGTGATGATCGTGTTGTTAAATGAAGATTTGATGTGAGCGACTGCCCATTTCATATCTGCCATTTTTATCTCCTCCCTCTCTTCTTCTTTCCGCCGCCTCTTTCAGGAGCTTTCTCTCTAGCCTGCCTTGCATCGGCAACCGCCTTAAGAGTAGTTGTGCTTTCTGCAAGAGCAGATGCTACCTGAACAGGTCTTTCCGGATGAGATTCACTGACAAGCGGGGAGTTTCCATAATACCCTATACGCATCTCATCTTCCTTTGATATAAGCATTCCCGGAATCGTAGCCTTTCTTCCGTTTACTGCTATGTGTCCGTGAGTAATGAACTGACGTGCCTGGACAACTGTCCTTGCAAGCCCAAGACGTAGAACCTGGGTCTGAAGCCTTCTTTCAAGAATGTTTTCAGTCTTTAAAGAGAGGATATCGTCAATGTCAGAATCCGGCTTGATAATACCGTAACGAATGAGCTTGGAAAGAATTTCTTCTGACTGGGTTTTAAGATGCCCCTCAAGTCCTCCTTCCTGACCACTTGCAGCAGTTGCAAGCAATTTTCTGGCTTCGGACCTGTACATCCTGAGCATACTTGCCGCTTTCCACACTTCTCTCTTGTTCCTGAGCCCGTATGCCTTTACCAGCTGGACTTCGTTAGCCATCCTGGCTTCCTGCCATGGGTGCTTCGGAGTCTCAAAACTTTTACTTTTCTTACCTGGATATGCCATTAAAAATCACCTAACCGGAAAATCACTTCTTCCTGCTGACACCGACAGTTGATCCGCGGCGGCCTGTGGATTTTGTTCTCTGACCTCTTACCTTTAAGCCTCTTTCGTGCCTGAGACCTCTGTAGGCACGGACCTTCTTCAGGTTGTTAATATCTTCCCTGAAAGTTAGTAAGATATCCGTTCCAAGCAGGTGCTTGTCCTGTCCTGTTGTCAAATCTTTCTGCCTGTTGAGCATCCAGGAAGGAACAAGGTCCTCAAACTTTCCTATAGCATCGTCTAGCTTTGCCACTTCTTCATCTGGCAGGTATCCAAGTGTAGCAGCAGGGTTTACTCCAGCGCCCTTTGCAATAAGGATAGCTGTGCGCCTCCCGATTCCAGGGAGACCTGTAAGGGCGTATTGTACGGGTTTTGCCCCCTGCAAGTCGGTATTCATAATCCGAACAAGATGCCTCAATTCTTCATTATTCTTATCTTCTACCATATATTTCCCTCCAGGGGAATTTATACAGCATCCTGTAGCCCCTGATCGAATACCCTTAAAGAATACACGAAAAATTCAGGAGCAGCTCTCAAAAGGAGCTTCTTTACAGCATATACTGATGAGTTCCTATACATGCAACTGGCAGTATATAAGGATATCTGCGTAAGAAGAGATATCAGCATAAAGACATCTGCACTCGCTTCCTTATTCAGTATAAATCTCCATAGAAGTTAATCTTCATCGAAGCAGAATTAATTTTCATTGGAGCTAAATGAAAAAAGTATAGAAGGAATCAATACTTGAGAAAAAACTGAAGTATACAAAGAAAACACTGAAACTTAGATATAAAATTTTATGAAATTCAGATAATCAAATTAGGAAAAGTTCGACGCCGAGGGGGAGATTCGAACTCCCGAGGGGCTAAGCCCCACAAGCTTTCCAGGCTTGCGCCCTACCACTAGACTACCTCGGCACAAAGCGTATGGCACGACTTATACCATAACGGAATAGTGATATATAAATCTTATTCTAAGGGCAGAAGCTTAAAAAGAGTTTTAAAGGTTAGAGCTGAACATTTACTTCTTTTTTAGCCCAACCTTTTGGATAAGTCCCTGCTTTCATCATAACTCTGATTGGAGTAGCTGCAAGCCCTGTCGAGGCTTTTAGAATATCTTCCGTACTCATCTCAGCCTTTGCAAGGGCTACTAACTCACCTTTAAGGGTAAACAAAGCAGTAAGGTCTCCTTTTACAAGATTTGAGTCCATGCCTGTAATACCCGGGACGGCAAGAGAGGCTCCGGAACAGACTGCATCCACCGCACTGTCCCGCAGAAGCACCTTTGGAAGGTGAGAAACAGCTGACTCCATAGGCCGCACAACCCTCCTGAGTTCAGATTCATCCCCATCTTCCTTCCAGAACACATATGCATCTTTCAGTTCCTGGAGGGTAATAAGTGTCTTTTCGGTAAACGGGCCTGCCTTTGTTCTCCTGAGTTCCTGCATATGCCCACCGCAGCCTAAAGCAAGTCCGATATCGTGACAGAGTTTCCTGATATAAGTCCCTGCCTCACACCCAACTCGAAAGAGCACGGAACTGCCTTCGATTTCAAGCACTTCAATATAGTAAATTGTCCTGACTCTCAGGACGCGCTTTACGGCAGATTTGATAGGAGGGACCTGATATATAGGGCCGGAAAATTCAGCACAGATCTTCCTAACCAGTTTTGGGGGCATTTCCCTGTGAAGCTTAAGAAGACAGACATACTCTTTACCAGAAAGCCGAAGAGCAGGAACAGCTTTCGTAGCCTTTCCGAGAAGAGTAGGCAAAAGCCCTGTAACCTTTGGGTCAAGAGAACCTGCATGACCGGCAGTATTCACGCCGAGGATAGCCTTTACCCAGGCTGCAACCTCGTGGCTTGTAGGCCCTTTAGGCTTGTCAATGTTCACGACTCCTTTTTCCAGATATTCAAGGATAGGGCGCTTTTCAGGATAGCAGCCATAAGCGGGATTTGTCCAGGCTCCGGACTTTCGTACCAGAGTTCTTTCAGCTTCGGATGGCAATTTGCCGGCAGATGACATGATTTTTCGAAAACTCCTTAATTGAGTGTAGTGCAGATATTGTATAAAGATCAAACCAATGAAAACAAACCAATGATAACAAACCAATGATAACAAACCAATGATAACAAACCGAAAATCTCAGGAAATAGTAATAATATCCTGTAAGAAGATATAAGAGATACCGAAGACCTCTAGTTATGAACTAATTATAACATGAATAAACCCATTGGACCAATAAATTCATTGAATTAATAAATTCATTGAATTAATAAATTCATTGAAACAACAAACTCATTGGATCAATAAATTAGATTGAATCAATTATTATACTGGACCAGGTGAGTACAGGATATCCTTGCAAAACGGAAAATCCGGTTTTGTCAACAGGATACCCCATCATATAGCTGAATACTCGATAAACAGTGAATACGTCCGTCTATCAGGTTCAGGCAGTAAAACTTTCATTTTATATAATCCAGCTTTTAACAGAGATCTGCCTGAAAGAGTTATGCTGGCCCGAAAAGCGAATCGATAGCAACCCTAAGAATATCCAGAATCTGATACTGGTTCCATTTTTCAGAATCGATAACCATGTCGTAAATAGAGAGGTCTCCAATATCAATATTGTAATAATTCACATAACGAAGAGCCTCGGATTTTTCCCTTAAAACCGTTTTTTTGTACTCCTCATCAAAAGATGCCGATTTTTCGCGCTTCTGGATTCGCTTTACACGGACAGGCAGTGGAGCCTTTATCCAGATTTTCAGAACGTTCGGGACTCCCGAAGCCATGTGGCCTGCAAGCCGGCTTTCGAGAACGAGATTGTCCTGACTGCGGACAATATCTCTCTGATTTTTGTCAATAGCCAGGTCAATAGAAGGATCTTTCTCAGCCATGGCTCCGAATTCCGAAAGGCTCACCCCTTTTTCCTTGGCTATCCTCCTGAATACTTCACCCGAAGAAATTAGTTCAAGCTCATAGTACTCAGCAAGGAGCCTTGAGATGGTTGATGTGCCGCTTCCTGGAAGCCCGCTTACTGTAATTTGCATCAGACACCACCGATATTCAGACCCTTTCTAATAAGCTGGCTGACTCCCAGAGATGAAATAAAGTACCAGAAAATCCAGTGCTGGAAAGGACCAAAAGCCGTAGAGGTAAGCAACTGTTCCCCCCAGAAGGGAAAAACCATAGTAGCAGACCCGTGCCCGCTGATGTAGTAATAAGCCCACATGAATAGAGGAAGGGAAATGATACTGATATATGCCATGGGCTTGAATTGCTGCTTGGACATCTTCATCTGGTCTTCCATCATCTCCTTGCGCTGATCTTCAAGTTTTTTCAGCATATAGGTGTTCTGGGAAAGCTGCGCTTCCCTGAACTCTTTCTGAAAAACCTTCATGCGGTCCTGGGTATTTCTCATGAGCTCCCAGTCAATTGTGTACTTCTGGATAAGAGATGCATAAAGTGCAGTAATAGCCGCCATTACAAACAGAATCAGATGAAAATTCTCCTGCCCGACCAGAACAAGTACGGGGTTCATAATAACCCCGACCGCTTTCCCGACAACCTCCCTGAACTCCTGTCCAAGAATCATTATTCCAAACATCAGGGAAAAACCGAAAGCCAGCAGGAACCGGTCAATTTGCTTTTTTAAATTCTCTGAAACCAAGTTGTCCTCACCATTCAGGTTCAATAATAATTATTTTTATTCCTTAAAATATGGACGAATCATGATGAAGAAAATCTTCACAAACATAAGATATTAATAAATTAGCTCGGACTGCGAGCCAACTTAGATGATCACACATATTTTTCTGGTTAATAAGTTTCGTTGTATATATAACTTATACTATTTAGTTAAATTTAGATTGAATTGAGATTACACTACAACTCATAGATTTTTTTTGGTCTCAAGGCGCATTTCAGGAAACCAGACAAGCCTCTCAAACGTAAATTAGTCTGCTTGAAAAAGTGAAATAAACTCCGTGCTGTTGCACTTACAATGCAACTCCCAGAAGATATTCACTTTTCTACGATCCCGAGTGGAATTTGGGAGAACAAGCAAGCTTCTAAACCATAAATTAGTCCTCTTGAGCGAAGCAAAGCGAGTGAAACGAGTTGCTGAACAGCTCGCAGATTAGTGATTCACTAATAATCTGTACCAAAAAATAGCCCTCTTGAGCGAAGCGAACAGGGCCGCGTGCTCCCGAAGCGCAATTCGGGGAGAAAAGGACCGCGTACTCCCGAGGCGCAATTCGGGCGAGGCGCAATTCGGGAGAAATAGCGAATATTTAAATATATTCTCATATTTTATCATAACAAGATATTGTAGACTAAAACCTGGAAAAACAAGTTAATAATGCAGGCATCAAGAGGAGTTTAAAGCATGAACCTTCCAAACCCCTATGGACAGTTCCCTGATGTAAGCGATAAAGCCTGGATTTTCGAGACTGCACTGATAATAGGAAATGTAACTATAGAAGACGACGTATTTGTCGGACCAAATGCTGTAATAAGAGCAGACGAGCCCGGCTCTTCAATAGTAATCTGTAGCGGCTGTAATGTGCAGGATAATGTGGTGATTCACTCCCTTTCCAACTCGGAAGTGAGAATTGAAAAAAACACATCTCTAGCCCACTGCTGCATTGTACATGGCCCCTGTTGTATAGAAGAAAGTTGCTTTATAGGATTCGGAGCCGTAGTGTTTGACTGCACTATCGGGAAAAATACTCTGGTCCTCCACAGGGCAGTTGTTCGCGGAGTTGAAATTTCCGAGGAAAAAGTTGTGCCCGATGGAGCGATAGTTACCAGTCCTGAGGCTGCAAATACTCTTGAAGACCTGACCGCAGACCTCGCAGACTTCAAAGAATCCGTTGTCAGAGCAAACATCGAACTCGTGAGAGGATACGCAGACCTGAACATTGGAGCTGAAGACATCCTTTTAAACACATTACAGGAAAGTAAGATAGAAGAAAACCAGGATCTTGAAGAATACGAACTGTGAACCACCCGCCATTGAAATGGCAGGCTTCCTAGTTCATACCTCTCTCTTTTG
>CAZLNG010000141.1:3834-8757 GCA_964560735.1 uncultured Methanosarcinales archaeon | reverse complement strand
CATCTCTTGAAAGCTGAATGCACAGCACTTTAGATTTCTTCTTCCAATATTTTTTGGTCAACTTTGATTTTATTTCAAAGGATTTTTTTATTTTATGATCAAGTATTATTTATATCATTTAAATAGATTGTATCATGGCATAGTTTTTTGATTAGTTTTTTTTCATGACTCACTACCAGTACCCCAATATTCATTTCTTTGACTATATCTAAAATTATATTCCATATCTGAGCTTGCGTAATAGCATCCACCATTGTGGTTATTTCATCAGCAATTAAAAACTTTGTTTCCGGGCTCAGAGCTCTGGCAAGGGCAAATCTTTGAAGTTCTCCTCCAGAAAGTTCATTAGGCCAGCGGTTAAGCCAGCTATTTTTAATTCCAAAAGAGTCTAAAATGTCCTGTGGAACAATATGCCCTTCATTCAAGATATCTTTCATTTTCCATTTTGGATTTACAGCTTTTTCCGGGTGCTGAAAAACAAGCTGAACAGGGTTATATCCCTTCGAGGAAACCTCTTTGCCGTCGATACTCACTTTTCCCTGATACTTATTTTCATAGCCAGCCAGTACTTTGCATAAGGTTGACTTTCCACTCCCGCTATCTCCAATCAGCCCTAATATCTTTCCACTCTCCAGAGATATATTCACATCTTTTAAAACCCAGCTGTCTTTTTTATATCCGAAACTTATATTTTCACCTTTAAGATGCATTATTACACCTCACGACTCCTCCATTGATATTTTTAAACTGAGGAACACCTCTGGAGCAGAGATCTTTCTTTTTAGAGCACCTTTCATAGAAGATGCATCCATCGGTGACTTCATCCTGCATTGGTTGATGTCCTTTAATTGCCTGGAACTTATTTTGAGGAAGAGCATTCCAGAGGGCTCTGGTGTATGGGTGTCTTAGATTCTCTCCGTCATTTTTAAAATCCTCAACGTTAGCTACTTCTAAAACCGTACCTGCATAGAATACCGCAATTTTATCGGAGATTTTTAAGGCAGCCTCTATATCATGAGTAATGAGTACTACTGCACATCCCCTGTCTGCCATATCTTTGAGGTGATTCAGGGTTTCATTCAAAGTTACATCGTCCAATCCAGGAGTTGGCTCGTCTGCAATTATGAGTTTTGCAGAACCGATTACGGCCGTAGAAACCAGCACTCTTCTTGCCATGCCCCCTGATAACTCATAAGGGAGCATCCCGTCAACCTGTGGCTTTAAACCATATTTCTGAAAAATTTCCCTCTGTAACTTTCTCATTGCCCCGGCTTTTTCTTCTTCAATATTTCCTATCACCTGATTGGAGATCCTCATTAGAGGGTCCAGATAGTTGACAGATTGAGGAATCAAAGCTATTTCTTTACCTCTGATTTCTTCTTTTCTTTTTTGAGTCAGCTCCTGCCCATCATATTCTATTTTTCCATTGAGTTTTGCGTTTGAAGGCAAAATTCCCAGAATTGCATGAGCCAGAAGACTTTTACCAGACCCGCTTGACCCCACCACAGCTAAAATCTCGCCCTTATATGCTTCTATGCTCAAATCAGAAATCACTTTTAGTTCAGTCTGCCTAAGTCCCGAAGCATATTGAATAAATGAGAGTGAAAGATCCTCAACTTTTATGAGAGCTTTAGTTTCTCTTTTCTTCTCAGAAAGTATCTCATGTTGGTGTACCATATATTCACCTTCAATCCAGATTTCATCATCTTTGATTTATTGTAGATTTATGGCTATCAGAAAGTCTCCAGATTATCAGAAAAAAACTGTTCAGAAACACTGTTTAATTCATCAACGCTTTTTTCTTCGTAGTCACTTTTATTCGTAGTCGCTTTTATTCGTGAGCACTTTTAGGATCAATCATTTTTCCCAGATTATCCCCTATCATATCAAAAGTCAGAACTACAATTAACAGTGATAAACCCGGGAAGAAGGCAAGCCACCAGTATCCTGCTGACAGATATTTCATAGATTCTGATAGAATAATGCCAATTGCAGGTTCATGTGGTGAAAGTCCAAACCCAAGGAATGTCACTGAAGCTTCATGTAAAATCGCGTGTGGGAACATCAAAATTGTACCTAAAAAGATCTGGGGAAGCAAATGAGGTAAGATATGCTTTGTGGCTATCCACCACTTGGATTTTCCAAGATTCCTGGAAATCTGGATATATTCCTGAGTTTTCAACTGTTTTATTTCCGCCCTCACAACTCTTGTTAAGCTTGTCCAGTGTGAAAGTGCAACTCCGACAATAACTCCTGTTGCACCTCCTCCCAATCCAATGGAAATAAGAATTATTAGAAGAAGATGAGGGATTGAAAGAAATAGGTCTACCAGCCAGGAAACAAATGAATCTGCTGTCTTTCCAGCACTTGAAAGCAAGCCCAGAATTATGGCAAGTACGGTACTGATTGTGGAAGCAAAAGCTCCGATCAGTATACTTAAACCAAGGCCCTTGAGAGTTCGTATAAACATGTCTCTTCCCATCCAGTCTGTTCCAAAAGGATGTTCAGGTGAAGGATTCAGGTTTTTAGAGCCAAAATTAGTCTGCAGCGATTCTTCATTTATAAAAATGCTTGAAATCACAATTGCAAGTAATAGAAGGGATGTAAAACCTATTATTAAAAGAGTCTTCTGTCTTAAATTTAGTCCTCCGAATACTCTCCTGTTAACAGTTACGACATCTGTATTCATATTGCTGCCTCCTGCTGTTTTATCCTAGGGTCTATGAATTCGTATATGACGTCAGCAATTGTGTTTCCAAAAAAGACAAAGCAAGCACTGATAATTACTATTCCTAATAGCAGGGGCACATCAGACCTCAATCCTGCAGCTACTGCAGCCTGTCCTATTCCGGGATAGGAAAAGACCTGTTCAACCAGAACCGTCCCTCCAAATAACTCGCTGAACCCTAAAAACTGCAGGGTAATAGCTGGAAGGGCAACGTTTCTAATTCCATGCCTTAACACAAGGTCCAGACCTTTCTCTCCTCTTGCTTTTGCAAATAATACGTAATCGCTGTCAAGGACTTCTATTAATTTTTCCCGGGTAAACAGTGCAATTTGAGCAACTCCTAACAAACTCAAAGTTAGTGCCGGGAGAATTAAACGCAAAAACCAATCAAAAAATGTCACATTTTCAGCAGTAACCCCTATTGGCACACTTAAACCTATAGGGAACCATCCCAGATACACTGAAAATACCATCAATAAGAGCAGAGCCAGCCAGAAAGTTGGTGTGGCAGCTAAAACGTAGCAATAAGTCTTTATTGCCTTATCTATCCAGGTTCCTTTCTTCATTCCCCCTATTATTCCCAATATGAAACCTAAAATTCCTGAAAACAACCATGAAGCTGCCATGAGAGCAAGAGATGCTGTAAACCTTTCTTTAATTACATCAGAAACAGGCATCCTGTAAATCAATGAAACCCCAAAGTTTCCTTTAAGAACGTCCCCTGCCCAGTTAAGGAATTTTTCCTGAGGAGGTGTATTAACACCCCAGTATTCTTCAAGTTTAGCTTTGTGTTCTGCGCTTACTGGCATTTCTCCAATATAAGCCCTTACCGGATCTATTGGTGAGAATTGAATAAGCATGAAACTTACAAAACATACCACTACCAGGAGACTTATCAGACGGATTATTTTCTTTCCAATAAAGCCCGCTATTTTTTCGTTGTTTAACACACTCTTCCCTCGTATGTTACAATTATATTATAAATTATTTTTAATATAGTAATACATATTGTTAATAATTATATAATTTCTCATACTTAAAAAGTCAAAATAGGAATTCATGAAGCATTTTTCGATCATCTACTCCAGATTTGAGTCCCAGGATAAAAAATAAAATGAGTAATGTTTGAAGTTGAATTTTACTTCACATTATTCATTTTCAAGTAGAGCTTGAGTCATTTATTCTTGTCCATTCATAGATATTTCCTAAAATATCAGATCCAGCGTTTTTCTGTGGAGTTCCTATATCTATGGTTTCGTCTACTGTATACAGATAGTCCATTGTCACTAGCCATAGCCATGTTGCATCTCCTGCAGGTCCGTAACCGGTCTTTCCGTCATATGCAGCTAACTTCCAGTTTTCTGTAGCCTGGTTCTGGTCTGAAGATCTCAAAGCCGTTTCCAGGTATCCATCTACAACAGGATTACTGTAAAGCCCCGGGTTTTTGTATGTATCATCAGCTTCTTTCGTGTGGTACTGCAAGTATAAGTTGAAAGTATCTATACTGCTGTAAGCGTATAAAACGGCTGAACTGTACTGGTTAGCGTAAATTTCATCCCAGTTTGTGCCTGCAAGGTTTATTTTTATACCTAATTTTTTAGCCTGTTCGCTAACAGCGACTGAAAGAGCCTGCCTTGTTTGATCCGATGAAGAGTAGTACAGGTCAAATTCTGCTTTAGTTCCGTCTTTTTCCCGGATTCCGTCTCCATCAGTATCTTTCCAACCTGCATCTTCAAGTATTTTTATGGCTTCTTCTGGATTTGAATCGCTAATTTTTGCTTCAGGGTTTCCAAAGTCTCTTTGATCCACTCCGGTATATTCGACATCCCCTTTTCCGTACAGTACCCCTTCGAGTATGGCTTTTCGGTCAATGCCTATGTTCAGAGCCTTTCTAATTGCTATATCTGCCGTTACGTTGTTACCTATCGGATCTCCCTGTAAACTTTCTTCACCAGTATTATACCGCATGGGCAAAGAAACTCCAAAAGCTCTTGCTGACGGAAAAGCCATTAATTTATAGCCATCTACAGTTTGGTTTGCATGGCTAATGTCGATTTCAGCTATATCCACTTCTCCGGACTTTGCAGCTGCAAATCCAGTTTCCTTATCCAGGAATAACATGGTAATTTTCTTAAAGTAAGGTTTTTTTCCATAGTAATCTTCGTTTAATTCGAATATTGCCTGCTGACCTTTGT
>CAZLNG010000141.1:0-3734 GCA_964560735.1 uncultured Methanosarcinales archaeon | reverse complement strand
GGTTTTTTTCCATAGTAATCTTCGTTTAATTCGAATATTGCCTGCTGACCTTTGTTCCACTGTATAAGTTTATATGGCCCCGATCCTATTGGATTTGATCCGTAAGTTTCTTTTTTATATGCGTGTTCTGGAACAATTCCTACGTATCTGAGTCTCCATATGAAACTGGACTGAGGCTCTTTTAATTTGAATTCAACTGCAGTATCATTTATTGAGGTAGCCTTTTCCAGATTACTCATATCCAGCTCTGAATTACTTCCAATTGCAGTATTAAATGTATAAGCTACGTCTTCTGCTGTTAATTTTTCTCCATCTGTGAATTTGACATCGTCCCTTATATTGACAATCCATATCTTCGCATCAGGACTAACAGAGTACCCGGTAGCAAGGTCATTTATCATACTTCCATCGTCGGCTGATTTGAAAAGAGTGCTCTGTACCAATGGCTCAAAATTCACATGACCGCATCCCCATCCCATAAGTGGATCAAATCCAGCTTGCGGTTCTCCAGTATGTGAATATACATTCACTACGAGTTCATCAGAACCCTGGGAATTTACCTGTTCGTCAGAAATCTCCTGGGAAGTTGAGTTAACTGACGCAGAATCGGACACACAACCGGATATAGAACTTATAAGAACAATAGCTGCTATAATTGCGACTATTGACCCCATAAATAAATACTGCTGGTTTTTCTTAATATAAATTCCTCCTGCATTTTTTATCAGAATTTTTACTCATTTCTACAATGCTTTCCGAACCGGTATTTCCTGATTAGATTTGTCGGGCGAGTAATACTTTTCCAGCTAAAAATAATATTAACGTAATGTTTTTTACAAAATTATTAAGATAAATTGAATTAAAACAATTTTACTATATATACTTTCCGAAAAAAATATGTTACTAATGATTATATTTTATGAAATATTGTATCATTAAATATGATTTTTTACTCATTTTTCTGATTTTTTATTAGCTTCAGCTAGGGGCTGCTGAAAATATGTTTAAATTGTGATAATTCCTGAGAATACTACAGATACTGAACAATTGCTTGACGAGTTCAGTATTATCTCATAAACCGAAACTTAACATTCAACATATTAAAAAGAAAAAAATGGGAGTTTAAGTCGAAGTTAACTCCCTGTTTAGTTTTCTGTGCGTTTCCACTCTAAAATGTTTCCAAAGATATCTGAACCGTGGGGCTGAATTTTGGGTGTTCCGATATCGATGTCATTATCCATTATGAATGTGTAATTAATGGTTGCCATCCACATCCATGTAGCATCTCCTTTTTCAGAGAACCCTGTTGTTCCGTCCCATGCAGCCATCTGCCAGTTTTTATTTGCAGTATCCTGGTCAGAAGAGGTTAAAGCAGTCCTTAAGTAATTGTCCACAACAGAATTATTGTACATTATTATGTTGTTGTAGTTTGCAGGATCGTAGCTTTTGCTGTAGTATCTTAAGTATATCTCTGTTGGATCCAGTGAGCCATAACCAAACACTATCGGAGTTGAATGGGCAAGGGTGTCAATCTCATTCCAGCTTTTACCCTCTATTTTTATGTTAATGCCCAGTTTATTTGCTTCTTCAGCTACAGAAACCGCTAATGCCTGTCTTTCCTGTGCACTTGATGGGTAGAGCAAGGTGAATTCGGCTTTTAAGCCATTTTTCTCCACAATACCGTCACCGTCAGTATCTGTCCAGCCAGCGTCGGCTAAAATCTTCTTTGCTTCTTCTATATTTCCATCTTCAAAAATAGCTTCTTTATTACCCCAGGGTAGTTTATCCACACCTGTAAATTCTTCTTCACCCTGTCCATATAATGCTCCATCAATCAGTGCCTGTCTGTCAATTCCGACATTCAGGGCTTTCCTTATTGCAGGATCAGAAGTTACATTGTTTCCAATTGCGTAACCATTTTCAGTCTTTTTGCCCGTATTTGGAATTAGCGGGAAGCTTATTCCGCGGGCATCAATAGACTCCAGAGATACTATTTTCATTCCATCTGCCTCTTGATTAGCAAAGGAAGAAGGAATTTCAGCCATGTCAATCTGTCCAGATTTGGCTGCAGCAAAAGCAGCATCGGATTTCATAAAAAGTAAGGTTATCTTTTTAAAGTAAGGCTTCTGACCATAGTAGTCTGGATTTGCCTCTAAGATTACCTGCTGGCCTTTGTCCCACTGGACGAATTTATATGGGCCTGACCCAATAGGATTCATACCGTAACTTTCATTGTAAGCGTGTTCAGGAACGATACCAACGGCTGTGAATTTATTGACAAATGTGGCTTGAGGATCATTCAATTCAAACTCAACCGTATAATCATCGGTTGCAGTAGCTTTTTCCAGCATAGATAAATCTAGTCCGGCACTGGAGTTTGCAGCTGTGTTATATGTGAATGCCACATCTTTAGCTGTTAAGGGCACTCCATCTGTGAATTTGACGTCATCCCTTATTTTGACAGTCCATTTCAACCCGTCACTGCTTACTGTATAGTTTGTAGCAAGATCGTTTATGAGATTTGCTTTACTGTCCTTCTTAAGAAGAGTACTTTGAATTAGAGGCTCATGGTTATCTCCCCATCCGGTAATGGGGTTGAAACCCGCTTCAGGCTCTCCACCATGAGTTCCTACGGCTGCTATTAATTCATCTAAATTTTCGGATTCTGCTAGTTCATTAGAACCCTGGGAAGCCACCTGTTCATTAGAAATATCTGAACTTGAGTTAACTGGCGCAGAATTGGATACGCATCCGGACATAGAACTTATGAGAACAAGAGTTGCTATGATTACGACTACTGAACCCATAAATAAATAGTGCTGGTTTTTCTTAATCAAAACTCCTCCTCCATTACATTAGATTTTTAAGAGCTTCAAATTGCTTAAAAGCACATTCTAAGTCATTTAGGGTTTGAAATGTTTTGTACACTCTCTTTCCACTAAACATATAATTAATGCATTATTTTTTATTCATCTATTAAGATAAACTTAATTAAAACGACTTTACTATAAATACTTTACTAAAAAAAATTGTTACTAAATAATAGCTTTATTAAAATAAGTATTACTTAAGAAGTATTTCTTTTATTAATATCAAATTTATAAATTTTCAATGAACTATGGTCACATGTACTGATAATTAGACTAAATTTTGAAGTTCCAAAAATTCTCAAAAAGCATCATTGAGTAAACTGCTTTTATCCAAGGATTGGAAGCTTTAATTTCAACTTAAACCTGGAAAAATAGCAGCTATCACAAGATAAGGTTGAATCTCTTTGAAAACCTCTAGACCTGATTATCTGAAAAATTTGCGAACAAGATTTACTAAATAAGGATTGAACTCCATCTAAAAATGTCACGCAAATAGTATAATTGCAAAATTCAAAAATAGGATGCAATAAGATCGAATAAAAGATACAATAAAACAGGAATTAAAAGATACAATAAGACAGAACTGTTTTCTAACACTTTAATTTGCTCAAAATCTAACTCTTTGACTTGCTCTTGCATTTGTCAGTATACTTTTTCATTTATGTTAACAGCTCATTCATCTCTTTAGCCCATTGCTGTATCTCTCCATTAAACTGGGTTTCAATATTTTGAGTAAATGGAAAGCAAAATTAAGAGCAATAACGTAATTATCAATAGGCTAATCTTTAGGCTTGATATGTGTTTCGCAATTTATTTTTGTATTCCTGGTGCCTTGAATCAGTAAAGTATCCCATATTAATAAGG
>CAZLNG010000140.1:0-8836 GCA_964560735.1 uncultured Methanosarcinales archaeon | reverse complement strand
ATTGATGACTGCTAATATAATCACATGGGAGAATTTGATTCATTTTGAATTACTTTTTCGAAAGTCTGATCCTGTGTGACATAGAGGACGAAGTAGCATCAAATATAAATTAGAATACAGTTCAAAGGTAAACCCTCTCCTCCCAACGTAGAAAAAATATATTTACTTTAAGAGAGTAGGTTCAACATTAGAAATTTTAATCTATAGATAAGAGGACACAGATCCTGATGAAACAAAACGGCAGTATACATGAAAAAATCCCTAAACTGAAAAGCCTGATAGGTTATCTTCTGCCAGTCATTATATTTTCCCTGGCTGTATGGACACTGGACAATCAAATTCACCATTTACATTCAAGCGATATTGTGGAAAATATTAATAGCGTTCCTCTCAGCCATATAGGAATTGCTTTCTTTTTAACCGTTTTGAGTTACATTGCTTTGACTGGCTATGATTACCTGGCAGTTCGCGGTATAAATAATTCCATGCCTTATAAGAGGACTGCATGGATTTCTTTCATAAGCACGTCAATAAGTTACAGTGTAGGCTTTAATTTTTTAACCGGAAGCTCTCTACGCTACAGGCTGTATTCCAGATACGGATTTAACCTGACTCAGATCTGGGAGATTATTGTTTTTTGCATATCCACTTTCTGGATAGGTTTCTGCTTTGTTGCAGGTTTGCTTTTTACTTTTTATCCGGTAAAATTGCCAGCCCATATGCCTGATATTCCTCTTCCGGTAAACATTATTGGAATTTTACTGCTGCTTTTTCTTACAACTTATTTCTTCTTTTCATTCTCAAGACAGAATCTTAAGATAAAGGAGTACCAGTTAAGGGTTCCCGAACCAAAAATTGCTCTTTCGCAGCTTGCTTTATCTTCAGTAGACTATCTTCTATCAGGAAGCATAATCTATTTCCTTCTGCCTTCAAACCCGCATCTTACTCTGCTTCACGTACTCGTTTTCTTTGCGCTGGCACAGTTGATAGGGTTAATAAGTACTGTCCCGGGAGGACTTGGTGTTTTTGAAACCCTGATGCTTTTCATGCTTGAGCCCTATTTCGATACCGTTGATATAATCCGTCCTCTTTTGCTCTTCAGGGCAATTTATTATTTTATTCCTTTCCTGTTTGGCTTCCTGGCCCTTCTATTCAATGAATACGAAGAAAGAGAAAATTTTCTAAAGAAATTTGGAAAAGTCACGTATTCAAGCCTATCAGTTCTGGCACCTCAGATTTTTTCAGTTCTGATTTTTCTTGGGGGTATATCCCTTCTTTTTTCGGGAGCCCTGCCTTCAAACCCTAAATATCTTCATGATCTCACCTATATTGTTCCTCTTCCTCTTATAGAAGCCTCCAGGCTTTTTGGCAGCATAATGGGGTTATTACTCCTTCTCCTGGCAAATGGGTTATGGAAAAGGATTGACGGAGCTTATGTACTCTCCCTTGCTGTCCTTTTAATGGGAGGGATTTTTGCCCTTCTAAAAGACTTTGACTATCATGAGGCAGTGGTCCTTTTTTTCCTTTTTGCCTTTTTATTGCCCTGCAGGAAGTATTTTTACAGAAAATCCTCGCTTTTGCACCAGTCTTTTAGCAGGCAGAATCTGATTGCCATAACCCTGGTGCTTGTGAGCTTTGTCTGGCTGGGGTTTTTTTCATACAGGAACGTAGAATATTCAAACGAACTCTGGTGGCAATTCGGAATTAATTCTCAGGCTTCAAGCTTCCTGAGGGCGATGGTTGGTGTTTTCTCTCTGCTCCTTGTTTTTGGGACCGCAAAAATGCTGAGCCCCTTTTCCAGGGACATTCATCTTCCAACCAGAGAGGAGATTGAGCTTGCAAAAACGATTATCAACCAGAGTGATGAAACCTGGGGGAACCTGGTATTTACAGGAGACAAATACCTTCTTTTTGACGACGAAAAAAAGGCTTTTTTAATGTACGGGGTTTCAGGAAGGACCTGGATTTCAATGGGGGATATAGTGGGAGAAAGTAGTCAGGCAAAAGAACTGATCTGGGACTTTTATGAGATGAGTAAGCTGCACCAGGGCAGAGCCGCTTTTTATGAAATTGGCGAAAAATACATCCCTGTCTTCCTTGACCTGGGCTTGACGCTAATCAAAATCGGAGAGGAAGCAAAAGTGCCTCTTGAGCCCTTCACCCTTGAAGGAAGTGCAAGCAAAGATTTTCGCTACACAATAAGAAATGTGGAAAAAAAAGGGTATCAGTTTGAAATGGTCTCACAGGAAAAAGTTCCTGACATCCTGCCTGAGCTTAGAGAGATCTCAGATGCCTGGCTGAAACTGAAAGCCGGAAAAGAAAAGAGATTCTCAATAGGCTTTTTTGATGAGAAATACCTGAGCAACTTTTCGACTGCCATTGTCAGGAACGAAACCGAGATAGTTGCCTTTGCAAACGTGTGGAAAGGTGCGGAAAAGGAAGAAATTAGTGTTGACCTCATGCGCCACAGTCCGGATGCTCCTGACAGGACAATGGAATACCTTTTTGTTAAGCTCATGCTCTGGGGAAAAGAAAATGGATACAGGAATTTTTCCCTCGGAATGGCTCCTCTTTCAGGTTTTGAAAAAAGACAGTTTGCCCCTATGTGGCATAAAATCGGGTCTTTAATTTATACTCATGGAGAACATTTTTACAATTATAAAGGTCTCCGGGACTTTAAAGAGAAGTTCAATCCTGAATGGAGTCCGAAATATATAGCTCTCCCTAAGGGTCTTAAGCAGGGTTTTGCTTTAAAAGATATAGCAGCCCTTATCTCAGGGGGCATGAAAGGGATTTTTTTGAAAGAACAAAAGCACGGTCATACGACACCTGTTGATATTGTACCCGGGCAGGTGGAGTAGCTTTTTGATCTTCAGGTTCTCCCGAGGCAACCTTGATAGCATCCTCCGGTCGTTATTGTCCCGCGCATTTGCGCGGCTGGAACCTATCAGGTTCGATTAAATTAAAGATATCAAACATTAGCAACACTACAGGCAAAAAAATAGAGAACTGGAGTGTCAATTTTTTGTTTGGGAAATTAAGAACAATAAATCTCGTAAAAAGGGCTAAAAACTTTTTCCGTATCTGCTTAAACTTTAAAGTCTACCAACCTGTCCAGAATTGAAAACATAAATTCTTTTGTTCCGGCCAGATATTTTCTCTGCCCTCTCATTTCCTTTTTCTTCTGGACAAACGGCCCTTCAGCCATTCCATCTCCAAAACGCTTTATGAGGGATTCGATTCTTTCTTCGTTTACTTCCGGATGAAACTGCAGGGCTACAATCCTGCCTTCATAGATAAAACCCTGAATATTGCAGCCTTCGCTCTCAAAAAGATGAATTGCACCGGCTGGCAGGTCAAAAGTTCGGGAGTGCCAGTGAAAAACTGTTATCTCTTCTGGCATTTCTTTGAGAAAATCAGACTCTTTGCCTTCTGCTGCTTTCTTTACAGGAAACCAGCCCATTTCAACATACTTATTCTCAAAAACCCGGGAGCCCAGGACGTCAGCAAGCAACTGAGCCCCAAGGCAAATTCCAAGAACCGTTTTTCCCTCTTCTATTATCCCTTTTATAAACTCTTTTTCATCTCTGAGCCAGGGGTTTTCTTTATAGTCATAAACCCCAATGGGACCGCCCATAATGATAAGAAGGTCAAAAGAATTAATTTCCGGGGTAATTTTTGTTTCGTAAAAGCGGGTTGATTCAACAAAGTGATTTTTGATTTTTGCATATTCTTCAATTGTGCCAAGAGTGTTTATTGGGGAATGCTGGAGGACGTGGATTTTCATGAGCGATCAATTTACCTTTATAGGAACAGCTTTTAGAGTTTTCTGTTTTTATTTGCTGAGTTCTTTAACTGGGAAAATTCCAGAGGACCCACTAAAATAAACTTATTTATATTCCGGGATGTAGTATAAAGCGATCAGAAATGAGACTTGATACTATTATTCGCAGTTTTATGATAGCCGGTTTGATATCCCTTATAGCAGTACTTATAGAGGCAGCTTATTTCGGAATATATTCGTGGAACGTTTATGGAACCGCTTACTCTCTTACTTCTCCTTTTGTCAATAACCTTGCAGACCTGACCAGCCCTGTTAACATAACGATACTCACAGTAATATTCGTCTCAACCTTTGTGATAGTCTCAGGTAAGATATCCAAAAAAGAGAGATCTAAAAAGATACAGAGAAGATTATGAAAGAAGATAAGGGGATGCAAAACCTGACAAAAGAACATTTCTTTTGTTTATTAAGAGGTTTGAATCTCATTTTGTTACTATTTTGAGTAAATGTTTCCAGCTTCTATTGAATTGTTTATTAAACGATGCTTGATCTTGTATACAGGGGCTTCTTATGCTTTCATTTTTGTTCAATTTAGTAAGGTTCCAGCCGCGCTGATGCTCGGACAAAAACAGCAGGGAGATGCTATTAAGGTTACCCTGAAAACTGAATTATCCATTAAAAGCAGACAGCGTTTCATTTTCAGCCAAAAAGGAAACCAGAAAAAAGGCTACAGGAAAGGAATTACAGAGAATTGAAATCTCTTCAAGGTTATCAAGATTAGCCAGTTTCTTTTTTGTCGTTTTAAGTTTAGCCGAATCTTCCGATAAGAGCACTTATGCTCTCACTTGTAACCATTCCAATTACATGGTTCTCGGAGTCAATTACGGGAAGTGCGGAAATTGAGTAATCCTCCATTATTGAAGATGCAGTCTCTATTCTTTCGCCTGCGTACACATACTTCACGTCACGGGTAATTATCTCATTAAGGCCGGTGATTTTGCAGGCGACAGCTTTAGTAATGTCCCAGGAAGTGACAATGCCTTCAAGCTTTCCGTCTTCCGAGACTACGGGCAGATGGTTCACTTTCTTTTTTACCATGAGTATCGATGCGTTTTCTATCGTTTCATCCTTTGAAACAGCATAGAAATTCTGGTTCATGATATCGTTTACAAGAATCTGGGAAAGAAAACTCCTGATCAGGTAGTCCAGCTGCCCTTCTTCTAGCAGGAAGGCATCATGCCCGTACTGAGACCTGATTTCCTCGTATTTTGCGTCAACTCCGTTTGCAATCAGAGCTGACACGATTTCCTGGGATTGGTAGGGAGGGTAGAGCCAGTCTGAGGTAATGGCAATTACAAGAAATTTTGCAGCAACTCCGGAAAAACCCTCTATAAGAGATCCATTCCTTGAAAGGTCAAAGAAGTCCACTGCTTTTGTAATATAAAGGTATGAATTTGCATCAAAACGCCTGGTAAAATTATCTCCCTGATAATTCAGGTAGCTTTCAACCTGAAAATTCGGGGAACGATCCGGAAAGGCGGCTTCTGAGGATATATCTGAAAGATCTGTGCTTGCTGCTGTATCCTGCTGCTCCCTTCCGAACTTCTTTTGCATTGAAGCATCGCTCAGGTATGTGATATGCCCTATCATCCGGGCAAGGGCCAGGCCCTGTGCAGGGATTGCTTTCCCATAATAGTTTCCACCATTCCATTTCGGGTCAGCGGTTATTGCTTTTCTCCCGATGGCTCCGAATGCGATTTGCTGCGGGGTTGTGGATGCAGTTGTTGCTATAGCAATTGCTTTCTTTACCATGTCGGGGTAGCTGACTGTCCACTGCAGCACCTGCATTCCGCCCATAGAGCCTCCTGCAACTGCAAAGAGCTGTTTTACTCCAAGGTGCTCGACCAGTTTCTTCTGGGCGTTTACCATGTCTGCGATTGTGATTACAGGAAACGAAAGTCCATAAGGCTCTCCTGTTTCAGGGTTTATGGAAGATGGGCCTGTAGATCCTTTACAACCTCCGAGAACGTTTGAGCAGATGATGCAATATTTTTCTGTGTCAAAGGCTTTATTGGGGCCTATTGCCATGTTCCACCAGCCTGGTTTTTTGTCGCCTTTATGAAACCCTGCAGCATGGGCATCACCAGTAAGGGCATGGCAGATCAGGATGACGTTGCTTTTCTCCGCATTCATCTTCCCGTACATTTCGTACTCTATTCTGACACCGGAAAGAGTTTTTCCGCTCTCCAGTATGAAAATCCCTGGAATTCCGTAACTCTCTGAGCGAACAATCCCTAGATTCTGGCCTTTTTTTTCGGGAAAATAGTTTTTAAAAGAAGGAGTATGGGCAGATATTTCCATGCTCAAACCTCAGAAAGTGCCTGTTCTATGTCGAAAATCAGGTCTTTTGAATCTTCAATTCCTATTGAAAGCCTGATAAAATCCTCAGTTACTCCACATGCCAGCTGCTCTTCTTCTGACAGCTGTTCATGGGTGGTAGAAGCCGGATGGATCACAAGACTTTTTGCATCTCCTATATTTGCAAGATGGGAAAAGACCTCAAGGTTTTCAATAAAATTTTTGCACGCGCTTATTCCACCCTTGATTCCAAACCCGATTATTGCACCCGAACCTGACTTAAGATACTTCTTTGCAAGCTCGTGGCTGCTGTGGGACTCAAGCCCGGGGTAAGAAACCCAGGAAACTTTCGGGTGTTTCCCCAGGAATTTTGCAATTTCCAGGGCATTGTCACAGTGTTTTTTCATTCTGAGAGGGAGAGTCTCAAGTCCGAGAGTAAACAGGAAGGAGTTAAAAGGGGAAATGCATGCTCCAGTATCTCGCATAAACTGCACTCTGGCCTTTGCAATAAAAGCCGCTTTTCCAAAGGCCTCTTTATATTGCAGCCCGTGATATCCGGGGTCAGGCTCGCAGATTTCAGGGAATTTTTCAGGGCTCCAGTCAAAGTTTCCGGAATCGATAATCACTCCTCCTATAGAAGTCCCATGTCCTCCAATGAATTTTGTTGCGGAATATACGACTATGTCCACTCCATGATCTATTGGTCTTAAAATCAAAGGAGAAACAGTATTATCCACAATAAGGGGAATTCCTGCTTCATGGGCAATCCCTGCAAGTTTTTCAAGGTCAGCCACATCAAGCCCTGGATTTCCGATTGATTCTACATAAAGGGCTTTTGTTTTTCCTGTGATTGCTTTTTTAAACTCTTCAGGCCTGCTCGAATTTACGAATTTTACCTTTCTTCCGAATTTCGGAAAGGTGTAATTGAAAAGCTCGTAAGTTCCTCCGTAGAGTTTATCTCCTGAAACTATCTCGTCTCCGGGCTTAGTAAAGGTAAGCAGGGCTGTTGTAATTGCAGCCATTCCTGACGCTGTTGCAAGGGCTCCGATTCCTCCTTCCAGAGCAGCCATCCTTTTTTCAAAAACATCAGTAGTCGGGTTCATCAGGCGCGTGTAAATGTTCCCTTCTTTCCTGAGCCCGAAAAGGTCTGCTGCATGCTCAGTATCGTCAAATACATAAGCTGCCGTTTGATAAATAGGAACTGACCTTGCTCCTGTAGCGGGGTCGGGCTTTGCTCCTGCATGTACAGCAAGAGTTGAAATCCCCAGGTCTTCAAGCTTCTTTTTTTTCAGAATTCCTCTATTTTCCTTGGTTTCCTTATCACTCAGGTTTTTGTTTTTTTCCGTCATCTCATTTTACCTCCAGCCGTATTTTCGAGATTTCGACCAGGGAATCCTCCAGGTACTTTATTACGCCTCGAAATCTTCTTGAAACTCCTTTGCAGACTCAAATACTCTTTAAATAGCCTTCTCTCTGGAACAAGCCGATGATTCCCTTTCCATCCTTTTTAAGTCAGAAGTGAGAATCGAACTCACGTATCTCCGGGTTGCAGCCGGAGGCATAGCCACTCTGCCATTCTGACGCTTAATCTGTCTGTGTAAACGTTCACAATTGTGATTATACTCTCACAATTGTGATCCGATTATAAATAATTATCCATTGGCAGGAAAAGAAACAGTGAAATAAGAATTAAAATTCGGAGGGGGGAAATCTCATAGGGTAGGAAATCCTCTTTTTTCTCTCTCGTTTTTTCAATTTCCACTGATTTTAAGCATCCTGTCCAGTGCCCTTTTAGCTTTTACTCTTACATTCTCTGGAACATGAACCTCATAATCCATATTCTGAAGGCTATGCAGGATGGACTCGAGTGTGATTTTTTTCATATTATAGCAAAATGCCTTCTCTGATGCAGAATAGAATTTTTTATTCGGATGTTTTCTGCTAAGGCTCAGGACAATTTCCCTTTCGGTCCCGATTATGAATTCCATAGAACTCGACTTCTCTATCTCTCGTACAATTCCTGAGGTACTGAGGATATGGTCTGCAAGCCCCAGAACTTCAGGTCTGCACTCAGGGTGTGCAAGAAATTCTGCATAAGGATGCTTTTTTTGCAGTTCTTTTATACTTTGATCACTGATATTTTCGTGGACGTGGCAGAATCCGGGCCAGAGATGTATCTTTTTGTCGGTGTGCAGGGATACAAATGCTCCCAGGTTTTTGTCAGGGATAAAAATAACTTCCCTGTTTCCAATCGAATTGACCACATTTATCGCATTTGCGGATGTACAGCAAATATCTGATTCTGCTTTTACTGCGGCAGAACTGTTTACATAGCATACCACTGCTGCTTCCGGATTTTTTTCTTTTGCCTCTCTGAGAGATTTTACATTAACCATATCTGCCATAGGGCATCCTGCATCCGGCACCGGCAAAAGAACTAACTTTTCCGGGGAAATAATTGATGCCGATTCTGCCATAAAATGCACACCTGCAAAAACTATGACTTCAGCTTTCGAATTTACTGCTGCTTTGCAGAGGGAAAGGGAATCCCCAACAAAATCAGCAACCTCCCGGACCTCCCTTCGGGTGTAAAAATGTGAAAGGATTATTGCGTTTCTTTCCTTTTTGAGTTTTTCAATTTCTTCTGCAATTTGCCAGTCTTCCATAATAATATCATTCCTGAAAATGCAGGCA
>CAZLNG010000139.1:0-8994 GCA_964560735.1 uncultured Methanosarcinales archaeon | reverse complement strand
TGTCTACAGCTAGGTCAAGAAGGTTTAATGAACTCGTAGAGAAACAAAGAGGAACAATGCCTGCGAATTTCCAGAGTGTTCTAGATCAAATCTATTCAGGCTTCACCACCAAGCAGCTTGTAGCGTTTGATGAGATTTATAAAAACGATGAATAATTTTTATGCTCTTTTTCCTACGTACATATCTCTAGAAGCCACTGTAATCGCCGCTAGCGCTCGTTTTCTAAGTTCCCCTGATATTTGCCTATGGAGAGCCGAAAGGCTGAATTCTAATTATCCCGGACCTACGGTTTAAGCTTCTCCTAAAAACAAAGGGTGTAGACATGAAAACTTATTTAAAAAACAGGAATGACTGTCCAATGGAAATTAAGGACAGCCATCTTGAAGAAAGCTTACGGAAAACATGGTATCATCGAGGTGTTATCTTCCCGTAAGGTGGTTTAAATGTTTGGGGATTTTTTGACAGTAAACAGCCAAGAAGACAATTAATAATTTCGTCGGCTCCTATAAAAAGGGTGATGATGTGATTTTTCACAAGAATAATGGTGCTGTTCCGTATTATGTATCGTTGTTTTTTTGAGAAAGTTGTAGTCAAAGGAGACGGACTTAATGTTCTGTTGCGAGAAATCAGAATATTAAACCAAAAATCTAGTTCCACAGCAAAGAACATAAAAACAGAATATTTCTCAGATACCATCTTACGTTTAGTAGGATAATCTCTCCTTAGTAATGTTTCCACCTAAAGAAATAGATAGCATATTATCATTCTCTTGATTTCTCCTTAATTCAGTACACATTTATTATGGATTTTTTCACAGAATCCATTTTTTTCTAGGCCTGCAACTGCAAAGTTTTTGAAATTGGTACGAAAAGCAAAAAGAAAAAGTATATAAAAACTAAAATTTATTAAAAATGCAGTTTTGTTGCAAAAAATCGAGATATAGCAAAAATAATCTCACTTTGATGTCAAATAGTAGAAACCTTAACAGTTAGGAAAGTTTATCATTCTCACGATCAAGAAAAAGAGTATACAAAGGCAAGAGTTACAGTGTCAAATACATAATTAAATTTTTTGAACTACAACCGAAATTGTTGCGTTTCGACTCAAGACGAAGGAAATAGGATATGAAGAATACACCAAGAAAATTACCTGGAATAGGCTTTAGAATTCTCTCTTTTATACCAGTCTTTAATTGGATCTCTTTGCTATATATCGGCCTGGTTAACTCCAGTAATCTAAATATCATTTGTGCTGTCGCTTATGCAGTAATAACATTTACCGATACCTCCTTATCTCCTCTTATTTGGATATTGGGTATAGTTCATTATGCGGTCGCATATCGAATAGTAAAAAAGAAGATAATCAACGACACGGGGAAGTCCACTACACAAACAAGTATAAACTCTATTTATAATATTACTTCAGTAGGCAATGAATTTTCCGATAGTGTTGTTTCCGGAGAACAGGAGGATAAACAATCAATTCCTATAAGACCTTCATATGCTTTAGAGAATGTTCAGGTTTCCGTTTCTCCTAAAAGCACTTCTGTCGCCAATGGATTTTCTGATATTGTTGTCTCCGGGAAACAGGAGGATAAGCAATCAATTCCTGTAAGGTCTTCATATGCTTCGGAGGGTGTTAAGGTTTCCGTTTCTGTGCATAATCCGTACACGAAGTTTTTCACAGATATGGAGAGGAATGCTTCAAAAGAGGGAAGAACTGCAGCCTTTGTCCCCTTTATGTCCTACTGGCCAACGTATGACAGCATGAACAAGGCTCAACAAGCATGGTATTTTTATTGGCGCTCCCAAATTCGCCAAGGAAATTACATGGATACCGATTTGTCCTACATTTTTGTGTTGATTTATGAACTTCTCAGCGGTATCGGGTGGCAAGATCCACAAGAAGGATATCAAAAGCTCATGCAATTATGGGCAGCATATCGGAAAAAATTCCCTTCGTTAGATCATTATCTAACGGGCTGGACTTTTGATTTTACGCAGCAGAACAATTTGGAATATAGGCTTTCCGATGTAGATGAATACCCTCGTTTAGCTCCTTCTGTCATGACAGATATTTTAATAGCACAAAATGCGGAAGATGTGCCTCTTAAGCTTCATTTCTCGTTGATTGATGCTTTAAGTGATTATTCTCTTGTTAATAGCAAGTTTTACAAAGACGGGAATCAAGATATTATGCATGAGGCGATCCCAAGGGTGATTGCACTAGCAGATGTTGCTTTACGTAAAAATAAACAAAAAGGAATTTTAGATACTTATGGACCGTCTAGTATAAAGAAGCAGGAATATTATGCTTTTACAAGCGCAGTATGCCCGCAAGCCAACAAAAAAATATACGTTACCGTAAAAAATTACTCCACATACCCCAACTTAAGAGCCTATATCAAAGAGCTTGTCAGGTATGGCGAAAACACTCTGCGTGAATTGCGAGGATACAAGGGACGATTACGCGGTGTGACTATTGATGAGGAAACTGCAAAGCTTATTCAACATTTCTTGAAAAAAGAATATGGGCAACAGCCAACACAAGTAAATGGATTTTCGAAAAAGCCAGAGGTCCCATTAGATTTTGAAAAAATTATCGCAATAAAAAAAGAGTCCAACGAAGTAACTGATAAGCTTGGTCTGACCACTATTGATCAGACCACACCTGAGAACAAAGAGTTGTATACAAATGTTCAAGAAGTCACTGCAATCTATACCTCTATCTCGTCCAACGCACGCAGTCTTTTAGACCGCTTGGATAAATCAACATGGGAGTGCAGTGCAGCGCAAGAAGATGAACCTTTGATAACGGAGATTAACCGTTTAGCTGAGCGCTATCTCGGCCGCGCACTTTTAGTGGCAGAGGGTTCCAAAATAATCGCTGAAGACGATTATCAAGATGAGCTTGAATATATTTATCAGAATAAGCCTGCAGCATCATCTGAGGAAAGCGTCTCTAAACTATTTGATTCATCAGAATTAACATTTGAGATAAAAGAGTTTGTTGATGCTCTTTTACCGACACAACAAAAAGCTCTCTATGTGCTGATAACAAATGAGAACCCACAGAGTGATTTAGAAGCAATTGCTGAGGAAGCACACACAATGCCGCAGCTCCTCTTAGATGACATTAATGCGCTTGCAATGCAGTTAATGGGAGACATTATTGTTGATGCTGTAGATCAGAAACCTCAAATTTTGGATGAATACATAGATTTACTCAAACAGTCTGTCGTCTAGGAGAGAAAATAAAATGCCATCTGTAAAGATCAGCCGCCGTGAGTCAGGCGCTCTTATGAACTCATTAACCGCAGGAGTGGTACCCAGAATCGGTCTGCGACACATAGCTGTTGGCAGAAAAAATGAAGTAAATGCCTTTTTACATGATATTGCGACCATTGAAGACGGCGGAGCATCTTTCCGGTTGGTTTCTGGACAATACGGAAGCGGAAAAAGCTTTTTGCTGCAAATGATTCGTAACAATGCAATGGAACGGAATTTTGTAGTAGCCGATGCAGATTTGTCCCCCGAGCGTCGTCTTACTGGAACAAAGGGCCAAGGGCTTGCCACCTATCGTGAGCTTATGCAGCATCTCTCAACGCTCACAAGACCAGAAGGTAGTGCGCTTGAATCTATTCTGCAAAAGTGGATCAGTTCTTTACAGTCCAGCATAACAAAAGCAAAAGGGTTTCGTCCGGGTGGCCCAGAAATTGTTGATGCTGTCAGCGGTGAAATAAGCGAAGTCTTGACCGATCTGTCTGAAATGGTATACGGTTTTGCGTTTTCTTCTGTTATTGAGGCTTACTGGCGAGGAATGAAAACTGGGGATGAAAATTTGAAGCAGGCTTCGTTGCGATGGCTTCGCGGAGAATTTACTACAAAAACCGAAGCCCGTCAGTATCTTTCGGTGGATTGCATCATAGATGACCAAAGCTGGTATGAATTTTTAAAGTTATTTGCTGTTTTTGTAGCCAAAACTGGATATAAAGGTTTGTTGTTGTTTTTGGATGAAGGCGTGAATCTTTATAAAATTACACACAAACAAGCCAGAGATAGTAACTATGAGAAAATATTAACTATTTTTAATGATACCATGCAGGGGAAAGCGCAATATATTGGTGTTTTTCTTAGCGGAACACCTCAGTTTATTTACGATGAACGCAGAGGTCTTTTTAACTATGAAGCACTGCGCTCACGTCTTGCTGATAATCGTTTTGGTGTACAGGGTTTTGTAGATTATACGAGTCCTGTAATTAAGCTCAATCAACTCTCTGTTGAAGAAATTTACGTGTTGTTACAAAGGCTTTGTGAACTTCATGGTGCTCACTATTCTTATTCGTGCTCTTTTGGAGAAAAAGAACTCGGTACCTTTATTAACACAGTAGTTGCACGTTTGGGTGCAGATCAATTGTTGACCCCACGTGAGATTACTAGAGATTTTTTAGGCCTCTTAAATATTCTGCATCAAAATCCCGATCTAACTCTTGATATGCTGATAACAGAAAATGGATTCTCAGTAAAGAGTGGGGAGCAAAACCCTGAAGAGGTATCCGAAAAAGATGATGATCTCTTCGCTGAGTTTGATATATGAGCCAAACTACTTTTGAGCGCTATGCGCCTTTCATACAGGAATATATTTATCGAAATCAGTGGACAGATTTGCGTGAGGTTCAAGTAGAGGCTTGTGAAGCAATTCTGGACACAGATGATCATGTTATCATCGCTTCGGGAACTGCTTCTGGCAAAACAGAAGCGGCCTTTTTTCCCATATTGACCTCCCTGTATCAAAATCATCCCGATACAATTGGCGTTATGTATATTGGACCGTTAAAAGCGCTAATTAACGACCAATTCGAAAGGCTTAGCGGATTGCTTGAGGAAAGCTATATCCCTGTCTGGCCTTGGCACGGGGATGTATCGCAAGCGGTGAAAAAACGCGCGCTAAAAGAGGCACAGGGAATACTCCAAATTACGCCTGAATCACTGGAAGCATTGCTGATGCTCCACCATGGTGATGCAAAGCGTTTGTTCTCTGATTTGCGATTTATAATTATCGATGAAATTCATGCTCTTATGGGAACAGATCGTGGCCTGCAAGTGCTTTGTCTCTTATCACGGTTAGAAAAAGTTGCAAACTGTAAACCTAGACGTATTGGACTTTCCGCAACGCTGAATGACTATGAACCGGCCATGCAATTTTTAGCAGCAGGAAGCGACCGAAAAGTACAGGCAGTAGGTATCAACCATCACAAAAGGACAATTTCATTGTGCGTTGAAAGTTTTGTCTTACCCGATGACCCTGAAGAATTCGGAAAAGTTGTGCAGGAATATAATGATTTTCTTTATGAAAACTGCCATGGTAAGAAGTGCCTGATTTTTACTAATAGTAGAGGTGACGCGGAAAAAACTATTGCTGATATGAAAGAAATTGCATTGAAGAAGAATGAGAGAGATGTATTTTATGTCCACCATGGCAGTGTTTCAGCTGCTCTCCGGCACGAAGCAGAATCTGCTTTGAGGGACATTAATGGACCTACCGTTGCAGCTGCCACACTAACATTGGAATTGGGCATCGATATTGGCGACCTGGATTCCACTATACAAATTGGTGCACCCTATTCCTGCGCAAGCTTTGTGCAGCGTCTTGGGCGTTCTGGAAGGCGCAGCGGAAAATCGCAAATGATGTTTCTTGACTTGTATGAGCCCTCATATAAAAATCCTTTCGAGCAAATACCATGGGAATTATTGCGTGCCATTGCGATCATTCAGCTTTATCTTGAGGAGCGCTGGGTAGAACCATTTGAGTTTAAGGCAAAACCGTTCAGCCTGTTGACACATCAAACGCTCAGCACTTTAATGACATTTGGTGAACTTAGTCCCTCTGAACTGGCAAGGAATGTCTTGACGCTTCCCGCATTCTATAGTACAGTCAGCCAAGAAGAATATCGCAAATTATTGCAGCACATGCTGGCAAATGACTATTTGCAGCGTATTGAAGGCGGAAACATCATAGTCGGCTTAAAAGGCGAAAGGATTGTAAATCACTATTCTTTCTATGCGGTATTTCAAAATGAACAGGCTTATCATGTACATAGTCAAGACGGCGAAATTGGTACATTGGACAGCTGTCCAATTACAGGTGAAGTTTTCATTTTGGCTGGTCGAACATGGAAGGTACACGATGTTGATGAGGAGCGTAAAATCATATATGTTATCCCTGTAAAAAACAACCGTATACCAACTTGGAAAGGTTCTGGAGGCCATATCCATACGAAAATTATCCAGAGAATTGGGCAAATTTTGAGGGAGGATATTCAATATAGTTATTTGCAACCAAAAGCATTGCAGGTCATTGATGATGCGCGCTTTATTGCCAGAGAAGCAGGGATTCTGCAAAAAAGTATTATTCCCTATGCTGAACGATCATTTTACTTGTGTCCATGGGTAGGAAGTAAAACATTACAGACAATTAAGAATCTGCTGGCGTGCAGTCTAAAAGATTCGCTTCAAATTTATTCTATTTCTGGGGGACGTCATTATTTGCAGATAACGAGTGACCTGTCTATAGATGAGTTTACCGATAAGCTTTCCAAGCTCCAAATCAACTTCAATGCCCCCGATATGGTACTACCCGAAAATCAAGTGCCAAGCGTTGATAAATATGATAAGATGGTTCCTGATGAATTATTGCGAATGGCATTTCTCTATAATGAGTTGGACGTAAAAGTAGCCGTTGAGGTACTGAAAGGATTGTAATAATAGAGAAGATCCAAACTACATCTCGCTCTGTCTTCTCCGTTCACTTTGTATAAATTGATGTTTCTACCTTTCCTTTTTCTCTCCCTTCTAATCTGATCCTTTTATGCCAAACCTCATTTAATTCATAACGTAAACACTAACAATGGAAAACGACTCTTGGAACATATGGCGTTATCTGGCATTGATTTCCAAACTTTCACAGATCAATTCCTGGGCAATATAGTCTGAATCCGCATTCTTTGCAATTTTCTGGGTCTTCTGTCTTCCCAAACCCGTGCTCATAATCATGAGCAATATTTTGTGCAGTTTCCACCATAGAGGCAATTACTCTTCTGTCAAGGGGACTTACCCTGCCTTCATTACTTTTGTATTCCCCATCCTCCTGTAGCTCAAAACTCCGAGGTTTTTCCATGGCCAGCATGTCAAGTGTAAGTCGCTTCGCCCTGTATCCGGGGTACATTTGTTCAAAGCCTTGTGCGTAGAGCAGGAGCTGCCTTGAACGGTCTTCGGGACTCACATCATACTTACCGGTCTTGTAGTCAATAATTTCAACTTCTCTGGTGTAAGGATCAAGTAAATCAATTCTATCTATTTTCCCCTTGAAAACAAAGCCACCTATAGGAACGCTAAACCATTCTTCAACCATTAGATTATTTGAAATCCGGTCTTTGTTACGGAGCCAGAATACTTCAAAAAGAGGGAAAGTTGATTTCAAATCCAGGTACTTCCATTCTGGATTTTTGTAAAGGTCTTCTGCAATCTTATATATAGCCTGCTTTTCTGCAACTTTCTCCTTAACTGCGATTTCAAGCACATTATGAACAAAAGTCCCTATAGCCATAGCTCCTGTCGAATCTTCATTCTTCCGGCTTGGCATACGCAGGATTTCCTGCAATTCATATTGTTTTGGACATTTTTCGTATGCTTTTAAGGCAGAAAAGCTGAAACTAAAAGCTTCCGGATTAAATTTCAATCCATTGCTTCTTGTTTTCAAATTTTCAAATATTTTCTCCGCTTTTTCGGCCGGGTTTATCAGGCTCCACTTTTGCTGCATTTCTTCAAGGTAGTTCTTACATTTCCCATCTCTTAAAGCCCTATATACCATAAGGTAGTGTACAGCTTCCTCAAGATCTTTATCAAGGGCATTAATAAGTAGTTGAATACACCTGTTTTTCTCTCTTTCGAGTTCATTGTCTGTTGTAAGGCCTACAGCTTTAATTTCAAGGTCTCTTCGATAAGACAGATTAAAGGCATCAAAAGAGGTTTCTATTTGCACACCACTGTTTTCATTTCCTTCTATAGCAGTTTCCATATTTCGCCAATTGTCATACCCTATTTCTATAAGAAACTCAGAAGGTTCCCTTTCCTTGCCTTCGTACTCCAGAGAAAGTGTAAGTATCAGATCTTCTTTTGCTCTTGTGAAAGCTACATAGCAGAGTCTACGCTCTTCGTCAAGTTTTATCTCTTTTTTGCGCTCTTTAATTGCCTTTTCGAGATCTTTCTCACTCAAGCCTGCTGAAAAAAGATCTTTGTATCGATCCATAATTTCAAGAGGAATAAGAGGTTCCTGCCCTCCCCTTAACAGAGGGAACTTATCCTTTGCCATGCAGGTTACAAAAACGACCCTGAACTCAAGTCCTTTTGCTGCATGGATGCTCATCAGGCTTACTGCATCATCCTCCCTGATCTTTGCAGATGCAGGGTTTCCTCCCATTTCGTCTAGGATCTCAAGATATTCTATGAAACCAAAAAGCTCTCTATTATAGAATTGCTCAAAACTATTTGCCATCTCATGCAGATTTCTAAGGTTCAGGAATGCTTCTCTCGCCTTCAGCGTGTCCAGACTATTAAGATACCTTACAAATCCACTGTGGTCATAAATTTCAAGTAAAAAATTGGAAATATCCATCAATTTTTTCTCGCTGAGAATCCTGATTGTTTCTTTTACCTTTTTAATAATACTGCGTCCATTTTGACTTAATTCCATTTCATTAAGGTGATCGTAGATGGCTTCCTGAAATGAAATTTTATTTTTCTTTATATATTCTCCTATTCTGATGGAGTCCCTATTCTCGAGGCTGTTGTTATAGTGAAAGAGCCTCCACCATGCTTCAGTCCCTCTTGGTGTGGGATTTGTGAGGTTATTTAATATGTAAAGATAAGAGAGTACGGTCTTGATTTCAGGTTGTTTCAAATAATCAGAATCATCTTTCACAACTATAGGGATTTC
>CAZLNG010000138.1:0-9021 GCA_964560735.1 uncultured Methanosarcinales archaeon | reverse complement strand
TCAAAATATAAATAAATTTCATGGAGCAAAAAGTCCACGAAATTCTGATTCTTACCTCTGGTAGCAGGCTTCTAGATGTTCTTTTGAAGGCGGATTTGTTGCAAGGCTCACGATGACAGCTGCTATTATCGCAAGCGGGGTCGCAACAAGTATGGGGTCAACAATAGTCCAGGTGCCTGTTAAGAGAGTTGCTTTTCCGAAGATTGCCTGGCTGATTCCAAGAGGGGCGGCTTCTTTTGCGTGTACGAAGATAAGCCAGAAAAGGCTGCTGAAACTTCCTACGACAAGGCTTGCAATTGCCCCCTGTTTTGTCATGCGTTTCCAGAAAAGGGCTCCTGCGTACACGGGGAGGAAAGCGGCTGTACAGAGTCCGAAAAAGATTGCAGTTGCAGTTGCAATAATGCTTGTTGGAAGGATATATGCAAGAATCACACTTGCAAGGATCGTTACTGCAATACCCAGCTTTGTTATAGCGATTGTTTTTCCTGATTTCCCTTTCATAAGATATTCCCTGTAAAAGTCGTGTCCTATTGATGTGCCCATGGTATGGAATTGAGAGCTCATTGTGGACATGGCAGCAGAAAGCAGGGTAAGCATGAAAAGGATCACAAAAAAGTCCGGCATGGCACTATTGATAAATTCGGGAATAATAAGGTCAGTGTTTCCTTTTGCAGCGGCAATTGAGATCAGATTCTGGGTTTTGAAGAAATATACATTTGAGAGAGCTCCTACGGTAAACGAAACGCCTGTCATCATGAAAATAAAGGGGCCTCCTACGAGGACTGCCCTGTTAAGGGCTCTATCATCCTTAACTGTCATAAACCTTACAGCAAGCTGCGGCTGGGCGAGAACCCCTATTCCTACCCCCAGAACCAGCGTTGAGACCAGATTCCACCAGATGTTTGAACCGAATGCCGGCATTGCAGTCCATCCGAGATGTCCCTGCTGCGCCAGGGCGTCGGGAACCAGCGGAGCCATTTCAGTGAGCAGCCTGTGAGCCTCCGTAATTCCGCCGAGCTTTGAGTAGGTTAAGATCATCAAAACCGCCATGCCGAAAAACATCAGGACTCCCTGGAGGGCGTCTGTATACATGACTGCGATCAGACCTCCGGTTATCACATAAGCCGCAACTATAACAGTAAAGAGTAAAACCGCAGCATTGTAATTTATCCCTAAAGTGGTCTCAAGGAATCTTGCCGCACCTACCATAACTATTCCCGAATAGATGGGCATGAAGATCCCAAGCAGGGATCCTGAAAATCCCTGGATGAACCTCGATTCGAAGCGTCTTCCCAGGAGTTCGGGAAAGGTTACGGCTTTCAGATTAAGTCCTATGCGTCTGGTTCTGGACCCGAACACGATAAATGCTATAAATATCCCTACAAAAACGTTCATGAATGTGAGCCATAAAAGCCCCATTCCGAGGACTCCGGCTGCACCTCCGAATCCTACAATTGCCGAGGTGCTGATGAAAGTTGCTCCGTATGACAGAGCCAGTACATAAGAATTAATCTTCCTCCCTGCAAGCATGTAGTCATCGGTATTTTTCGTTTTTTTGTATCCCATCCATCCTAAGTAGAATGTTACCATCAAATAGACGAGAACCACTATTCCAAGAACAGGAGTGCTCACTGCCATTATCACACAGCCTCCTCTTCAGCACCGACATTCCATTTTAGAATTCCATACGCAATGCATCCAAAAGCACTCGCAAAACAGAGAATGTATGCAATCCAGATCTGGGGATCATCAATTCCTAACATTTTTTATCTCCAATCGAATCAACCGTGATCCGTGATAATATGAAGTATGTTAACATGTAACAAAGATTAAACTATCGGGATCAAAAAAATGAGAGAGAATTAATTCAATAGCAGCTGAGAATGCTTAAAAATTTATTCCAATGTCCGTTACATGTAATTCTTTGTTTGAACATCAGGTAAAAAATAGATTTTCCGGCATATCTTAGATAGAAATACTGCCGGATTTTTTGTATTTAGAGAATAAGCTATGATGCAAGTGATTTAAGTGTCTGGGGAATGTGAAGGCTGACATTATATCGGATGTCCTTTCGTATCTCGCCTAGAAGACTTATTTCTGTTTTGTCCAGTATATTTGCGCGCTGAACAAGGAAGAGGTATACGACTATGAAGGCTGCGTATTCCCAGTTTGCTCCGCTTAGCAGAAGTGCGTTTTTCGCTGCAAGCATTGACACAACCATGAATGTGCAAATAAGGGTCAACTTCCTGTACATCGAAGTGAAAGGATGCATTTTCTGCTTTCTCCAGGCTCTTAAAGTCATCAAGACTTCAATAGATGTAAGTGATACAGAAGTTCCTATAGCTGCGCCTATCATGCCGTACTCAGGTATAAGCATGAAGTTGATAAGGGCATTAGTTCCCGCACTTGCCACTGAGCATTTCATCAGGAAGTCAGAGTCTCCGGATGCCAGCAAAGTATGATAATTGAATCCGAAATATGAGTTCGCTATGAATCCTACGGCAAGGATACGCAGGGCCATGGCACCACTTACATATTGCGCTCCGTAGAGCTTCGTAATAAGGACCTCCGGGTACACGAATATTAATGCGAAGAGGGGGAAGGTCAGCAGGAAGCACCACTTGGTCATTACTGCATAAATCGAGCCAAGTGGTTTAGTATTGTTCTGACCCCATAGCCTGGACGTTACAGGGACATACACATAGCCCATGGAAGCTATTCCCATAGAAAGGAATCCTACTATAGGGTATACTGCATTGTAAACTCCAACCATTTCAGCCGGTTTTAAGTAGCCGAGCATTAATGTGTCTATCCAGCTCATGAGGTTCAGCAGAGTTGCAGTTATCAGGAGCGGGAATGAGTACCTTATCAGCTGCTTTGTGGGTTCACTGAACTTGAGCTTCAATTCCGGCTTAATTGGAGGGCTCTTTATGAAGTACAATGACATTATACCGAAAGTAAAGACCATTGAAAGCAGGTCTGCAAGTACCACTCCTTTCAGGGAAACTCCTAAGAAGACGGCGACCGAAGCAAATCCGAGGAGAGATACAGGCCTTATGATGTTATAGAAGTACATGTTAACATTCGTACGGTCAAATCCTCTGTAGATCGCTACTGTCAGGTTCAGGAGTATGGTGAACGGAATTGCAAAGACCATGATCTTAACAACGGACAGGATTTTCCCCTGTGCATCAAATCCGTTTCCCGCCAGGTTTTCGAACAGTAAAGGTGAGACAAGAATGGAAAGCAAACCTGCGATCAAGCCCATAATTACGGCTGATATTATCAATTCGTGTACCTTCTGTTCCTCGTGCCTGCCCCTGAAGAAAGCAATGTATCTCGGTACCCCTTCATTAAGTCCAAGAGTTGCAATTGCACCTGTAATCGATATTACTGTAAGGGCAAGGGAATATATACCAAAGTCGGCTGGCGGCAAATGTGATGTGATTACTTTTTTAATAATAATATCAAGAAGCATTCCGAGAAAGGTTCCTATAAGTATCACAGTGGAACCTGAAACTATCCGGTTGACCGATTGGTTAACTGACAAGTCAACACCCCGTTTTTATGCCCCAGTTCCTGCTATCAAGGCTAACCGGATGGAAGATACAGTCTTCCAGGCAGTGTCTGCTGGCAGGTAGGTTTCGGTCAACTGAAGAATGTAAGCTAAGGATTTATTCGCTGCAGTTTGCAGGAAATTTAAGCCTGATGCTTCAATCCTGTATATAATATCAGATAGGGAGCTGGTACTTGATGAGGTTGAAAATTTCATTTTTTTAGGATTTCGGGCTTCAAAATTTGCTGTTCCAAATTCCTTAAAACAGCTGTAAATCTTAATGGAGTCGGTGTTTCTGTCTTTTTGCTCAAATTCTTGCCTGCTTGTCCCTATGTGAGCTTCAAAGACAAGGTCTATCTGGGGTTTCTCATTAACAATCTGCATTATTTTACGACCTTTTGGATTGGATCGGGGTTAGATCTTCGATGGACCGGGGTCAATTTCCAGATTAGGATTCTGGGCTGAATCCGAATTGGCTCATTATTGGAATCTGAGCCCTGGTTTGAATCCAGAGTGTCTTCAGGAAATTTTGGGGTAGTTGAATCCTGAGCTCCGACTTCGAATCTGGACCCTGGGTTGAGTCCATAATATTCGCAACGTGTCTCAGTTGAATTCTGGATTGGATCCTTAATTCGATTCGAATATGAATCTTGGGTTGTCAGATCCGAGCTTATCGAATCGGGATCCCGGGTTGAATCTGGGAGGACCCTGTGGATCGCAAGTAGGGTTTTTGTTGAACTTTAGGATTCCTCCTGGATGGAAGACAGGGTTTCAGGTTTAATAAGGGCAGGAATCCTTTGTTTGTAGGGTGAATCCCGGTAACATCAGAGTTGAATGGCGGCAGGAGGATCTGGGTTCAATCCGCCTGTACATGTAATTGTCATTGATTTGCCTCTTTTTTCGGCAGGCTTCTAGTAAGTCTGTTCTTCGAAGCCGGTAATCTGTTTTTAATGCGCTGCAACAAACCTATTGAGCCTTATTTTAACTCAACCGGTTGAAATCGATTTATTATCTCACATAAAGCAGAGCACATTTCGGGTTAAGCGTTTTTCTTAAACTTGCAAGAAACTCACTTATTAAATATATTTGAGAGTTCCCCCAAATTTTCTATGAAGTACCTCCCCAACTTAATATAAAAACCTTTTGAATAAATGTTTCATTTATCATTATGGGGTAAGCTGGATATCAAGACTAAAATTGATTTAATATGTTCTATATTGTGAAGCTCGTGAGAACTCCAGTTCCAGGGAATTGAACTGGAATTCATAATGGTCTCAAAAGCTATGAGGGAGCTTTATACCATCTTAATGTAGGTTTACCCATAAGGGATAGTTTTAACGTATTTTATTCAGTCAGGGATGGCACAATTCGGGGGGATTTTTTATAAATTTCTTTTGCGGGTAAGACTGTAAAAATACCGTCGAGTTATTTTCGATATAATACAGATTGATATCAACTTTGCAAATCATCAGTTTAGTTGCAAACTTTTTGCTTTTCGAAAATATCTATTGATCACCTTTGCACAAGAGACTTTTACACAAGGAGCCTTTAAAAGGGATTTCCCTTAAGCACACCCATGAGAGATATTTATAATAAATATTTTATATTTAAAAATATCTGTGAATAATGATTGAGAGTGGGTAAAAAAGCCCTTTGGTTTAAACGGCTAAAAATAAAAGAGATAGTAAACTAGGAATTCTTTGTATAAAATTAAGAATTCCCGGTAATAAAATTAAGAATTTCTGGTAATAAGATTAAAAATTTCTGGTAATATAATCTACCATCGACTCAAAAACCCTCAGGCCATCGTCTGAGCCGAGAATTGACTCGGAGGCTCTTTCGGGATGGGGCATGAGGCCAAGGACGTTTCTTGAAGCGTTTACTATTCCTGCTATGTTTTCCAGTGAGCCGTTCGGGTTAGCTTCGTCCGCCACTTTTCCGTTCTCATCTACATAGCGGAAAACTACCTGGCTGTTTTCGTCAAGTTCTGCAAGGTCTTTTTCTTCAGCGTAGAACTTCCCTTCCATATGGGCAATAGGCATCCTGATTATCTCGCCTTTCCTGAACCTGGATGTAAAAGGCGTATCATTGGCCTCTACTCTCAGATTGGTCCAGTGGCATCTGAATTTTGGATATTCGTTGGTTGTAAGTGCCCCTTCAAGAAGCCGGGCTTCTGTAAGGATCTGGAAGCCATTGCAAATTCCAAGGACAGGTTTTCCCTCTGCTGCAAGTCTTTTCACAGAGTCCATTATCGGAGTGCGGGCTGCAATTGCTCCGGCTCTAAGATAGTCTCCATAGGAAAAGCCTCCAGGGACAACAACCCCGTCAAAGCCTGTCAGACTTTCCTGCTTGTACCAGACAGTTTCGGCGTCAACACCCACGACATCTTTAAGGACATGGAGGACGTCCAGATCGCAGTTTGTGCCTCCGAACTGAATAATGGCAATCTTCATCTTTTTCCCTCAATCTTCAGCATTTTCAAAGCTTTTAGCTTTTCTGACGTTTCAATCCCTTCTCAGCCTGATAGCGCTCAGTTGAGTTCCTTGAGCTTGATTGTGTAGTTGTGAATAATTGGGTTTGCGATAAGCTTCTGGCACATCTCGTCAACCTTCTGTTCTGCAATTTCTGCAGATTCGGCTTCGAGTACTATTTCATACAGCTTTGCTGTCTTTACGCTGCTGACCTCATAGCCAAGGTGTCCGAGGGCCCTTTTTGCGGTAGTGCCTTCAGGGTCAAGAATGCCTGCTTTCTGTTCGATTGTAACTGTTGCCTGGTACTGCATTTTTATAAGCCTCAAATTTTAATTTTTAGATTCAATGGTATCCTCTGCATCTCAGTAGTCCGAATGCAGGATTAAATGAGTATTAAAGGTAAATAATTATCAGTCAGCACCATAATAATTATAAGATGCTTAAAAACGTTGCGTATATTGGAGAGCACAGATAAAAAGCTTCCTTAACAACAGTTCTTTTCATATTCGTAACAGGTTGCATATGAATATCTGCACTCCGATACGTGCGCCCTGTAATTTATAAACTTTATTATTATAAAAAAAGATACAAATAGAGAAAGTTTTAAAAGTATATAATACGTAATATAAATGGGGTGAAATTCTGGATTTCAATGAACAGAACAGCCAGAAATACAACCACATCGATCTGGAATAGGATTTGCACCTTACCAGACAACTTATCCTTTGCAAACACGGAGTCCTGCGAGGAAGCAACTGCTGCAGCAGTTACAGGCCAGCAAATAAACTTTATCTAACTCGCTGCTGCTGCATGTACTGCGCCGATTCAATCTGGATAGGTGACGAAAGAAGCGCGAGAAATCCCTTTGCTGCTCTCCAGGGAGACCCTCTGTACGCCGTAGAAGTGCTGAGAGAAGAATCTCCGGATGAAGCCAGGGCAAAAGTCAGGATCTGAATTAAAAACGGCTTTTTCTTTTTATATTTACCAGTTTCATCATTTTTACAGCTTGTTAATTTACAGCTTACCAAGCTTTTATGAAATATCTGTTTAGAGAGGGGTTAAAGGTAGTTTTGAAACTAGCTCACTTACCTCAATCTGTTTTATCTATGGACAAGAGATTCTTCCAATTGACTTTAAGAAGAAGGATAATACCTACAATCGTTATTATCAGATTAGTCCATAATTCGGTTATGGGTGCCATTCCTGTCGTAACCTCCATCGTATCCCTTATTTCGTCATAGGCAGAGTGGTAAACAGTGGCTACAGCAAGGCTCTGGCTTTTTGCCCAGATGTATGAATAAATAACGGCATGCATAGCGCCTGGGATCAGGGTTATTGCTATAACGGCTATAACGGTTATGATTAAGTTGATGCCTGTTCCTCCCTGCTGTAGCCCGATTCCGACTATGGCGGGCAGATGCCAGGCCCACCAGATAATTGACTGCAGCAAAACCGCCCTCCTGGGAGCATGCTTTTGGGCAAGGTGAGGAAGTAGATAGCCGCGCCATCCGAATTCTTCACCAAAACCTGGCAAGAGTGTCGCAAAGAATTTCAGCAACAGAAGGAAAAGCACCTGAGATAACATCAGACCTGCAGGCCAGTTATATGATCCCATAATCAATCCGGCAAATGTGGGTACAACCCATAGGAGAACCGCAAATCCTATCACTGCAAGATAATGCCATGGCTTGCCCCAGTGCCATCCTGCATCGGCAAAACCATCCCTGAATATATACCGGCCTGCAACATATGTTCCCACTGCGACCATAATCATGGAGATGGAGCTCAGGCCGTAGCTCAAGAGTTGAGTTTTTCCCCAGATTACATAGGCAATCTGAAAAGGCCATGTGAAGGCAAATACGATAAAAAGGTAAATTCCAAGGGAGAAAGGTCTAACATTCGGTCTTTCAGTAGTCATCTTAGCTCACTTCATTGGGGGTCGTTTCTGGTATTTTTTTGCCTGAAGCTATCGATTTTATAGCAGAAGTTGGCCTCTTGAATAAAATCGATACCCTACTCCATTTCAAGGTCTATTTACAGTTTGGATATCTGCCTTGTGAATGGATACAATTATCACGATTTCTCACTTGACAGAAGACACATGAGAAAATATTTGATTTTTTTATGCACCCTTGAGAAATAGAGAAAAGCCTGTGAACACTAGTTTGAGGAATGTAGCATGAAGCCTCATTGTCCTAGATTACGCTTTCGCTGGAATTGACGGCTATTATGATATTCTCCAAAAGCGACAGTTAAGATATAGAAATTATTCTTGTTTGAAATACTTAAAAAAGATGAAGAAACAAAAAAAGGCCATATATGGCGCCAGTCCGGGATTTCCAGTTGATATTCCTACTATTCCCTGAATTCCTAAGAAGCCTAAAAATCCAAGATAGCCTAAATTTCGATTACTTTCCATGGATCCATTAATGTTAAAATAAATATTTAATATTTTTGACTATGTATAAATCCTCAATTTCAGTAGTTTGATTTGGCAATGTGCCGATTTTTCTGTTAAATGATAAATTTTAAAAAGTTTTCAAATAAAAACCCAATCTCAGCAGACCATTTATATGTCATGTATACAAAAATTTGACTTCGAATTTACAGCAAATTGGACACTGCCAGATACTGGCCCAGGTTATTTCGCCGCAGGGCCGTAGTGAAAAAAATGATTTTATTTAATTTATTAAATGGACAAGACGGGAGTTTTTTCACCAGGGGAAGGAATAGAACATGTTTCCTTCTCGTGTATCAAATAACAACAATTGCTTTGAGAATATATTTATTTTTTAAACATACAATTTAATACAATTCTAAACTATTTAAAAACAACAAAACCAGGGTTCTCATCTCTATTTTTTTCTCTTATATATAAATCTAATAACTATGAAAATTATGGTAAATTATTTCAAAAGAACTGCAGGAAAAATTATCATAAGTTCATGTCGACCTGCCGAAAGCATGTTTCTAACATAAAGAGTCCTACTACTG
>CAZLNG010000137.1:0-9157 GCA_964560735.1 uncultured Methanosarcinales archaeon | reverse complement strand
GAACAGATTTGATGAAAGCCTGTTCTAGTTCTGATAGAAGACCCAGCCGAAAGGGTCCACATAACATTATCATCATTAAAAACATTTAAATGTTTTTACAGTGTCTATTTCTGTGAGGATCACAGATTCGAAGCTTTCAGTGCTCTGAAAGAACAAGTGAAAGTTATTGGCTGAAAAGACATCGATACAGCAATTACTGTACTTCAGGAAGCTAAAGATCGATACGCTGAGCAGAAAAAATAACTTGGTTTCAGGAATCAGGTTAACCTCTGAAAGATAAGATAAGTATAGAGCATTCTTGCAAATTAACTGAATCTGATAGAGAATTCTGTTCCATTACCTCTTTTCAGTTCAAGTTCGCCATCTAACTGGTCGACTAGTGAAGTTACCAACTGCATACCAAGACTATCAAGGTCTTCAATATCAAGATTTTCAGGAATGCCTACTCCATTATCTGCAACTGACAGAATGAAAGTGGTACTCTTGCAATCTTCACTTTCAAGTTCTGTAGATTCTTCCCTGTGAAATTTGATTCGGATTTCTCCTTTGTCTTTGCCTATAAATGCATGTTTGAGAGAATTGGAAACAAGTTCATTAACGATTATCCCTAGCGGGACAGCAGTATCTATATTAAAGGAAAGGTTCTCTTCCAGATCCATGCTTAAGCTAATATCGGTATTTCCAAGCCTGTACGTGTGGAAAAGAGTATCAGCGAGTTCCTCAATATATGGAGAAAAGTTTAGTGTTTCAAAACCTCCACCTTTGTACAACTCTTCATGGATAAGAGCCATCGATATAACTCTGTCCTGGCTTTCTCGGAAGGCTTCAAGAACTTCAGAGTCCCTAGTATATTCTCGTTTTCTGAACTGCTCAGCCTGAAGATCCAGCAGGGAGGAAATTACCTGCAGATTATTCTTAATTCGATGGTGGATTTCCTTTTTACGAGCAGTTTCGGCATCAGCAAGAGCTTCTTCAGCCTTTTTACGTTCAGTAATATCAGTGAGCATGCTCAGAGAGCCTACAAATTTTCCATATTTATCAAAAAGGGATTTAGCATTTATGAGTGCCCATAAGAGTGAGCCATCTTTACATATTAATTTCAATTCGTAGCTTTCATTGACACCCTGCCGCCTCTTTTCCAGCTTCTGCTTGAGGATAGTCTTACCTTCTTCATTGGCAAAGTCCCATATTGGTCTGCCAATACCCTCTTCCAGAGTGTATCCAAGCATATCCGTCAGTTTATTATTAGCGTAGATGACTTTGGCTTCATCATCAATTATGATTATACCCTCGTTTGCTGTCTCTACAATGTTGCGATATCTTTCCTCACTTTCTCTAAGTTTCTCTCCAGCTTTCCTATGCTCTGTTATATCTTGAGTTGTCCCTCTAATCCGAACAGGATTATTCTTCTCATCGAAGACAACTTCAGCTTTCGCATGTGCTATTCGTTCTTCTCCGTTGGCTCGAATTATTCTGAAATTAGTGTCAAGTAGTTTTCCTTTTAATGCCTCTTTAACGGCATTATTCACATAATTTCGATCATCTGGATGTACACAATTTAAGAAGGTATCGTAATTTGCTTTTGATTCTTGAGGTTTAAGTCCAAAAACACGATACAATTCATCAGACCAACTATATTCATTGCTCACAATGTCCCGCTCCCAACTTCCAATATGAGCCATTTCTTGAGCTTCAGCAAGATTTCTTTCACTCTTTTTCAATGAAACATAAGCTTTCTGAAGCTCTAATGTACGTTCTTTAACCAATTGATCTAAATTATTGAGTGTGTCTTTCAGTTTAGCTTCAACTTTTTTGCGCTCTGTAATATCGACAAATGCGCCGACACTACTGCGTACTTTACCTTCTGCATTGTGTAATGGGCTGGCTGATATCGTAGTTGTTCGCAGTTTTCCGCTAGGCAAAAGAATATCCAATTCTACATTGCGCACGTCTATATCTTTTAAGGCTGCTTGCTGTACAGGCAATTCGTCCGTGCTTAATTCGCGACCTTTGTAAAAGAAGCGTCGTCCCTTAGGGATTTTCGCCGATATATTTTCTCCAGCTTCTGCTTCATAAAATTCATTTGCCATCCGATTGCCAGTAATATTTTGACCTTGCGGGTCATGACCAATCAAGATAGGTATAGGCACTACTTCCATTATCGCTTCCATTTCTTCGGCTCGCTGGAGAGTTTGTTCTTCCAGTTGCTTGCGCTCTGAAATATCCCTGATGATCATGACACCTTTCACGAGACCATCCTTATCTTTGAAGAACGCACTCGATATTTCGCCTGGAAAGATTGTACCATCTTTTCGCCTGTAATTGAGCTCCCCTTTGAACCTACCAGCTCTAGCTCTTTCCTCTAGGAGAGACTTGAGCCTTGAATCAGATATATCTACAACCCCTTTTCTTCCAGCCTGAATAAGTTCTTCTTCTGTCATCCCAAACATCTGGCAGGCGGCTGGATTGGCTGCAAGAATAGTTCCGTCTGGAGTTGTAAAAATGATGCCATCAAGACTATTGTCGAATATTGCCTTGTACCATTCTTCGCTTTCTTGAAGTGTCTTCTCGGTTTGCTTGCAGTTATTAATATTCTTCTCTGAACTTTCTACTCGCTCCCATTTCCCTTTCTTTTTGCCCAAAGCGAACTGATGATTTGTAGCAATTTTGACAATTTCGATTGAACTGCACATGTCGAGCGAATAAGTGCATAGGGCTATCATTGGGTATTTGCCAATGACAGAATCCAATATTTTCCTATGACCAAAGAAATCGTTTCCACTATACCTCAGACCATCATATCCACTGGCGAGAGCCTTACTGGTTTTCTCAATCAAGTGGTTTGATACCGTTTGAGGATCTAAAATTCCCTCTTTTACATGCCAATCAGTATAGGGAAGAATCTCAATTTGCCCATTCTCTAAATAAATGTTAATATCAGGAATACCTACCTTCAAAGCTTCTTTTGCTTCTTCCTTGTTTAGTTGTTCTGGTATGACCCACAAGCAAAATTCGTTATTCTCCAATCCTGTCTTGAAGTAGGGAATAAGGATGTCTATTAAATCCTCTTTTGTCTGGTAGAACTGGCAGAAATGAGTTCCCCAAGGTACATTCCCAATAATATCAATACCAGAAATTCTGTTGCTGCTTCTCATATTACTCTCTGATAATCAGGTGCAAAGTTAAAATTTCTTTTATCAAGCTTAAAATTAGTTAATTATGTAAAGATCTATTTAAATAGACTTAATCTTATAAAATAGTATCCACCTTATTCATCTTAGAATCTCTGGATTTTAGTCAACAACCTGCGCTTCCTCAATGCTTTTTGCTGCCTCTCTCACACGCTGACACCATCGCCAGCGGTCCAAGTCAAAATTAGTACATCCATAGGTTATGGCGTCACAATCTGCTTTATTGCGTGACCGAGACTTGGATCGAGAATTAGGCTTCCTGATCTTATCTTTGCGCACATTAGCTCTTTGGATAGTATCTTTCTGGAGGCTATCATTGAGCATCTGGATATTATCATTAAACCCCTGGATAGCGTCGTTAAGCTTATGAATAGCATCATTAAGCTTATGGATAGCATTTTTGTCGGTAATCTGAGGCTCTTGAATCGTTACTTTAGGCTCTGGTCTCGGTTCCTGTGCTTGATTCTTGGATATCCTGTCTATTGCTTCCATCTGGGATTTTGCGATTGTTAGTGTGTGCGCATTGGCTATATTAAGCATAACCATGCATGTTTTATTCCGTAGCAACCGACGTTTCTTTCGCCACTCCGAGATCGTGGGTTTTGTGCAGCCTACATCGATGGCTACTCGCTATCTCTTTTCCCCGCGTCGTACAACTCCTGTACCCTGCTGTACTCTATTTTACTCTTGGATTTACTCCTGGATGCTCGTTTAAGCATTGCTATCTCATGTTTGTATATAGGTTTACCGTGTTTTCGACGCCAGGCTGTTACGGTGTCTTCGGTACAACCAACTGCTGTCATGATATCCTTATTCGAAATACCCGGCTTGTAACATTTAGCGATGGCTTCATCATAACGCCGCCGCGTCTCCTTATCATAATACCGCCGCTTCTGTGCTAACCCATTTTGTCGTTTCCGCCTGCTAATCGTGTTAGGATGTACATCAAATCGTACAGCCAGCTCCTCTCTACTCCAACCTTCAGCAACCAGGCGTTTGAATTCCTTTACATCATATTTTACTTTTGAGCCCATTTCATAACCCTCTGATTTACTCTATTTGAATTCAGACGTCTTAATTTCGCCCGCGCCCAGCGATAATATGCCTTCGGATTTTCGGCTTTACTGGCTTCCTTCCGGATTTCTTTATCTATCCACATGCGCATGGTTGCTGCCGATAAGCCAGTGGCTTTAGACAACATAATGTAATTCCTACATCCTTCGCCATACATTTGGTCGAATGTTATCCGGGCGGGGGTTTTGTTTTTGATATACCCTTTGGATCTTCGCCAGAGTATCACGGTTTGATGGTTATGTGTTGTTTTGCGAGCAATTTCTACATCCGTATATCCTTTTTTGTATAATTCCTCAAACAATTGCATAATTTCTGGTGTTATTTCCCTCTTCGGTGCTTTCATTGGGCAGCCCTGAGCTTTTCTCCATTTTAGGACGGTGGCTTCGCACACACCAAAATTCTTTGCGATCGTAATCGGTTTAATTCCAGATGTAATTTGGCGTTTCAGTTCTTCGGGATCGTAATCTACTTCGTGTGATGTTACAACACCCCAAACCGTCAAACTCTTTTTAAATGATTTAGCTATCGTTTTTAACACCCTCAGAAAAACTGTTTTTGCATTGCTACAGCCTGCATTTCTCCAACACTAGGGGCATCATAATGCATTTCAGCAACCTCAAGCGAATCTCCTAAGAGCTCACACGCCATCCTTTGGGTCCAACCTCTTGCTTGAGCCAGCTTGTAACACGAAGCCCTTAAAGCGTGGAAAGGTCTCGGTGCAAGCCCAGCAAGCTCTAAGTGTGCATCCAGAATGTTGTAAGCGTGGCGTCCGGACATATGTTTGTTCTTAAAATAGGGTGTCAAGCGTGGAGATGGGAATAACCAATCACTATGCCGGCTCGTTTTTATGTGCATTTGAAGGAGCTGCACAGTCTCTTGCGAAGGGATAAAAACGGTTCTCGTTCTCTTTTTCTTATGTTCGTAATATGTTATTGATCCAGTTTCTGGGTGAAAATCTTTTGCCTTGATTTTCACAAGATCTTCTCTGCGTACACCGATCGTCACTGCCAACGAAATCAGTGCCTTCTCATGAATATCATCGAACGTTAAAAGCAGCCTTTTTACTTCATCAACACTCAGAGCATGCTGCCCAGACCTATACTGTTCTCTCGTGAACCTACACTTTACTTGCGTCTTACCTTTCGTGTGTTTTTATTGTGTGAACCTACGTTTTGGTTTCGTATAACTTGCCATACAGCCATTCCCACTTGTTTTTAACCTAGGAATGACTCTATATCCTTCAAACGGGCAGATAAACTTTTTTACTTTTTTGCGTCTATCGATTTCGAAAATAAGATAACTGAGCTTTTAGAATGTCATGCTTTTATTCCGGGAATTCGGAATTGAGTATCCTAAAAACGATAAGCTCAGGTGTATCTAGGTGTACTCATATATGGAAAGTAAGATAGAAAAGAGCTGCTGGTAGTTACAAGCAGTGACTTTGTAAAAGAAGACCATAAATACCTATTTTTCACGGTACAAACTCCGGCATCTAATAGATTATGCGAATTATCGAAGTGATTCGAGAATCAATCTTGTTATCTTTGACTTTTTCTCTGTATAGTCATATACAAAAGAGCGGGGAACTAAGTCTTTGACTGGTACTCAGAGTTTTCTAATCTAAGTTACTGCATGCTTGATTACGGTAGGGAGATTAGATAGATTAATTCTATGATCTTAGGGGGCTTAGTCGTGAGTGTTCAGAAGCCTAATTCGCGTTTCATTGACCAAAAATTGGATTTTCTTAAATGGAACTATGAAAGGTGTCAGATAGGTTATCATTCCCGAGATCAGATGACACATGACATATTTTACAAAATGATTGGTGTTCTTTATTGGCATATGATTTTCCTTTCATTACCTTTTGTTACCAAACTTTCAAATAACTCATTGACCGATTTTATAAGTAATCTTTCTAACAGTTTTTTAGGCATTAGTCTTAAATGGTGGTATTTCTTTTATGTTCTTTTTATTGCTTTTATTGGGTTTCTTTCTCTTTTTATCCTACTACTAATTCTTTCCAATATGATAAACTGTAAAATTGCATTGCGAAAACAATGTACTTTTATTGAAGAAAAGATAAACAACCGTTATTTACAAGAAATCGCATCATTCAGTCAGGGAAGAAAGTGTTCATTTCATAGAGATCAAAATGCACCCATAGGCAATTGCTTTATGAAAACCTATACCGGATCCTTAGTTAAAAACTGTAGCAGTGGATTTCCAAAAGATCTCGATAAACGATTTAATCAACACTGGGAGTGCATATGCAAGCGTGAAGGTTGGCTAAAATCGACATTCGATGAGGAAAAGACCTATATCTTGTGGACAGGATTCAGTCTATTGGCGTTATGGACACTTATTTGTCTAATTATCCTTTACGTATTATGGCAATTATGAATTATCTTCAATGTACTCACATTTAACAAAACTTATAAACAATATTAGATGAACTGGTTCTAAAACTCAAAATTTCATATGCAATTTTGTAAATTTCTTATTGGGTTTTTGAATATATTGATTGAGTAGTCGCTTCAGTTCTGTAAATCAATTAAATGAGCGAAAAGTTGACCAATAATCCGGGAAGTAGGTCACAAAGCTTTTAAGATAGGCTTTTAGTTCAATTCTTAGAGAATATAGGGTCCTTTTAAACTTACTATGAAACTGGAGTTTAAGAGAACCCTATTAAAATATAGTTTGCAATGATTTACCGGCTCAAGGCTTTGAGATCTGGAATTGGATAGACACTTGGATTGCTCTGGATGGAGCAAGGCTCTAATGGTCTATAAAGAATTAGAGTTTAGGAAGTTTAGCCCTCGAAGTTTTCATACTTTATCTCGTATGTTTGCTTTGCCAGTTGGGGACGAGCAGGCGCTGCTTCACATCTTGCCTGCGATCATTCCCAGTTCAGCCAGCAAAACGAACATTCCTATCGCACCGACGAGCAATCCGATTACGAAACCTGCTGAAAATTTCAATGTCATCTCAATTCACTATTACTTTCCATTAATGGAGATGCGCCTTTAGTGCCTGTCTTTTCGATTGTTCCTTAGGATGACTGTCCATATTTCTTTTCTTCCTATCTTTGCCTCTACCTTTCGATGAATTATCTCAAATTGCATAATTTTATAAAATTTTCAATTTAAATGAGTAAATTTAAAAGTATGTCTGAGATTTTTTAATTAACATTTTTATATGAAAATAAATAAAAAAGTAGGAGTAGGATAATGAATATTAACAAAAAATTGAATTCAGTAGCCTTAGCATCAGCAGCTCTGATTTTATATTTAATTCTTGTTTCAACTGCGGTATCGGCAGCTACTGCGCAAAGCGCTTCGCCCACAATCACTGAAACTCGGATTACCACCAGCGGGTTAGCAGAAAATCCTGCTATCTATAGTGATAAAATAGTGTGGGAGGATTATCGCAGCGGAAACTTAGATATCTATATTTACGATCTTTCGACTCAAAAGGAGACTCAGATAACCAGCAATGAAACAGTACAGTTTGACGCTGCAATCTATGGTAACAGGATAGTATGGACGGATCAGCAGGGAGTATGGGGGGATTGGAATATCTACATGTACGATCTCTCTACTCACAATATAACTCAGATCACTACCGACAGAAGAGCACAAGAACCTGATATATATGGGGATAGGATAGTATGGGACGAAAATAGCAATGAAGGCTGGTCCCAAATACACATGTACAATCTCTCCACTCACCAGGAGACTCAGATTACCACCGATGAATCAAATAAGTTTGATCCTAAGATTTATGGTGACAAGATAGTGTGGGAAGATGGAGGTGATATCTATATGTATGATATTTCTACTTCCAAGAAAACTCAGGTTACCACACGTGAATTTGAGGAAGCAGGGGCGTGCCAGCCTGATATCTACAAGAATAAGATAGTTTGGATGAATAATGATAATGGAGAGATATACATGTACAATATCTCTACCCACAATATAACTCAGATCACCACCAGTGGAGAAACAAACCTTCCTGCTATCTATGGTGATAGAATAGTGTGGATGGATTATCGTGATGGAAAATATCCCAATATATGCGATATCTATATGTACAATCTTTCTACTTCCAAAGAAACTCAGATTACCACTAGCAGATCAGCACATTATCCTGCAATCTATGGTGACAGGATAGTGTGGCAGGATAGTCGCAGTGGAAACTGGGATATCTACATGTGTACTCTTGGTTTAAGCATCCCAGTTGCAAGTTTCACAAGCAATGTAACATCAGGAAACGCACCATTAACCGTTGCCTTTACTGATACCAGCACAGGAACACCTACTTCATGGTACTGGACCTTTGGAGACGGAACAACTTCAACCAAGCATAATCCAACTCATAAGTATTCCAAGGCAGGAACATATACCATTAAGTTAACAGTAAAGAATGCTGCAGGTCGTAACACGGTAACAAAAACAGACTATATAAAAGTAGTAACAAAGCCTGTTGCTACATTTTCTGCATCTCCTACCTCAGGAAAAGCACCGTTAACCGTTGCCTTTACTGATAAAAGTACTGGTTCTCCTACTTCATGGTACTGGAACTTTGGAGATGGAACAACTTCAACCAAGCAAAATCTAACTCATAAGTATTCCAAGGTAGGAACATATACCGTTAAGTTAACAGTAAAGAATGCTGTAGGTCGTAACACTAAAACAGTGTCTAATTATATCACAGTGAAAAAGTAATGAGCGCTTTAAAGTAAACCAGATCAAGCATAAAGAGGAGTGGGGAACTTTCTATGACGTCCGCCTATATTGAACAGAATAAGAGACAGATGGGGCGGGAGCTCAACCCCGCCCAGGCTTGAGAGGAGCAGGGTGAAACAATAAGACCTGCTCTTTATGCGTGCAGAC
>CAZLNG010000136.1:0-9172 GCA_964560735.1 uncultured Methanosarcinales archaeon | reverse complement strand
TTGTTGTGGCTTACAATGACGGCAGTAAAAAAACAATCTGGTATCAGGTCAACCGTGGTCACGATGTCGATTCTTATTATAATGATGATGAGCTGGGCGAAAATTATGTGGGAAGCACGGCTTTTCAGACATCTTTGCCTGCAGACTCTTCCCTAACTGATGCAGAGCTTACACTTGTTCATATGGCAAGCTCAGATGGGGCATACACTTTCAACGGAAAGACCCTTGCTTCAGGTACACCGCAGGGAACATACACTGGATCCGATACATGGGACGTTAAGAGTTCCTTAAAATCATCCGGTACAAACACTCTTTCTTATGACAGGACTGACTCATTCTATAAAAACGCCCTTGGAATCCTGACAGCAGAATACACTACATCGTCTTCAGGTAACACCGGTGACGATACATCTTCAGGTAACACCAGTGATGATACCTCTTCAGATAACACCAGTGATGATACCAGTGATGATACCTCTTCAGATAATACCAGTGATGATACTTCTTCAGGTAATACCAGTGACAATACTTCTTCAGGTAACACCAGTGACGATACTTCTTCCGCTGATCTGAGTATACAGATAATAAAAGTCTCTCATAATGATGCAGCGAAAGTTTGGAACAATCTGAACAATACAGTAAACGTTACTGTAATTAACAACGGGCCAGAAAACGCAGGCAGCTGTGCTCTTGAACTTTATTCTGAGGGCTCTCTTCTTGAAAGCAAGCCGGTTACTGGACTTTCAAAAGGGGCGACAGAAGCTGTTGAGTTTACTTGGAAACCGGAAGAAATAAAGAATTATACTCTCAAAGCGGTTATAGTTCCTGGCTCTACCATAAGTGATACTAACACAACAAATAATGAACTGAGTAAGACTCAGGAAGTATTGCATAATGGTTATGCTGGCGATAAGCCTCTTGAAACCTATGCTCATGGCATCGTTAAAGGAAGCCTTATTTATGATTATGGGAACAGCAGTTACAGTAATAAGATATCCTCTGGCGGTAAATACACCGTAAGCCACTCCCTTTCTCTCCCTGCAGGTGCAACTGTAAAGCTTGCAAGGCTCTACAATTTCTGGACGTGGAGTGCAACAGGTACTACTGGAGTTACTCCTTCTATGAGTCTACAGTTTGATAGCAACTCTCTTACCCCGGAAGCTGAATATAGCGATAAAAAAGGTTGGGGTTCGCAGTATGACTATCCAACAGGAACCTGGGCTTATAATGTAACAGGGCTTGTAAGCGGAAACGGAACTTATACCACAACAGTCACAAACACCAATAGCGATTCGAAAAATTATTTCTGTATCGATGGAATTGCCCTGCTTGTAGTTTATGAAGATGCATCTGGTAAGGAAGTCGAATACTGGATAAATGAAGGCTGTGACATGATTAGTACGATGAGTTCTTCAGGAGGCCTGACTCCAGAGGATGCAACTGTGACAATTCCATTTGAAGACAGCTCGATAAATCTCAGCAATGTGGATGATGCCCGTCTCTGGACTACTGTCCAGTCTGGAGGACATGAGGGTATTGCTCTGGGATTCAACGAAATGAATGTATCCGGTGTTTATAACTCAACTCCGTACTCTGATCTGGATATTGATGAAGCAAGACCTGTTGGAACTTATCTTCTGGCAGAAAACAACATGGCTCAAATAATCGCTCCATCAGTTACAGATAATAGTGGTGATTACCTTACTCCTTCAAGTGCAATCCTTGCCGTCAGTTATAAAAACGGAACAACTAATGATATAAATGGAACAACTGACACCAATGGTACTGACACCAATGGTACTGATACTGGCGGTTCAGATAATGGAACGTCTAATGAATCTGGCTCCTGCGCGACGGTATTGCTTAAAGTCAATATCACACCCGCAATTTCCCTGACTGTCTCCACAAACTCGATTGATTTTGGAACGGTCAGTCCGGGAAAGCCTAGTGAATCTGTACCTCTAACCCTCCAGAACAATGGAAGTGGCAGTATAAAAGTTACAGCTGATGTGGAAGACCAAGACAATGGTCCCTTTGAAATTGGACTTAAGCTTGATCATATCTTATGGTCTGCATACAACAAAGTTATAGGTTCAAACACTTCAGAAACTTCGGAAGTTCAGATTGATCTTCCGGGTAATTACTCGTCTGTAGGAGAATTCAACGGAAGTCTAATCTTCTGGGCAGAACCAGCCTGAAAAGGCTGTTCCTATTTTTTATTGATAAATACTAAAATCCAAAAAAATTCTAATTATGTCCTTTAATCAGAGAATCAGGAAAAAAAGAAGATTATCAGCAAATGAAAATCCCATATTTTTAATAATTAAATAAGAAATCAATTGCTTGCGAACATGCTATGTTCTTTGAACTTGAATGTATCAATTCAACTTTATTTTTCCTGTGAAAAACTTTAATATGAGCATAAAGTCATTCATACTTCATGCATGCAACAAAGGCTCATGAGGTTTTACAGAGTAATATAATTTATAGCACCTAATTTTTTTACTATACAACTTATAAAATTGAACTGCAGTATCTACACATTTGATATTATATTTTTTTTATACAAGTGTTTAAGTTCTAATAGCTACAATACCTACAGTCGTAGCTGCAGCCCTTGATCCTAGCTCTCAAAGTGCGCTTTTGCACCTGAATCATGAAATCTAAAGATCCAAGGCTACAGGGAATATCTTATTCACCTGGTTTGAGTTTCATTTTTTTGAATTTCAGGTTTAATTTCAGTATTTTTTTCCATGTACTTGATGAGAGGTTCTACTGCCCTCTCATCTCCAATTTCAATTAGCAGGAGCAAGGAATTCTCCCTGATATCCTTGTTTTCATCTCTCAGACCTCTGATAAGAGGTTCTACAGCTTCTTCTTTTCTATCAATAAGAATTTTTGAGGCGCAGCTTCTTACTTCTTTGTTATCGTTCCCTAAAGCTCTTACAAGAATTTCAATTGCTTTTTCGTCTTTTATATTCCCTAAAGCAGTGAGAGCAGAGATCCTTACTATTGAACTGTCATCCTCATAAGCTTTCTGAAAAGTTTCAATTGATTTTGAATCGCTTATTTTTCCCAGAGCTTCTAAAGTAGTGCACCTGAATGTCTCATTTCCATCCGCTGCAGCACTATTGAGCGCGTCCACAGCTGTAGCATCACCTATATTTCCAAGAGCCCAAACTGCAGCTATTTTCACAGTCTCATTTCCATTCTGCAGTGCCATAGTTAAAGATTTCACTGCTTTTTGATCTCCTATTGCTCCAAGGGCCAGAGCTGCATTTCGGCTTACTTCGGGGTTCTCATTGTATAGCAGCTGGATCAGAGGTTCCACAGCCCTCTGGTTTCCAATTTCTCCCAGAGCAAGGGCTGCACAACTTTTTACAGAATTATTTTCATTCAAAGCCATAATAAGAGGTTCTACTGCTCGCTGGTCCCCTATTTTTCCAAGAGAAATTGCGCAACATTCTTTTACATTGTCATATTTATCTACTTTCAGGGCAAAAGATAGAGGTTCAACTGCCTTTTCACTCCCTATTTCTCCAAGAGAAAAGGCTGCACAGGCTTTAGTCTGATTCAAGTCTTTTACAAGTACTTCAACAAGAGGCTCGACGGAACTTTCATCTCCTATTTCTCCAAGTGAAAATATGGAGCTGACCCTCATATAACTATCTTCACTCTTTAATATCTCCAGGAGTTTCTCCTGTGCTTTCTCATTCTCTGAATTCACTCCACATATTTCTTCATATTTTTTTATGTTTTGTGGCTCTGCACTCAGTGCATTAATAAGAGGATTTGCTTCTGAGTTCCCCAATTCTTCAAAGGTATCTGCCACTTCCTTCCGGAAGTTCAGGTCTTTTTCTTCTACAGCTTTCAGAAGAAGTTGATCTGCTTTTTTATCTCCTTCTTTTTCATTGAATTCCGCAGAAGTTTCTGTTTTTTCTGCATTGTCGTTAAACAGTTCAATAAGTCCCGGGACTGCTTTTTCGTCTCCCATTTCAATAAGTGAAAAAACAATATACTTTCTAACGGTTTTGTTCTGGTTTTCAAGAGCTTCTGTCAATGCAGGTACTGCAGGTTCTCCTATTTTTATCAGGGCCCATGTGCAGCTCAGCCTTACATCCTCGTCTTCAGTTGAAAGGTTCTGAATCAGGGGCTCTATTGCCCTTTCATCTCTTATCTGTCCCAGGGCCCAGGCTGCTGTACAACGGGCATATATATCATTATCAGAAAGAGTTTCTATAAGAGATTCCACAGCCGGTTTTCCGATTCCAACAAGAATATCCCCTGCGTGCCACTTAACATCTTTATTTTCATCTTTTAATGCCTGAACAATCTTTTCAGTATTTCTGTCCCCGGTTTCTACGAGAGTACTTGCAGTCACATTTCTGACTTTTTCATCCGGATCTTTTAACTGCTGAATAAGGGCCCCTATTGCTTCTTCTTCTCCTATTTTTCCAAGAGCTTCTACAACAAAACTTCTTACTTCGGGGTCTTCATCTGAAAGGGCATTTATCAGAGCTTTTTCTGCTCTCTCGTCCCCAATCTCTCCCAATTCCATAGCCGCAATACAGCGGATGTCTCGATCCTCATCATTCAATGCCTGCATCAGGGATTCTGTCGCTTTTTCTTCTCTATGTTCTCCCAGAGCTAGAGCAGCTTTTTTTCTGACTTCTCTGTCTGGGTCATTCAGTGCCTGTATCAGGGGTTGGGTGGCTTTTTCGCTCCCTATCTTTCCAAGGGCTTCCACGGCATTCCTTCGAACTTTTCTGTCTTCGTCCGAGAGGGCTTTTATCAGAGGTTCTTCGGCTTTTTCCCCTCCAAGTTTTCCTAAAGCTTCTGCTGCACTGGATCTCACCCCACTGTTCTCGTCATTGAGTGCCTCGCAGAGGGCCTCAATTATTTTTTCACTTTCTACAGACCCTGAGAATAAGGTTCCCTTCCAGTCTTCTTCCTCAGGCGAAGAACCTGCCTTTGCAATTTCTCCGAGAGCCCAGGCTGAATTGGAGCGTACTCTTCTGTCTTCGTCTGAAAGTGTATAAATCAGTTCTTCTTCTGCCCTCTGACTTTTTGCACTACCAAGGGCCAGGGCTGCACTGCTTCTTACTTTTGGGTCTTCGTCTTTTAAAAGCTTCAGTATGGTCTTTTCTGCTTTTTGCCCGCCAATATTTCCAAGAGCCAGAACTGCTTCACATCTTATTTCCGGGATTTCTGAGTCAACGACTCCTATAAGAGGATCTATGGCCTCTTCTCCCATTTCTTCCAGAGCAAATCTGGCTTCTTTTCTGGTGTTTATATCGTTGGCTCCCAATGCATTTATTAGAGGCTCTGCAGCGTGTTGCGTTTCCGACTCATTAATATTTAATGCGATTTCACTGAAAGTTTCAATGGGGCTTTCTTTGTTGCTTTCGCTGAGCCCGGAAGCAACTCCTACCATTGTCAGTATGAGCAACAGCAGTAAGATTTTAGGTACTGGAAGATTCATATTTCACACCATCTTCATGAATTCGATCTCAGATTGATATTAAATTAAGTGGGAAAAATGAGCGGCTGAAAGGCGACTTTATAAGAGGAATCACCAGGGAGAGATATCTTCCGAATTTTCTGGAAAAAACCATAATTCTTACATTTAGTTTACAAATTAAGCTTCAGCTAATCATTTTTTTTCATAAAGGTCCTTTTCATGATGATTAGATCTTTTTAAGAATCTACATAAATAATATTCATTAATTAATTTTTAATTTACTAATTATGATTTATCTACTTTTTATTAACATAAAATCTTATGAGTTTTTATTCTATTAAGAATACTCCTTGGAGAATAGATCTTCAAACATTTCGATCTTTCTAGGTAGCTAATGATAAAGGAGTAAAAAATATAGTAGTATTTGGGTAAGAATCGTTATCTCTCTGGCTTACAAGTTCCTTCTCACTTATGAAGAAAATTGGAAAGTGGTTTACACTTCCTCTATTAATTATAGCGCTTTTCCAACAACTTTTGTAACTCTTTTGTAAAAAATGAATTGGGAGAACTTCTTCAGAGTTTAAATTTCTGGAACTATTATTCTTTTTCCTTTATATTCCAGGATCTCGACATCTATACCGTAAGCTTCTTTTATTTTTTCAGGGGTCATCACTTTTTCCGGAGCTCCGGAACTGACTATATTTTCCTCGGAAAATACTGGAATTCTCTCTTTTTCAGGAGAATCAGCCGGACTCTGTTTATGTCGGTTAGCAAATTTTCCGTTTTCCAATCCATGCAGTTTTCTCAGGAGAATAATTTCATCAGAAAACAGAAGGGCATGGTTTGGCTCATGAAGGGTCATTAGTACTGTGATATTACGGATTCTGGCTAGGTTGATTATGGTTTTCAGGACGTGAATCTGATTTTTCAGGTCAAGGAAGGAAGTCGGTTCGTCAAGTAACAGAAAATCAGGTTCCTGGGCAAGAGCTTTTGCAATCATAACCAGCTGTCTTTCTCCTCCGCTGATCTGGGTATAGGGCCTCTGTGCAAAATGCGCTATTCCCATAAATTCCAGGACATTACAGGCCTTTTCTAAATCTTTTTTTCCTGGGGTTGAAAACATAGATATATAGGGCATGCGGCCTGTAAGCACAACGTCAAGCACGGAAAAAGGAAAAGAAGACTTGTGCATCTGAGATACATGTCCCAGAATCCTCGCAAGTTCTCTATCTGCTATTTCTTCTATATTCCTGCTGTCTACATACACAGTTCCTTCATTCTGTCTAAGAAAACCATTTATGATTTTAAGAAGGGTTGTTTTTCCACAGCCGTTAGGCCCAACAAGAGTTGCTACAGACCCTTTTTTAATTGACAGGTTTATATTGTTTAAAACCAGATCCTTTTCGTAGCTCAATGTCAGATTCTCTACTGCTATTCCTTTTTTATTTTGAATCTGTTTTTCGTTCATTCCCATCCTCCTATTTTTGTCGTTCTTAAGAGGTACAGGAAAAAGGGAGCTCCAAGAAGAGTGGTGATTATTCCGACAGGAATTTCAAATCCAAAGGTAGCTCTTGCAACATCGTCCACAAGGGCAAGAAAGGCAGCTCCGAAGGTAATTGAAAGAGGTATAATCTTCCTGTGGTCCGGGCCAAAGATCATTCTAAGCATATGAGGTACCATCAGCCCCAGAAGCCCTATAATTCCTGCTACAGCCACAGCTGCAGAGGCTGCAAGAGATGCAGCTATTATAAATATTGCTTTATACAGCTCAACGTTCATACCTACTGCTTTTGCTTCTTCTTCTCCAAGGGCAAGGACATTAAGTTTCCAGCGCAGGAGATATATAAGAAGACAACCGGCAGCCACAAGTGGGAAGGAGTCTGAAAACTTGGACCAGCAGGCAGTGTGGAGGCAGCCGAGTGTCCAGTAAACGATACTCTGAACAGCCTTTTCATCAGTCATATACTGAATTACCGAAAGTAAAGCCCCAAAGATTGACGATGTAATTACTCCTGAAAGTATAAGGGCAACAGTTGAAGTCTGCTTTCCCACCCTGGCCATTGTATAAGAAAATCCAAGTGCTATCAAACTGAAGATAAAAGCTCCAACCTGGGCAGGCAGCTCGGGAAGAACTGCAATAGACAGTGCAGCCCCAAAAGCTGCTCCTGAAGAAAGGCCAAGGATGTAAGGGCTTACAAGTGGATTTCTGAATACTCCCTGAAATGTAGCTCCTGATATTGAAAGAGCTGCTCCCACAACCATGGCAAGAAGAACTCTGGGAAACCGGATATTGAAGATAACTGTGTCGTAAACCGAAGGATAGCTGTATTCATAAGATGTAATATGTGATAGAAGAACCTTTATCAGCTCCACAGGAGATAGAGAATAGGTTCCTAAGAAAATAGAGAAGAAAAATACAGGTATGGGCAAAAGTAAAAAGATTATAAATGCCAGTTTTTTCCATTCTAAAAAAAAAGGGATTTCCGGCTTGTAGGCCGGGTATCCATAATTATTTTCTTTTTTCGGGAACTTCATTTAGATCGTGTCCCTTATGCTTTTTCAAACCCCGGATAGTGCACTCCATAGACTTCCACATAATAGTTGTCTACTTCCTGTGTAAGGTTTATATTTGCAAACTTGTCCGGGTGGAGGTCTTTTGCAACATGCATCATTGCAAGAGGCAGTCTCGGGGAATGGAAGTCGTAAACGAATGGGTCTGAAATCTCGTACACTCTTTTGTTTTTGACTGCTGAGATCTCTTTCCATGTGCTGAAGTCTATTCCGTCGACAGTGTCTCCTGATGTTATGTTAATGGGGTCAAGGTTCTCGTTATTCCACATGTATATGACTTCGGGGTTCAGCTCAAGGAGAGTTTCAAGGTTCAGAGTCGGGTGTTCTACACTCTTTGTCTCATTTGTCCAGTTATTGAGGACGTTTACTCCACCAGCTCTTCCTATGAGGTCATTTGCCGTACTGTTCAGACCTGCTGTGCCATAAACATCTCCCCACATCCAGTAAACCGTCGGTTTTTCTGTGGCAGGCAGAGTTCCGGTCACATCAGTAACTTTTTTCATGTATTTATCCATGATATCGATTACTTCCTGTCCGCGCTCTTCATCTCCGATCAGTTTACTTAGTGTTTTCATCTGCCTTTGCAGGTCGTCCAGACTGTCAATGAATACTCCATAAACAGGGACCTTAAGGTTTTCTTCAATCGCTTTTATATCCGCGCTTTCCCAGTCAGATGCCCAGAGGAACACGACCTGGGGGTTCACGGTTGCTATTTTTTCATTGCTCGGCTGCTCACTTCCGTTGGAAAGCCTCTTCTTATCATAATTTGAATCTATAGCTCTGAAAAAAGGTGCTTTTTTATCTTCATACCATACTGCGCCTATCCCGCTGATCTTGTCAGCTCCTCCTACTGCATACATGGAGTTCATGGCATTTTCAACGAGGAATACGGTCCTCTCACATGGGTAGGGAACTGTTATTTCTCTTCCCAGATCATCAGTAACAGTTATTTTGTCTGTTTTATCCGAGGGGGAGCTGGAACTACTTCCTGAACTGGAACTGCCACTCTTGCTTCCTGAACTGCCGGTCAAATTGACATTTTTCTCAGCAGTTTCATTTACAGGAGCAGTTTCATTTACAGGAGTAGTTTCATTAGTTTCTTTTTCTTCTTCAGGAGTTATTCTTTGAGCCGCATCTTTG
>CAZLNG010000135.1:0-9194 GCA_964560735.1 uncultured Methanosarcinales archaeon | reverse complement strand
ATTTCAACGGTTTTAAAATAATACCTTATAAGCATGACTTACACAGTTGAACTGAGAGATAAATGAGCCTATCCCAAAACCTACTTTGTTCTTACATTAATGAGAATTTTATAACAATTATCCTAATCATTAAATCAATTGATAATTCCAAATTCGAGTAAAGGAAAATAACTATGAGTTTTGGGATGAGCTCAAAGCTTAATAATCTCCATATTTAGTTTTTTGGATTGGCTAAACTCTTGATTTTCAGCAAAGTGGTAAGATTTACCCCTCCCCACACAATTTGAAGGAAATACAATATTTTTTTCTCCAGAAAAGTGCCACATTCACAAGGCCTATCATAACTGGCACTTCAATCAGAGGACCTACTACTGCTGCAAACGCCTGCCCGGAATCAATGCCGAAAACAGCTACTGCTACGGCAATTGCCAGTTCGAAATTGTTGCTGGCTGCGGTAAAAGAAAGAGATGTTGTCTGCCCATAGTTTACTCCCAATTTCATAGAGATAAAAAATGAAACTCCAAACATAACCACGAAATAGACTAAGAGGGGAATTGCGATCCTTACAACATCTAAAGGCAGAGTAATGATATATTCGCCTTTTAGTGAGAACATTACGATAATTGTAAACAACAGAGCATAAAGTGAGATCGGACCTATTTTTGGAATGAATTTATTGTCATACCATTCAGCTCCTTTTGAAGGACGCAGAAAATAGCGGGTTAAAAAGCCAGCAAGAAAAGGAATTCCCAGATAAATAGCAACACTCTGGGCAACTTCTCCCATAGAAACGTCTATCTCTATACCACTCAATCCCAGCCATTCAGGCAGGACAGTTATAAAGAAGTAAGCGTAAACGGAGTAAAAGACTAATTGAAAGATGGAGTTAAAGGCAACCAGGGCAGCAGCGTACTCATTATCCCCTTCTGCCAGAGTATTCCAGACGATCACCATAGCAATACACCTGGCGAGACCAATTAAAATGACGCCTACCATATATTCAGGATAGTCCCTCAAAAATACTATAGCAAGTATAAACATTAAAATGGGGCCAATAATCCAATTTTGCAGTAGTGACAAGCCCAAAACCTTGTGATTCTTGAATACCTTGCCTAACTCTTCATACTTAACCCTCGCCAGAGGAGGATACATCATAACTATCAAACCAATGGCGATCGGAATGGAAGTGGTACCAATAGAAAGACTCTTTAAAAATTCTGCAAAGCTTGGATAGATAAAACCAATACCGACCCCGACAAACATAGCAAGAAAGATCCATAAAGTTAAATAACGATTCAAAAATGATAATCTTGACATAGCTGCTTTTTCCAGAGCTAGAACCCCCTTTTAATTTAACAGATAATTTTTCTTATTAATCACAGCACCTATCACTTTGTTTGAACTTTTTCAGTAATTCTAAATCTTCCTGGCAGATACTTATTTTTTCTACCTCTTCATTGATTACGCTTGAAAGAAAAGGAAATTTTAGAAAAACATCCTCATTAAGTCGATAATAAACCCATTGAGACTTTTTTTCAGAAACAATTATCTCTGCCATTTTCAGCTTATTTAAATGCCTGGAAGTATTGGATTGTTTAATACCCATAACTGTCTCAATATCACAGACACATAATTCACCGTTTCTTAAAAGATTCAGGATCCTGATTCTATTTTCATCAGCCAGCGCCTTAAACAGAGAAACGATGTCCAGAGACATCACCGCCATTATATGATTATATGCAAATATACTCATAAGCATATTTAAAGATAGTGATTTATATTTACCACTTATTATGAATTCCTTCTTTAAGGCCTATTTTCTATGTTTACCAGAAGTTTTCAAATCTCCCGCATGATCCCAAAACGAGATTCACTCTCTAAAATCCAAAATTTAAAGAAGCGAATTGTGATTTGCGGGGAGTCTCTTATTAGGCTTCTCAAGATTTTTATGATTCTCAAGATTTTCGGGAGTCTCAAGATTTTCGGGAGTCTCAAGATTTTCCAACAATTTCCCAGCCATATTCAGATTTGCTAGAAGATAAAAGTGAAATAAAAAAATTAAAATTTTAAAAATGATTTCTGTAAACCATATAGAAGCCGACTCCCAAAATAATAAGGCCTGCAACTTTTTTTAATGGGAAACTATATTTTGAAACTTTCTTAATCTTTGAGGAAGAAAAACTCGCAGAATAAGCGACAAAAAGCATTGGCATGGAAAAGCCGAGGGAATAGATGAAAAGCATTAGTGCCCCATAGGTAACTTTACCTGAAACCGCAACCATTGTGAGGATAGAACCAAGCACTGAGCCCACGCATGGAAGCCAGACTATCCCGAGAGAGAGACCAAGCAAAAGTCCTCCAAAAAGACCCTCTCGTTTAGAGTTTGCAAGAGAAGAAAAATTTCCAAAAATGCCAAAAGTGTTGAGATCAAAGAGAAGGGTGACACCCATTACGATCAGAAGAATTTCGGCAAAAATATTAAGATAATCGAGGTAAGCTGTTAATTTTGATCCAAAGAGGGAAGTAACGATCCCCATGAATGTAAAGGAAAGGGATAGACCCAATATGATCGCAAGAGGTCTGAACTTTCCTTTTTCAGTTGAATAAGCAAAAACTGCAGGAATTACGGGCAGGATGCATGGAGAAAGCACACTGACAACCCCTGCAAAGAAAGCTGCAATTGGAAAAAAGTTGGAAAACATAAGTCATTCTCCTGTTTTCCAGGATGCAATAGCTTTATCAAGAGTTTCTGAAAGGGTTTCTTTATCGGTTACTCCTATGAACCTTGCAGAGATTCTCTCTGAACTTTTACTGCCGTCTTGCCGCATATATATGTAATTTCCATCCTCTATACTTACAATAATACAGGTATCAGGGATGTTTATTACTTCGAAAGTTGTTCCAAGTTCAGGATACTCATTGACATCAATAAGCATAAATGAAGCAGAACCCTGATACATCGGAAGAAGCTCTGAAAGCACCTGCTCCTGTTCTTTACACGGAGTGCACTCTTTAGAACCAAGCTTCAACACAACAGGACCTTTATTAAGGGCTTCATCAATCTGGCTCAGATTCGTAACCTCAACAAGCTCTGCTTTATTTCCGGAATTGTTAACATCGCTTGTGACTTCTGCAAACTCGGACTCATTTCTGGAATCGTTAACGTCAGTACAACCAGAGCTAAAGAAAAGAAAACAAAAAATTACTAGAATCAAGAGCGATTGTTTTAAAAAGGACGAAAAAGCAACTCGTTTTTTACCTTGTATTCTATCCAATCGTTTCATTATTCATTCTCCAAGGGCTTTAAGATCTATTCTTTAGTCAAAAACATACTATAATATCAAGATATGATTATATGTTCAAATAGATCCAATGATATAAATAATTTGCTAGAGTTTGAGTTTGTACCTGTACTCCGGCAAATAAAAAGATCCTTATGGACGGAAGCAGCTAAAGAATAGGTAACGTGGAATAAACCAGGTTCTAGATTTCATATCAACCTTTTTTGATACCTGTCCTGCGGGTTTTTATGAGACGAATCAATAATTAATTAAAGAAATTGAACTCCTTTTGAAAATAAATTACCTGATAAGCTGAAGAATCAGAATAAATAAAGGCCTAAGATTCATAATTCATAGGTGTTAGAAATGCCTGGAAATCCAAATGAGATCAAACTGGTAAATAACGCCATGTCCAATGTCACTCGAAGGAAGATAATGAACTTTTTATCTGGCGGCGAGAAAAGTGTTGAGGACATTGGAGGAGAAGTAGGGAAAGCAATGCTGGACTTCCATCTCAAGCTTCTGCAGCAGGCAAGCCTGATTGAGATAGAAGAAGGGACAGTAAAGCTAAGTGAATACGGCAGTAATTTCCTGAAAGATAAAGAAGAGAAAAGCGCTGAAAAATCTACTGACCTCTCTCAGGTAAAACCGGTAGATATTGCCGAGGTGAGACAGCTTTTACCCTGTATAGCTGATTCCTCAAAATTCAGGGTGATCGCAAACATGGCTCCGCCTCTGGGTGGAACCCTGAAGGTTTTTGAGCCCCTCTTTCCCAGAGGCAGATATTCTGACAGGATAAACGCCCTGATAATGCAGAAAGGAGAGATTATTACAACTGTTTACGGTACTGGAAAGGTCACAATGACCATGATTAGAAACGAAAATGAAGCCAGAGAGGCACTTCAGAGCCTGAAAATTACTATCAATGATGCTATTGCAAAAGGGGTTGCACCAGCTCCAAGGGAAAAAGTCAGAGTAGAACCCATGGAGATCTACAAATATCTCCCGCAAACTAATTGCGGGAAATGTAGCGAACAGAGCTGTTATACATTTGCTATAAAACTTATGAGTGGAGAGGTCTCTCTGGACAGATGCACACCTTTAAAAGAATCAGAATACGCAACTAATAATGAACATCTTCAGGTTCTGACTGCGTACATCTGAGATACTATATTAAAAACACAAAATACGTAACTATATAATTGGAACATACGGAGAGGATTCGAAGAATCAAAGAAATCAAGTATATTCCAGCCTTTTTTATCCTTTCCTTTTACTTCACCTTTTATTCTCATATTTTAAGCAATATTTCTCCTTTAAACAATTTTTGTGTGTTTATTCCAGAAATCAATGACTAAAAAATTTCAGTATCAATCATCTTTGATATTTGGGTTTTGGGTTTTTATAAAGTAAATTTCATAATTAACCATAGTGATGGCTTTAAAACTGGACTTTATTCTCAGAAAAATTTCCTGATAATAACAGAACATAGAATCATAAAGTTATTCGATTTTATTGGGTGCTAAAATGCCGGAAAACACGAGTGAAACAAAGCTGGTAAATTTCTCGATGGCCAATCCCACAAGAAAGAAAATACTCAATTCCCTGTCAAATGGAGATAAAAGCATCGAGGATATAAGGGAAATAACCGGAAAAGCTACATTCGAGTTTCATCTCAAGATTTTACAAGAGGCAAACCTGATTGAGTTCAAAGAAAACAATATAAAATTAAGCGAGTATGGAAAAAAAATAAAGAATAAGATAGAGAAAGGAGGGAAGAAACCTGTAGATCTCTCTGAAGCAAAGCCGGTAGAGATTACTGAGATCAGACAGCTTCTTCCCTGTATAGCAGATTCCTCGAAATTCAGAACAATAGCAAACATGGAACCTCCACTTGGTGAAGTCTTGAAGATTCTCGAGCCACTCTTTTCCAGAGGCAATTATTCAGATAGACAGGGAAGTCTGATTATTCAAAAAGGAGAAATTATTACAACTATTTACGGTAGTGGAAAAGTCAGCATGAGAATGATTAAAAGTGAGGATGAAGCTAGAGAGGAACTTGAAAGGCTAAAGGGCATTATTAATGAAGCCATTGAAACAGGAGTTGTGCCTGAACCTAAGGTAAAAATCAAAGTCGAACTTATGGAGATATATAAATATCTTCCCAAAACCAATTGTAGAAAGTGTAACGAACAGAGCTGTTATACTTTTGCCATAAAACTTATGGCCGGGGAGATAGCCCTGGAAGAATGTCCGCTTCTCAAAGAGCAAAGATATGCAGCCAATAAAGAATACCTTGAGATTCTTGCTGCCAACATTTGAGATTTTTGCCTGTACTTAAGTGAACTTCATTATTTGCACATTGTTATTTAAGGAAATAAATTCAGATTGGTGGAAGTCTTGAAGACATTAACCATAATACTCACTGATGGCCCTTATATTTCCGAATATGCTGAAATGGCCTGTAAACTTGCAGAGGCTGCAATTAAGCAATACAAAGTAAATATATTCCTGTATCTGGATGCCGTACATATTCCTAAAAAAGGCCAGAATCCATCCATTTTTAATAATGCAGGTGAGCTTTTCTCCGGGATTGCTGAGAAGGGAGCTGTGATCAGGGCATGTGCAAGATGCGCTGCTGCAAGGGGTTACCAGGTAAAAGAAAATCCGGCTGAAAGTCGGGTTGAAAATAAGGAGGAGAACTCCATTGAAGAAAATAATATAGAAAATATTACAGAAGAAAGCAACTGCAGAGATTACGTTTCTGGAATAAAGATTACCAGTCTCTATGAACTCTCAGAAATGCTGAGCAAAAGTGACAGAGTAATAGCACTTTCAAGATAAGAAATCCCTTTCAAGATGAGATGCACTATCAAAAAGAGATGGAACGAGACTGAAAGTTCAAATTTGTTTCATAAGGTTGAGATCCGATGAAATCAGTTTTCTATTTGCTGGATACCGCCCCCTACGGCAGTGAAAAAGCTTTTGGAGCATTGAATGCAGCTGCAGTAAGTCTTAACAAAATGGATGTTACCGTGGGCCTTTATGGAGATGGCGTTTACCTTGCTGCTGCCGGACAGGACAGCAGATTACTTGCAGTACCAAACCTTGCAGATCTTCTTTACGCTTATGGGGAATTAAGGGTGCTTGCTCACGAACCCTCAATAATAGAGAGAGGTCTTTTAGAAGAAGTACTAATAGAAACAATAGAACTTGTCGATGAAGAAGATTTCTTAAAAGAGATGGAGAACTCGGACTTCGTTATCCGATTTTGAGATTGCGAGTATTGAAGACAGGAGTCAGTAAATATGAAACCAGAGCAGTGGGACGTATTCCTCCTGAAAAAGCCTCCTTTGAGCCAGGAATCAGAGCTATGCTTAAAACTTGTCGTTCGTTCAGGAAACGCCAGAATCTACCTTGTAGGGGATGGAGTTTATCATCTGCTTTCCGGAATAGACGCACTGCCAGGATGCAGGGTTTTTGCCTGTCAGGAAGATCTTGAAGCCAGAGCGATAAGGAGAAAAGGAAAAATAACTATTCCGGAAAACTTTTATGCTGCTTATATAGAGGATTTAATGGAAAAATGCAGGCATTCATATACTTATTAAATAACCGGAACAGTTTTTATGATCGAAAAAAATCTCCCTGGCGAAATAGTAAAAGATTTAAAATCTGTCTGTGAACTGCATGAGCAAGCAGTTTGCAACCACGAAAAATGCCGGGAATTTAGCGAGAACTTATCAGAACTTCTCGTAAGGCTTGAGGACATGAAGTTTTACGGGACTGCTGACAGACTGATGAGTGTTCTTATAAACTGCAAACCAAAAGAGGCATCACATTGCGAAAAAGCAAATCTGGTCGGGCAGATGATGAAAGAAGTAACAAGAGAAGTACAGAAAAAAACCTGAACCTGAAAATTAAAGGTTTGATATACAGAATATTTTTTACTTATGATAATTCGAAATTTAAAATAGCTGCTTTCGGAACATTGTAAGAGCTAAAACAGCCGAGAAAAACATAGTGATACTGAAAATAATTGCAAATGCGTGGGGATTATTCTCAAAAGGAACATCAACGTTCATCCCGAAAAAACTTGCAACCATTGTTGGGATCGACAGGATGATTGTTACTGAAGTCAGGAATTTCATTACAATATTTAGGTTATTGGAAATAACCGATGCGTATGCATCCATTGTCCCACTGAGGATGTTACTATAAATGTTTGCCATTTCAATTGCCTGCTTGTTTTCAACTATAACGTCCTCAAGCAAGTCAGTGTCTTCGGGATACATTTTTACAGGAGTGGACCTGAGGATTTTCTCAAGCACGATCTCATTGCTTTTCAACGAAGTAGAAAAATATACAAGGCTTTTTTCCAGCTCAAGGAGTTGAATCAACTCTTTGTTTTTCAGGGACTTATGCAGTTTGCATTCGATCTTATTACTTGTTTTATCAATATTTCTGAGATACTGAAGATATAACTTTGAATTTTTGTAAAGGATCTGTAAAAGAAAACGTGTTTTTTTAAATGTATAAAAAGATTTATTCTTTCTTTCGATAAAATCTCTTATGACATTATTTTCTTTCAGAGAAACAGTAACAATATTTTTATCTGTAATTATAATTCCAAGAGGAATTGTATAATAAGTTCCGCCTTCCTTAAGCTCAGTGTTTGGCACTGGAATATCTATTAATACAACAGTACAACCTTCATCAACTTCAATTCTGGAGCGTTCTTCTTCATCTAGTGCAGCTTTAATATGGTCAACAGGAATATTCAGGCTATTTGAAACGTACATTATTTCCTGTCCATCTGGATTTACAAGATTAATCCATGCTCCGTCTTCAACTTGATCTAGGGTCACTATTCCAGTATCTGTTGATTTGTATATCTGAAGCATGTCTGTTTCTCCTTTTTTATTACATGAAATATAATTATTCAAATGCAAAATAGAATATATTAGACTCAAGCAAAGCATCACTCTATAAATACATTTTCATGAGAATAATATTTCTGACCTTGGAGTATAATCAAAATTTCCTTTTCATTCAACCTTTATCATTCAAACTTTAACGCGGGATATAGAACATAATCAGAACTCCTACGAGTGCAATTAACGCACCTATTACCTCATATTTGTCGGGATTTTTCTTATCTACAAAAGCCCCCCATATAAGAGACGAAACAATAAAAATTCCGCCGTATGCGGCATAGACTCTTCCGAAATGAGCATCTTGTAAGGTTGGAATGATACCATAAATTGCCAGTGTTATTGCTCCTAAAACCCCAAATAACACTCCTTTGTTTTCCCGTAGCCATAACCAGACAAGATATCCTCCCCCAATTTCAAAAAGCGCAGCAAGGAAGAAGAGGGCAACAGAAAAGGCAATATCAATCATTTTTAATCTCATCCTTTCTTGGCCAGCAATAGATAATCGAAACTCCAATTAGAATTATCAAGGCTCCTATGAGATCATAGGTATCAGGAGGCATTTTGTCAAATACCCAGCCCCATAATAAAGACATAATAACAAAAATGCCTCCATAAGTTGCATAGATCCTGTGGAAATAAGAAGGCTGGAAGGTGGGAACGACTCCGTATAAGAACAATATGATTGCTCCTGAAAATGCATAAATCAGATCTTTACCTTCACGCAGCCATAACCAGAGAAGGTATCCTCCACCTATTTCAAAAATGCCTGCAAGAATAAACAGGAGAACAGTATATATAAAGCACCTTTTTCGGGAAATACATCTGGATTCTATTTTTACCATAGTCTCAAAATGCTGCTAAAAATATATAAATAATATATAAATACACTTGTGAGCGAAAGTAGTCCTGAACAAATTAAATTAGATTCATACGTCATCGGTTAAGCATTAAATTCCGTCTCTTGTAGATGTTTTTATAA
>CAZLNG010000134.1:0-9195 GCA_964560735.1 uncultured Methanosarcinales archaeon | reverse complement strand
TATTGATGAAATACAGAAATAATGAATTAGCTATAATTAGTTAACAATACCAAATTTTTCTCTCAGGGTAACTATTAATACACCTTGAAGAAATCATTTTGAGAACATGGGTTTTACCGGTTCCCCTAATACCTTCAACCAGCATATTTTTACCAGGTCCAGAGATAAAGTCATCTATGTCAAACCCTGGATTTATGTGTGTAACGGGAAAAAAACCTCCAGCTTGAGCATCGTGATTAAAGAAATTGGGACTAATATTTACTGCAGACATAACATGAAAAATTACGTATCCAGTATTTATATCCTTTAGCATTTTTTACTAAATTAAGTATGTTTCATAAATAGTAACTAAAAATAATTTTTATTATCTAATTAGTATAAATTATAGATTCATTCCCAGAACTTCTTCGTTTTTACATAATTTCTTTCTGCAACCAGAATATCCCTGTAAAACGCTTCTTCATCCACCCTCATTTTTTCAATTACCCTTGATGCCGTTTCAGGCCCGATTCCCCTGCTGGCAAGCGCAATAACTGCCTTTTTTCCCTGGGAGCGGACTATGCTTGCGTTTCTGTAGACGCGCTGGATGCGTTTCTTTTCTTCGGGGGTGACTTTGACGTTTTTTGCCTGTTTTTTGACGAGGTTAATTTCTTCTTCTTCCCAGGGTTTGAGGGCTGCAATCATTTGAGAATCGCAGACTGGGCAGATGATTTCTTCGGGAACGCCTTTGACCTGGCGGCGGGAGGTCCATTTCTTGCAGTTCGTACAGAATAGAATGATTTTGTCGTTCATAATTCGTTCTTTGAGGGCAAGGACGATTGAACGGTCGGCTTTTTCGGGGGCTACGAGGTCTTTTTTCATGGCAAAGCCGGCTGAACCGATCGGGGTTGGGGAGGAGACTTCAACCAGAATGGATCCGGCTGCGAGTTTATTCAGGACTTCTTTTGCACGGGGGACGTCGAGGAGGTCATGGAAGATCTCGCGGATTACCTCGTCGTACATGGAAGAGCCCTCGTATATTTCCAGGAGCTTTTTCATGCTTATCCGGTCATAGTCAACGTCGCGGGAAAGGGCTCCGAATTTTCTTGCAACGTGGACCATTTTCCATTTCATGACGGTAGTGTTTTTCAGGGTCATTTCGATTATGGGTTCAACGTGTTCAGGGCGGAGAGAATTGAGCATATCCCGGATCTGGACAGGACCAACCCTGCGGGGTAGGGTCAACCGTATCCTGTAGGGGTCCACTTCCTGAGCGACACTGCCCCCGAAGCGGGCTGAAAGAAGGGAGGTCAGGACTCGGGCAAGGGTGCCGTTTGTGTTGTGGCCAAAGCAAGCGTTCAGGGTCACAGCTTCTCCTTCGTCTTCGATCACAATTGTATTCGCATCGGGCAGGGGGAAGCCTCCTTCCACGTGGTCCCGGATCAGGCGGATCACGTCGAGCACGGCGTTCCTTGCAACGGGGTATTTTGCCTGAAGTTTCTCTGCAATGGTTTCGTCGTCGAGTTCTGAATGGATAAGGGCTGCGATTTCTGCCCTGAGCTTTCCCACATCCTGGGCTACTTCGAAAGGCACGGGGATTTCTTCTCCGGTCCAGCTCGGGACTTCGCCCATGCCTTCAACAGGTTCGACCTTGATCCTGTCTTTTCCCTGCTCGCGTCCGGGGTCGGGCATCTCAATAACGCGCCACATAGAGCCTTTTGTTATAAAAACGGCTCCCGGCTCTGCGAAATTCACAACAAAGGCTTCGTCAAGCACACCCACAGGTCTTCCGCTTACGATGTCATAGATCTCGTACTTCTTTTCGTCCGGGATCATGGAAAGGTTCTCGTAATAATATTCCCAGCTTTTCCTGCGCTTTTTCACAACCTGCGAACCTTTCTCATGCCAGACCAGTTTGTAATCGCCAATCTGGTCTATAACCCTCTGAAGCTCTTCGATCTGCAAATCCCGGAATGGGTACGTTCTCCGAAGAATCCTGAGAATCTTATCGATTCCGACTTCCCCGAAATCCATAACCATGCCTGCAATCTGGTTAGCCACGACATCAAGGGATTTTATATGCGGGGAAACGTCTTCAACCCTGCCTTCCAGTGCAGCTTTCGTTATTGCCATACTTTCTGCAGTATCATCGACTTCCATTGAAATGATAGTGCCCCGTGAGATCTCATGCAGCCTGTGCCCTGCCCTTCCTACCCTCTGGAGCAGCCTTGAAACCTGCCTGGGGGACCCGTACTGGACTACGCGGTCAACGTTTCCAATATCGATCCCGAGTTCCATTGAGGAGGTACAGATAAGACCCTTCAAAGAACCGGACTTGAACTCCTCTTCGGCTTCCACACGGGCTTCAAAAGAAAGGGAACCATGGTGAACGCCTATTGACGCTCCAAGTTTCCGGAAGCCGGCAGCAAGAGCTTCAGCACTCTGCCGTGTATTTACAAAAATAAGAGTTGACTGACTTTTGTCAACGATTTTTCTAATGCTAAGAAGGTGAGAAGCAAATTCCGGTTCGCAGCCTACCTTATTTGCGATTTCCAGCACTTCCCTTTCCTGAATATCTCCTGCTTCCGAAATTTGGGGGTTGATCACATCAAACTCCAGCAATTTAAGCAAAGCTACTTCAATGACAGTAAAATCCCTTCCTGTCCCTGTCAGAAATTTTGCAATTTCCCAGGGGTTTCCAACTGTTGCAGAAAGTCCTATTCTCTGGAACTCCCCGGAGATCTCTACAAGTCTCTCAAGCCCCACAGCCAGTTGAGCTCCTCGCTTTGAGCCTGCAAGCTCGTGGATTTCGTCTACAACAACATGGCTTACTGTCTCCAGGTTCTGCCGCAGGCGAGATCCTGTAAACATTGCCTGCAGGGTTTCAGGCGTTGTAATGAGGATATCTGGAGGATTTTTGGACTGGCGCTGCCTTTCACTTTGAGGAGTATCTCCGTGCCTGACCTGAACTTTAACATCAAGCAACTGACCCAGAAGCTCAATGCGAGACAGCATATCCCTATTAAGTGCCCGAAGTGGAGTAATATATAGAGCAGATATGCCTCTTCTGGCTTCAGGTTTCTTATTCAGTATACTATGAAAAACAGGGAGGATAGCTGATTCGGTTTTGCCAGAACCTGTAGGAGCTATCAAAAGAGTATGTTTGCCATCCATTATAAGAGGAAATGCCCTTTCCTGAGGCTCTGTAGGCTTTGTAAAACCCAGGGTTTTGAGGGCTTCCTGAATATTAGGGTGAAAGGATTGGAAAATATTACGGAAGATCATGTTTCCTGTAAGTGATTTTTGCTTAGAATATAATACTAGAATAAAATTCGAGAATATAATACTAGAATAAAATTCCAGAATAAAATACTAGAATAAAATTCCAGAATAATATAGTTCTTCTCCGGTTAATTAAATTTTATTCGGATCGGTAAAAAAGAAAATGGAGATCCGAACCTTGAGGTTCAGACCTGTTTTATATTCATATTAATTGCTACTTCCGCAATATCAGCGCTGTATTCAGCTACTCTCCGCAGGCTCTCCAGAACCATGCTGAGTTCAATGCTTCCTGGACCTTCATTTCCCCTTGACTCAAGGGAAACTCCGAACTGGGAGACTTTTTTAGCTTCCACAACGATATTATTGATCACCTGGAGATCTTCCTGTGTCATGGAGTCTATTGAGCTCTCGAAAACCTTCCGGGAGAGGTCAGCCATCTTGAAAATCGGGTCGTCTGCGTTAACTCCGGCCTCCATTTTCAGGACGTTTCTGGCTATCCTGACCGCATGGTCTCCTACACGCTCGATACTCTTTGTAATAAGCCTGTAGCCAAGGCATTCCCTGGGATGCCTGATCCCTATCTTTTCTGCAAGTTCGATGTCTTCAATTGAGGCTTTGAGCTGGCGGACAGCAAGAAGATAGAAACGGTCCACGTCATCATCTCTCTGAATAACATCTTCGGCAATTTCCACATTATGGTCCCGAAGAGCAGTCATCGAGTCTTCGAGCATGGAAAGTACCAGACCGTACATGTTCTTAATTACACGGCCGAGGGGCAGGTCATTGTAATTAAGGAGGCACTGGAAAACAAGTTCATTTCTGGATTCTTCCACAAGTTCAAGCCCAATCAATTTCTGACGCACCGAGTCCTTGATAAATTTGCGATCATAAGCACTGAACCCTTTTTTAGTAGTAAGCCTGATAGAATCATAGCCCACAAGATAATGAGAAATAAGAATTCTGAGATTATTTTCCGCACTATCTGAGTGTATATAGTCTATTGTTGCCTTGAGGACAGACTGTTCCTTTGAAACAGAACTTGAAGAAACAAGCAGGGTCTTGTTAGGCATGGGTGTAAGAGTAAGGGTATCTCCTGCCTCTAGCCCTATATCCCGGACCCATTTTATAGGGAGGGACACAATATAGGTAGAATTTCCGGTAAACTGGACTTTTCTTTTATCCTTGGTAATAAATAATCCCCCTGAGGATATTCTAATGAATCTTGAAGAATCTATATAGAGAATAGTAATATATAAAGGTATCTAGGAAGTAGGGCGCTAAAGTAAGAAATAAATCTTGATAACCTTGTCTAAGTATGATATATAGGTTCAATTATGAATCGTAGAAAAACATAGACTACATTAAAGATGATATAAATATGGAATAAAAGAAGATTATGAACAGTACATCCTCTGTAAAACCCTTCTTAAGCTTCTTTTTTGAAAAGTAATGCGAATACCATTCATTAATTAACAGGTTGTCCATATTGGAAAGAAGGTAAATCATCAGATTGGTCAAAATATGCAAGAGAAAATAGTAATACAAAAATTAATTCCAGGAAAAAATAGCATATTGGAAGATCGGTCTAATTTCGTCAACAAGAAATAAAAATAAAAAAATAAATAAGCCAATACTTGTATTTATTGTGAAAAATTCAATTTTCCAGAATAACTGAGTTCTAATAACAAGTAGTTCTCCGGACAATTATTTTCCAGGATTATTATTTTCCCTGAACCAGTACAGAAATAATTCCCGGATATAAGCTCATTAAGTGAAAACAGTCTGAAAGAGTTTGGAGCTAATTCCCTTCAAACCTTGTAAAAGCACAGTAGCTCAAAAAAGTTATTTATGAATCAGCTAAACAGAAATAAAATTCGGGAAATGAATAGATGAAAAAATTCGATATGAATCTTGAATCACTTATAAACAGCAGTCCTGTAATCATTTTTCTATGCAAGTCAACCGGGAACTGGCCTGTCGAACTCATAACTGAGAATATTAAGCAGTTTGGCTACGGAGTTGAAGACCTTACATCCAGAGGTATCCAGTATCTTGATATTGTCCACCCGGAAGACCGTGAAAGGGTAAATGCGGAGATTGTCAGATGTTCCGAAAAAGGATGTACTGAATTAACCCAGGAGTACAGGATACTGACAGTTTCAGGAGAAGCCCGCTGGGTGGAGGTAAAGATTCAGATCAGAAAGGATGAAAATGGAGATGTGAGCCATTACCAGGGCACACTCTGCGACGCTACCCAGCGAAAAAAGGCCGAAGAATCTATGCAAAAAACCCTAAAAACAAAGAATGAACTGAAACAAATCATCAAAAGCAGTCCCGTATTCGTATTTTTATGCAAACCGGAAGAAGGCTGGCCTGTAGAATTTGTCTCTGAAAATATCACAAAGCTGGAATATACCCCTGAAGATTTTACTTCTGGAAAAATAAAGTTTGAAGACCTCATACACCCTGAAGACCGCGAAAGGATCCGCTCCGAAGTCGCAAATTTTTCCAGAGAAGGTTATAAGGACTGTACCTAGGAACACCGGGTCCTGACAAAATCGGGAAAAGTGCGGTATATAGATGACAGGACCCTTATTAAGAGAAATGAAAAAGGAGAAATTGTCCATTACCAGGGTATTGTTCTGGACATCACCGAACGTAAGCTGGCAGAGGAAATGATCAAAGGGCAGAACAGGGTGCTGGAAAAACTGGCCTCAGAAGCCCCGCTAGAGGAAATGCTCCTGCTTCTTGTCCAGAATGTGGAAAAGATTAGACCTGGCTCAAAGTGCTCTGTCATGCTGCTTGACCGCGAAAAAAAGCATCTATTTTACTGCGTTGCCCCCGGGCTTCCGAGTTATTACATACAAAAGACCAATGGAATAGAGATCGGTTTTGGTGCTGCTTCTTTCGGAACTGCAGCCTATATGAAAAAGAGAGTTACAGTAGATAACGTGCTGGAACACCCATACTGGACAGAATACAGAGAACTTGCAGATGAAGTCGGCCTGAGATCCTGCTGGTCAGAACCCATTATTTCGTCCACTGGAGAGGTTTTGGGAGTCTTTTCCATGTACTACGGCGAAGTCCACAGGCCTGAAAAAGAAGACATGGACTTTATGAGAACAAACGCCCAGCTTGCAGCTATTGCACTTGAACATAAGCTTGCAGAAGAAACCCTGAAAGAATCCGAGCACAAGTTCAGAACCGTCTTCAACAACATCAACGACCAGCTGTATATCCGAGAGCCCGAAGGAAAAAGCTACATGGACGTAAACCAGGCAGTGGTAAACCGACTCGGCTATAACAAAGAAGAGATCCTGAAAATGGAAGCTGAAGAGATCATTCCTGCCGAATACTGGGCTTCGGTCAGGGAGAACCTTAAAAAGATCCAGAGTGAAGGGTCACGGATTTATGAAGCCGGTGCGGTTTGCAAGGACGGTACTGTAGTCCCCCTCGAAGTAAGCGCCAGGATAATTGATTATGACGGTAAAAAGACGATCCTCTCGGTTGCCAGAGACATCACTGAGCGCAAGAAAGCGGAAGCTGCACAGAAACTGAACGAAGCGCGGCTGGAAGCTCTGGTGAAACTAAACCAGATGACAGGAGCCTCCTTAAAAGAGATAACTGACTTTGCACGGGAGGAGGCCGTCAGGCTTACGGGAAGCAAGCTCGGGTATCTGGCTTTCATGGACGCCTATGAGACTTCCCTGATCATGCACTCCTGGTCAAAGAGTGCCATGGAAGAATGTGCCATCGAAGACAAACGCTTTATCTATCCCATAAAGACCACAGGGCTCTGGGGAGAAGCAGTCAAACAGCGTAAACCCATAATTACAAACGACTACACAGCTCCGAGCTCTTTGAAAAAGGGGTATCCAAAAGACCACGTGCATCTAACAAGGCACATGAACGTACCTATATTTGATGGGGAAAGGATCGTTGCTGTCGCAGGAGTGGGAAACAAAGAAGAAAACTACGACGAATCCGACCTCCGCCAGCTCACTCTACTTATGCAGGGCATGTGGCAGCTTATCCAGAGAAAACAGCTTGAGGATGCCCTGAAAACATACTCTGAAGAACTTTCCAAAGCAAATGATGAACTCAGATCCTTAAACAGGATAAAAGCGGAATTCATGACCGAAAGCCTGCCCCTTGTGAGAGTTGACTACGGAGATCTGATTGACTTTGAAACATGGGAAGCGATTGAAGACCAGCAGCAGAAGGCGATAGAGACAGTAATCAGCAGCTCGGAAAGGCTGAAACAGATGGTTGATTCCCTGCTTTACCTGAGTCTGGAACAGGCAGGAAAGATAGAGTATTCTTTCAGTGAAGTAGAGATCAAAAGAATCCTTTCCGATGCTTACCTTAACCTTGTCTTCCTGATCGATGAAAAAGAGCTGAAGGTTGACAAGGAACTGCCTGCCAGCCTTTCACCTATTAGAGGAGACAAGCAGAAACTGACAGATCTACTCACCACCCTGATGGGAAACGCTATCAAGTTTACACCTCATGGAGGCACCCTGGAAGTGAAAGCCAGCGAAGAAGAGGAAAATATCCATATAACAATAAAAGACAGCGGAACAGGCATCCAGAAAAGGCTTATCCCTCACCTCTTCCACAGGATCTACCAGGTGGACGACTCCCTCACCCGCAGGTACCAGGGCCTTGAATCAGGGTTCTATATCTGTAAGAATATTGTCAACGCCCATGAAGGGGAAATATGGGCAGAAAGCGAGGAAGGTTCCGGAACCAGGATACATGTAAGGCTTCCAAAAAAGAAACCTGAAAACTGAAGTGTAACTTGAATCGAGTTTTGAGTAGAGTCTAATTAAAAAATGATTAAATGAAGCTGCTGGAGATTTACGATGAAACTGGAAATGTTGGGTACTCTTTTCCTTTCGGACAAAAGAAAAGACCTTCTTCTGTTATTGATGGAAGAGCCCAGGAATATCGATGATATAAAAAATATCCTGAATGTGACTTCAAGTGCGATCATGACCCAGATAAAAATTCTTATCAGCCAGGGGCTGATCATGCATGAAGATGACCTTTACAAGCTTTCGGATATCGGGAAAGTAGTCGTTAAAAAGATGAGGCCTCTGCTGAACACACTGGAAGTTTTTTCAGAGAATATGGATTACTGGGAGAATCACAACATAAGTGCCATCCCTGTTCACCTGCTGGACAGAATTGATGACCTGGGACACTGTGAATTTGTCGAACCTGACCTGGACAGAATGTACGAAATCCCCCAAAATATCGAAGAAAAACTTACCAGTTCAGTCCATGTCATGGAAGTCTCTTCCTATTTCAACCCTGCTTATCCCTCAACTTACGTCGAGCTTATTAAAAAAGGAACTGATGTATCCCTGATAATCACAAGGCAAGTTTTTGAAAGGCTGAAAAAGGAGTACAGCACATCCCTCAAAGAATACCTTAACAGGGATAATGCGAAAATTTTTGTCTGCGATTGCCCCATAAGGCTGGCTTCAAGTGTGGTAACGGATCATTTCATGGCTCTTTCCCTCTTCTACAAAAATGGGATCTATCACAACCATGCAATGATGAGTATGGAAAAAACCGCGCTAAAATGGGGAGAAGACCTCTTTTTGCATTATATGAAAAACTCAAAAGAAATAAAGGAAATAGAATTCGGAAATGCTTGAATTTAAGTAAAAAGAGTCCTGTAGATATGGAGGTATACCTTCAAAAAAGATGCAAACTTAAATAAAAACTTAATCAGAATACTCCAGCCTTATTTTTAATCCACATATGTTTACTCAGTTTAATTCAACAAATTAATTCAAAATAATAAACCCAACCAAATCCATGCAATAAATTCGCTCAATAAATTTATTTAAATCCATTCAATAAACCCTTCAGTTGAACCCACACAATAAATCAGATCCACTCAATAAACCTCCTTAATTGAAA
>CAZLNG010000133.1:0-9210 GCA_964560735.1 uncultured Methanosarcinales archaeon | reverse complement strand
TTCAGGAGCCGTGAGAAGTTTTAGGATGGACATGTTTCTCTGCTGTCAATTTAAGCGCATGTTGGTTAAATATTTGTGCTTCTTCAAAGACTCTTCTATTCTCCGGAATCAAAATTCTCAACTTTTTATAGTAAATTTCCCGCACCTATAGTACAAGATTTTGAAGGTCCGCAAAAAAGAAGGCATTCTGAAGAGGATCGGTCCAGCTAAAGCCGGCCACTGGGAAGTTCTTGAAAAGTGAACTTCTGGAGAAATATATTTTTTAAGCAATGGGCGTATACCCTCTACTTCCACCGGGGTTAAAGTTTTTATGTCACATTCAAGCTTATCCAAGTGCTAGCTGTTAGAATAAAATGAGGCTCTCTATAAGCTCGATCCACTCATCCCGTGTAATTTTTACATCCTTTATTATCTTATTTATCATTCCTTTTCCGATCTTGTCCGTGGGATGCACAGGAACTATAGTGGTTCTTCCATCTGGATGCTGTAAAAATAAATGACTGCCTTTCTGCCTGACCTGCTCGAAGCCCATGTTCTCAAGTGCTTTTATGACTTTCTTGCTAGGAAGAGGCGTTATTTTACTCATTCAAACCTCTACTTTGACTTTTTGTATCCCGATGAAATCAAGTTGTTTCTCCTCTCTTTTCTCGGCTACAACCTCAAGATAGAGTTCGATTGCTTCTTTTATTCTCCTGTTTAATTCGTCAAGCGTCTCTGCCTGTGTGTGACATCCCGGAAGTTCAGGTACAGAAGCTACGTAGATTCCGTCTTCGTCTTGCTCAATAACTACAGTGAATTCTCTCATTTGGCGGTTTCTCCTTTGGCGGCGGCTTTATCGAATGTATAAATGATATCCAAATGATTTTATTTATAGCTGTGGAGAAGCGTTAATGACAGATTTCACTTCTCTTTTAAAGGATCTCTTAGTGAGAAATAATTCTGGATTAGAAATTTCTAGCCAGCGTCCGTAAGAGAAATCTTTTATAACCCTGAGGAAATCTCTTAATTATGGAAGAAACGTACAGGTTTTCAGCCATAGTTCATAAAGAAGGAAAGTGGTATGTCTCCTGGTGCCCTGAGCTTGATATCGAAAGTCAGGGAGAAACGATAGAAAAAGCTATCGAGGAGAACCTGAAGGAGGCAATCAAGCTTTATCTTGAGGATGAGAACGCCCAGATCCCGGCAGCCGGGCAGGTTTTTACTACAACGTTAGAGGTTTCTTCTCATGCCAGAACTTCCCATCCCGTCAGCTCGTGAGGTCGTCAGGGTACTGAGCAGCTAGGGGTTCAAGGTGGTATCGCAGAGGGGAAGCCAGATTAAAATGAAAAAGACAGCTCAAAATGAGACACGTGTTGTTTTTATTCCAGACCATCCGGAAATTTCAGTAGGAACTTTAGAGTTCGTTATCCGGCAAGTAGGAATGAACGATTAGAGTTTTATAAGGCTTTTGTGATTATTTACTGGTCTCAGAACTTTTTTAAGCTATACTTGTGACTCTTTTATTCCATGTGTTCAGTGGTTAAACTCACTATGATTTATAGCTAAGGGCACTGAAAGATATATTCTAAAAAAATCATAATTGCGGAAAATGAGGAAAGGTATAGAAGAAACTGTGCTCTCATTCTAATTGGCGTCTTCATTTTCAGCGATCTGTACTAAAAATATTTGAACTTTATATAGGTGTAATTGGGAATTCTTGGATACTAAGGCGCGAGTATCAATCTGAAGCCTGCCGATCTATTTTTATGAAAATATTTTGCCGGTGGAGAAATACCTCCTCCGCTCAAAGATTTAAGATTTTTATAAAGAGCTCCTGACAATATAGGTTTTTAAATGTAAATATAAGATCGGTATCTATTCCAGTTGTAAATAGTATCCTATGGAAATTACGGTAAGCCATACATTTTTAGGCAAGCTCTTAGTCGAAAAAATAGTTTTAATGAGATATATCCTGACACTAATAGATTTAATTTTGGTTTTTTTCCTAAATAAATTTACATCAAAATTTTAAGGCTATCCTAAGACTCTGCAGTAGTAACTTTATTATTATAGTAGGACCAGTTTAACGGAAGAAAATATAAAGTTTTATAAATAGGACGATTTCAATAATTTGACAATCATATAACAGTTGGTGTCATGAAAGAAGAGTTAGAGCCTTTGTATGAAACAGAACTGGGTATTCAATATCTAGGAGACTCCGAATCGATTCTAGACTCAAAGTATTTTAAAGATCTAAAAGGCAAAGTAAATCTAATCTTTACTTCACCACCATTTCCTTTGAATAAAAAAAAGGCATATGGTAACCTAAAAGGTGATGAGTATCTAGAATGGCTTGGAAATTTTGGTCCTATTTTTTCTGAACTTCTTGCTCCAGATGGCTCAATAGTTATTGAAATAGGAAATGCATGGGAAAAAGGAACACCAACTATGTCACTACTGCCGATTCAAGCACTTATCGAACTTAAAAGCAGGGGAGGATTCTATTTATGTCAGGAATTTATTTGGAATAATACCTCAAGACTTCCTTCTCCAATCCAATGGGTAAATATTGAACGAATTAGAGTTAAAGATGCATTTACTCGCTTATGGTGGTTATCAAACACTCCTAAGCCAAAAGCGAATAATCGGAATGTTCTAACTCAATATAGCAAGTCAATGAATAAACTACTAAAGAAGAATAATTATAATGCAGGTAAAAGACCTTCGGAACATAAAATTGGAGAAACGAGCTTCTTAAAACATAATGACGGAGCTATACCTTCTAATGTGCTCTCTCTCGCTAATACAATATCAAGAGATCCTTATCTAGAGTATTGTAAAGCGAATAATGTTAAGCATCACCCAGCAAGGATGCCTCCTGACCTAGCTAAATTTTTTATTCGTTTTCTAACAGATGTTGATGATATTGTTTTAGACCCGTTTGCTGGAAGCAACATTACTGGAAGCGCGGCCGAAGAGACAGGTAGAAAATGGAGAGCTATTGAAAAACAAAAAATATACGCTGAATCATCAATGTCAAGATTTCCTAATGCTCATATATACAATCAATAAGTAAATTTGAGAATAGTGAGTGAAATGTCTGACATTCCCTATGAGAACGTAAGTGAATCTAAAGAAAAAGTGGGTTTAAGATCACTCTATCTTAAAGATGAGTATAACACAGATGATGATGACATTGTAAATGACCTATACGGACCTTGCTTAAAACTCTCAAGACAATATGATCGAGCGGTAGGTTATTTCAGAGCTAACATTTATAAAGAGCTTGGCGAAGAACTTCTTGATTTTGTTATTAGAGGAGGTAAAGTTCGTTTAGTCTGTTCGCCAGACATTCCCGAGTCAGATGAGCAAGCAGCACGTGAAGGTTATAAAAATAGGGGGACACGGGAAACAGAATATGTTGAAGCTGACCTTGTTAAGACTCTTGAAATTATGTCTACTAATCCGGACGAAAGTGATTGCTTGAATATGCTTAGTCTTCTTATAGAAAAAGGAGCTTTGGAGCTTTTTATTGCATTAAGGCATGGGGGAATATATCACCGCAAAGTTGGCGTTTTCAAGGACAATTATGGAAATGCTGTTGTTTTTTCAGGATCTGGTAATGAAACCAGAAATGCGGTAACAGCTATTGAAGATTGGTCAAACGATGAATCATTTGATGTTTACCGTAACTGGGGCGATAACTTCGAGTCACGAAAAGTAGATAATAAAGTTGCATATTTGAATAAACTTTTTTTAGGCGGTACAAGAAAAACGAAAGTACGATTAATAAATCAAGTTGAAAGGGAGGTTTTGTCAAGATTTCGAATGTACTCGGATTTTGAGTCTTGTAGACAAGGGGCAAGATCTCGTTCCTCGTTAAAGAAAAAGAGTTCTATAGAAGAATCTGAAACAACAGTGTTTAATCCTTACTTTTATCAAGAGCAAGCAATAAAAAAATGGGAACAAGCAGGTAGAATTGGTCTGCTATCTATGGCTACAGGGACGGGAAAAACATTAACATCTCTGTTTGCTATAAAAGAGTTAGTTGAAAAAGGTAGACCTACCTTAATATTGGTGCCAAGTGCCGTTTTAATGAATCAATGGCTAAAAACACTAAGAATATTTTTCCCTAAAACACCTATACTTTGTGCGGGTGGAGGATATAATTGGAGATCCGTAGCTGGTAAACGAATGTATGTAGATGACTTAAAACTCCCCCGTATTATTTTAGCTACAATGGATACAGCAGCTACTGATGATTTTATCGAGTTTTTTAGTCAGGCAAAAGATCCTGTTCTTGTAGCAGATGAGGCTCATAGACTTGGCAGTGAGAACCATAGAAAAATTCTAGGTCTAAATTTTACTACGAGGTTAGGACTTTCAGCTACACCTGAACGTCTTTATGACGATGACGGAACAGCTTCTTTGAAGCGATTTTTCGGTGAAGAACCAATATATGATCTACCAATGAGTAGTAAAGTGAGATTATCCGAAAACGATAGTAAAGAAGTTCCGATATTAGGAAAATTTCTAAGTCGATATACATATGATTTTAAAATAGCTCACCTGAATATCAGAGAGCAGGAAGAATGGGATACAATAACTTTGGAAATAAGAAGGCTTGTAGCAAGAAATCCTGATATATTAAATGAAAATAAAAATAAATTAACTCGTTTAATGTTTTTACTTATAAGAAGAGCGAATATAGTAAAAAACGCAGTTGAAAAAATTAAAATAGCAAAAGAAGTGGTATCAAACGAGTATTCAGATAACCAAAGGTGGATAGTTTATTGTCAAGATGAACATCAGCTCTCCTTAGTTTATGAAGAAATTAAAATCGCAAACCCGTACTATAATGTTCTTAAATATTATTCAGGAATGAGTTCATCTGAACGAGAGAGGACCCTTAGATATTTTGAAATGACTCCGGGAATCATTGTCAGTATTAAATGTTTAGATGAGGGTGTAGACGTTCCCGCGGCGGATGGTGCGTTAATTCTTGCCTCCTCAACGAATCCTCGTGAGTATATACAAAGACGTGGAAGGGTATTAAGGAAATCGGAGGGTAAGAGAATAGCCAAAATTATTGATGTATTAGTACTGCCTGATAAACCCGAGCAAGATATAGAAGTTCCTGTTTCAATTATCAGGGGAGAACTTGCACGAGCTTATGAGTTTGCTAAACTTGCTGAAAATCGTGAAGTGATTCATCATCTGTGGAAACTTTGTATGGAGTTCAATGTTGATATCCCAGTGGACTATACATTAGGATTGGAAGAAGATTAAATGAGGGATTTTAAAAATGAATGAAGATCTTTACGCTGTTTTGGAGAAAATGAATTCAAAAAGAGAAGAGCCTGTTGATAATGAATTATTGAAACAGATAATAGCTATAGTAATTAAAAATCCGTTAATTGAAGATAGAGCAAGGTGTCAAGAACAAATTCACATGATTGTTAAACAGTCCCTTGGAAGGAATAAAAAATGATTATAGAAAAAGTAAACATAACTAACTTCAAAGCTTACTATAAAGATCATGAGATTCATTTTCCTGGTGCTGGTGTTCATCTAATAAGAGGAAACAATGGACAGGGGAAAACTTCTATTGTTAGGGCAATAACGTGGTGTTTATATGGCCATGTTTATGACAAAAATGGGAAAGAAATACAACCTACATTGTTATTAAACCATTCTTCACTGAAAGATGGTCGATATGAATTTTCTGTCAGAGTAGTTTTTTTTCATGAAGGTGCAGAATGGTCGGTTTTTAGAAGAATGAAGGCATCTAAACATTCCGATAATAAATACAAAGAAGGCATGGCCCTTTTTGTTTATAAAAATGGGGCCGATGTCCCAAATCCACAACAGGTAATTGAGCGAATTTTACCCTCGGGTGTTAGTCGATACTTCTTTTTTGATGGTGAAATGTTACGTGATTATGAGGCATTATTAGATGAATCAAACCCGGTAATGAGTATATTAAAAGAAGCAATTGAGCGTATTCTTGGAGTTCATAATTTTGTAACCGCTAGAGACGACATCTTATCAATTAAAAGGAAGGTTGAGTCCGAAAGAACAAAGCTTGTTAGAAAAATGGGTGAAAAGGAGTATGAAGAAATTGGAGAACAACTCCAAGAAGTTAATGAAGATATTAGTGACTTAGAAATAAGTAAGAAAAATCAAGAGAATGATTTGGAAGATCTCAAACTTGAAATAGCACGTAAGATGAGAGAACAAGCTGATTTAGCGGAAGTAAAAGAGTTAGGAAATAGGCGTATAGAGTTAAGGGCTGAATTAACCAAACTTGAAAACGAAAAAGAAAAAAAATTAACAGAAACACATTCGCTAGTGAAAAATTTATATAAAGTCGTCCTAGCTGACACTGCTACAAATTTAGTCAAGATATTAGAAATAAAGCAAAACGCTGCTTCGGCGAGATATGCAGAAAAGTTAGAATATATAGGCAAGTCTAAAAGCTTAAAAGCTGGAATAGAGTCTAGCATATGTAGCTGTTGCAAAACAGTTCTTAACGCGGCTATGCTTGAAAAGTCAAAAAGAGATCTTAATGAGGTAGAAGAAAAAATTAAAGAACTAACCCAGATCCCTGAACCAAATCATGAGTATGAGGATTCAAAAACTATTCTCGAGAAGATGCTTAATGAAAGCGTTGATCGAGCTAAGTTTAAACAAATACAAGATGAAATATCAGTAGTAGATCATAAGTATGCCATAATTGAAGCAGAGATTGCAGAGATAAATGAAAAATTAGGAGAAAATCCACAGGATGAGTTAGTCAGAATGCTGGAGAAAGAAATTCAGGAGATGATGAGAGAACAAGGAAGAATAGAACAGAGAATTAAAACTAGTGAAAATAATCTACTGGAATTTTTGAGCTTGAAGGCAGATCTTGATAGAGTAATAAGTAGTATACCTAAAGAAGAGATTAATGAATTAAAAGAAAGAATTGACACTCTGAGTACGATTGCTAATATTTTCGATGAGACTATTAATGTATACCGCTCGGAAAAGCGTCAAGAAGTCGAAGCTAATGCCACAGAAATATTTAGAAAACTACGTTCAAAAGAATATTACGATAAGTTAAGAATAAATGACCAATTTGGCTTAAGTATCATAACTAGTAATAATAAAGTTCTTGATAAGAGTGAGTGGCGTTCAGCAGGTGAAGAACAACTAGTTGCTCTTTCTTTAATAGGTGCACTTAATAAATGTGCTCAAATTAAGGCAACTGTTACAATGGATACACCTTTTGGAAGGTTAGATGTAAGACATGGAGAGAGAGTTTTAAGCTTTATACCAAGTCTTTCGGAGCAAGTGATTTTGCTTGTAACTGATAGGGAATTCCGAGAAGGAGATGAAAAATACCTATCTGGCAATATTAAAAGCGATTTCACAGTAGTACATAAAGGTGAGGATGAAGGTTCATTTATATTTCCAACAACCACGGAGGTATAATTACGAGCATTGCATTTGGTGATATAAGAACTGTCCCAGCTAGTCAAACCGCAAAGACAATAATGAAGCAGCTTGAGAACAAAAAGTTATTTGATGAACAGCGTGATGTTTGGCGATTAGGTGCTGCTATTGGTATTGCTCAAAATGAAGTCTACGAAAACGAAAAAAAGGAGACTGAAAACGAAAAAAAGGGTACTTTTCAGAATATAAATACTTTAGATACAGATCAAGTATTTGCTGCTATAATGTTAGGATTATACCCAGATATGAGTCCCGAGGAACGTTTAAAAAAATTAATCAGTCATGCAGAATGGGGTATTCGTGAAATAAACAGAAAAGAAAAAATAGGGACATTAGACTTCAGCACGCTTGGGCTATCTGAGTCACTAACTGTTGAGAAACCAGAAAATGTGAAGAAACTTGAGCTAGAAGATTTTATTAAGAAAGATGAAAGCTGAAACTTGAGTATGAGCCCATTAAAATGAATGTGAATATACCACTGAATAAATGAATATCTTAAATTGAAAAGGGTGTAAAAAATCAAACTTAAGACAGACTGTTAAGGTCGTTAATAAGAGCCTCTTCTAAAAGTCAATAGTGGCACATTGTAAAGTTACAATAGATCACACACTTTTTGGATAAGGTTTTTAATTCACAATTATATTATTCAAATTGTAATATTTAAATTACATTACTTATATCACATTACTTGAATAATATTATTTAAATACTATTATTCAAATCTGTTATTTAATTCGCACTATTCAAATTATATTATTTAAGTTATATTATTCAAATCACGTTATTTAAATTACATTATTTCCACACCAAGCGAGGTAAAAACTTTGGAATTACAGTTCAATCTCAAGGCTTATTTTAAAACAAGTGCAGACCCCACTCCTGCAAAGGATGTTATAGCTGCGCTTTTCGAAGAGGCAAATAAAACCCTTCTCACCAAAGGGGCGCCTGAAGGGCAGGGAGCGAAGGTTACGGATTGGAAGCTCGGGGAGGACAGGATCGAGCTTGCGCTTCAGTCCGGCAAGTATGTCAGGGTGCACGATGCGATCCTCAGGCTGAGGAAACAGCTAGCTGAGGCTCTGGGAAAGAAATACAAAATCGGGATTCGCGGGATTGAGGTTGAGTCCTTTACCATTCGGATGCCGGCTGAGCACGAGTTAAAGCCGCTCAAAGTGCCTTATATCAAGAGCATGGAAAACATCGAAGGCGGAATCGTGCTCGAACTTGAGGTTGGGGAAGCTGAGATGAAGAACCGGGTGCCGGACAGGATTCTCACGCTGCTTGAAGAGAAGATCGAGGCTTCGCAGTATGGGGCAAAGGCTGAGCACTGGAATCTGCTCTGGCAGAGAGAGCCGATGGAGCATCCCTTCAAGGAAGACCCGACCCAGGCCATGATGAAAGAAGGCTGGCTCAAGCGAGGGGCAAGCCGCGGGCAGTGGATTCACGGGCCGCAGTCAACAAGGATTTTCAAGACTTTCGAAAAGATTGTCTTTGAAGAGCTTCTGGAGCCTCTCGGGTACAGGGAAATGATTTTCCCGAAGCTCGTCACCTGGGAGGTCTGGATGAAGTCCGGGCATGCCAAGGGCGTATATCCTGAGATATATTATGTATGCCCTCCGCAGACAAGAGATCCAGAGTACTGGGAAGAGGTTGCCGACTACTACAAGGTTACCCATGAAGTGCCCACAAAACTGATCAAGGAAAAGATCGGAGAGCCGATCGGAGGCATGGCCTATG
>CAZLNG010000132.1:0-9210 GCA_964560735.1 uncultured Methanosarcinales archaeon | reverse complement strand
AAGTTCATGTCGACCTGCCGAAAGCATGTTTCTAACATAAAGAGTCCTACTACTGGCTCCTTTTTCTCAAATGGCAAAATAATAAATAGAGATAGAGTGCGTGTATACAGCAAACCTATAGAAAAAAGGAGTAATCATGTGCGGAATAGCAGGAGCAGTCGGAACTCCTGATAAGATAACTGAAGTTAATAAAGAAGTGAAAAAAATGCTTGCAGCCCTCGGGCACAGGGGACCTGATGCCTGCGGAACCTATCAGGCAGGAAACCTGAGCATAGGGAACACCTTGCTTAAGATTACAGGAGATATGACCCAGCCCCTGATAGGAAAAGGAGCTCTGGTACTCAACGGGGAAATCTTCAATTTCGGGAAACTTGCAGCTGAAGCGGGGATAAAATCAGATTCCGATACCGAAGTGCTTTTTTCCCTTATCGAAAATCGAATTAAAGAAGGAGACTCCCCTTTAAATGCCGTTTTTTTCGCGCTTTCTGCAGTAAATGGAGACTATGCTCTTGCATACGCCTGCGGTACCGAGCTCGTGCTGGCCAGAGACCCTGCAGGAGTCAAGCCTCTTTTTTATTCAGAGAATTACTCCTCAGAAGAGCCTGAAAATCAGGAAAGAAATCAGGAAATCTTTTTTGCCTCCGAAAAAAAAGCCCTTTTTGCTTCTGGAATAGTCAGTTCAGGAAATCATGAAATAAAGACCGGAAGAGAGAACGAAACGAAAACCAGAAGAGATAATGAGATAAAAATTAAACCTTTTCTTCCAGGCAGTATAATGAGTTTTAATTTCCAGAACGGAAAGGTTGAAAAAATATCTCTTAAAATAAAACAGCCTCAAAAAAGAATTTCAGTAGAGAATGAAGCCGTTTTTCGCCTGAAGGTGGCTCTCGAAAAGGCTGTGGAACTCAGGCTTGCACCAGCATCAGGTATCGCATTTTCGGGAGGTATTGACAGTACTTTTATAGCAGCCCTTGCCAGAAAGATCGATCCTGCTGTCTCCCTTTACGCAGTCGGGCTCCCGGATTCTCACGATCTGGCTCAGGCTAAGTATGCGGCTGAAGCTATTGGAATGCAGGATTCTTTGAAAATACACTTCCTTTCGCTCGAAGAAATTGAAGATGCAGTTCCCAACGTGATTTGTGCGACCGAATCCGTTGACCCTCTGAAAATTGCAATCGGGCTTCCTCTGTATATCGTTGCGAAAACTGTGAGAGAGGATGGAAAGCGTGTCCTTCTTACCGGACAGGGGGCAGATGAACTCTTTGGCGGATACAGAAGGCACGAAACTTTTTTCGAACAGGGGCCTGAAGTGCTTGACAGAGCGGTTTACTCAGACCTTGAAAAAATTTCTCTGATTAACCTTGAAAGAGACGATATGGTTACTATGGCTAACTCGGTGGAATTGAGGGTGCCTTTTCTGGATAAGGAAGTAATAGAAACAGGACTTGCAATAACTCCTGAACTCAAAGTCTTAAAAAAAGACGGATTCTACACAAGGAAATATATTCTGAGAAAAACAGCAGAAGGGCTCCTTCCCCCGGACCTCCTATGGAAAGAGAAGAAAGCTATGCAGTATGGAACAGGTGTTCAGAAAGTACTCGAAAAACTGGCAAAAGACGCAGGTTTTTCAAAAAAAGAAGGAAACTATCTTGAAAAATACCTTAAACTGGTTGCTTCAGAAAAAGGGTTTGAATATATAAATCCATGAGAGCAGACAGTTGAGGATTGTACAGCTCATGAAAGCTTATAAAACGGAACAGCTAATATCAGAAAAGCTAAAATCAGGAGAAATAAAGCCAGAAAAGTTAAAACCAGAGAAGCTGAAATCAGAAAAGTTAAAACCAGAAGAAATAAAAACAGAAAAGCTATAACCAGTGAAACTGAAACCAGAAAAGTTAAAACAAGAGAAACTGAAACCAGAAAAGTTAAAACCAGACAAACAAGCAAATTGACAGATAACGTCTCCATTAAAGAATAATTTTTTAAAATAACGTGAGCATGTTTTGAAATTTAATCATCTATTTTAAAAGTTAATCTGTAACCTTTTTTATATCATGATTTCTTAATCTACAGTGTTAACTATAGAAACATAATTAATATCTGGATAAGAAGATATTTTATATTGTAATACTGGAGAATACAGGCAAATAGCGGTTTTAGTTATCTAAATAAAATGTCGTGTTTGAGTCCTTTCCTTTTTAAAATAGGATTCATTAGGCCCTGAAATGAAAATTTCCCTCCGAGATTATCTTGGCCATAAGCGATAAAAAAGTGGATACCATATGCAAAATATTGCTGTTTATGCAAGGTCTATACTAAAAATTTGAATGAAATCTGTTTTTTAGAGTTAAAAGTTTCTTTAAGGATTTTACTTATAACAAAATCAATTTTTGCGCAAGGAACATTATTAAAAACTAAATTACAGGTGATCCAAATGTCGAAAAAGAAGTTAGGAATTATTTTTTTAGTAGGCTTTCTAATCCTTGCAAATGTTCCTACTGGTTCATGCAGGTCTCCGGCACCAACGGTTTATGTTGCCGGAGATGGCAGTGGCGACTTCAATTGTGACGGAAAAGATGACCATGTGCAGATAAATGAAGCCCTTAACTTTGTGGCAGAAAACCACGAATACACAACTGTGCACCTCAAAGGGCCATTTACGTATGTTATCGATGATACTCTCCTGATAGGCAGCAACACGATTTTAGAAGGAGAATCGGGTGCTAAAATTAAACTCATCGATCATGCAGGCTGGGTTACAATGAAGCCCATGATCCAGCACATGAATGATTCAGGAAATGATAATATTGTCATCAGAGATTTCGAAATTGATGGGAACCATGACGGGAATACTGAAGTTGAGAAAGGCGACGGCTTTTATAATATGATGTATTTCGTTCACGACAATAACATAAAAGTATACAATATGTTTATGCATGATGGACATGGAGATGGGCTGAGAGTAAAGTACGGTGAAAATGTTGAATTTTACAACAATAAAATCTATAAATTAGGGCATGAAGGCTTTTTTGCAAGTGAGTCCAAGAAAGTCGAAGCCTGGAATAATAATATAACCTGCAGGACGGACAGCGGGATAAGAATCTGGAATTCGAATCACGTAAACCTGCACGGTAACACCATTGATTCTTTCTATCACTGGAGTGCGGGTGGGCCGGGAATTCAGATACAGAAGACGGCAGATGTGATGGATGACATCGAGATCCATGATAATACTATCAATAACACATATGGACCGGGAATATGGCTTTTTAATTTAGACTCATCCTCAACCGGGGAGGATGCAAGAAACGTGCATATTCACCATAACACGTTCTACAACACAGGCACGAACCCCAGTATCGATTGGGTCGGGGGCATTGTAACAAATGGATTCCATGATACTCTTATAGAGAATAATGTGTTTGATGGCGTTTACCACGCTGCGGTTGTCCACATGTCTTCCACAAGAGGTTCGTCAGACCCTGGACCGAAAGGCGATATACACAAAACTATTGTCCGCAATAACATTATTATTAATACCCTGAAGCGTACCAAAAACCCTGCCGGTACAGGATACGGTGTGATTAATTATCTTTCAGGAACCCATGAATTCGTGCTGGAAAACAATTGCCTTTACAATAATGCAGCAGGTAATTATATAAACGCCAGCTCGACAACTGATATTTATGTAGACCCTCTCTTTGTAGACCAGAAAAACCATGATTATCGCCTGCAGTCAGTTTCAGGTCACTGGAATGGAAAAACATGGGTAAAGGACAAAGTGAGCTCTCCATGCATTGACGCAGGATATCCAGCTTCTGATTACTCAAATGAACCGGAGGATAATGGAAACCGGATTGATATAGGAAGGTACGGAAACACAATCCATGCATCTCTTTCAGGAGCTTGAGTTCTTTCAGATTAAAATTTGATTCGGATTGAAATATAATTCAGGTCAAAATCCCGTTCAGATTAAAATTTTGTCAGGTTAAAATCCGATTCAAATTAAAGTCTGATACAAATGAATAAGTATAAAACAGTTTGATTGCTTATCCCTTTAAGAAAGTCATCTTAAAGAACCGTTTAAAGAACGTTTCAGTTAATCTGAATCAATATTCAGGGGGAAATTCTCATAAAAATAGCAATTACCGGAAAAGGCGGCGTTGGAAAGACAACTCTCTCGGGCACTCTTGCCAGACTTCTTGCAAGGGATGGATACGAAGTCCTTGCAATAGATGCAGACCCGGACATGAATCTGGCATCTTCTCTCGGGGTAGAAAACCCCCCAAAGCCCCTGGCAGATTTTAAAGACCTGATTCAGGAAAGAGCAGGTACTGAAGGTGGAGCTTTTATCTACAACCCGAAAGTAGACGATATTGCAGGTACATACGGAGTTATAGGGCCTGATGGAGTAAGGATGCTTGTTATGGGCACGGTGGATAAAGGAGGCAGTGGATGCATGTGCCCTGCTTCGGCTTTCCTGAGAGCGCTCCTCCGCCACCTCATGCTTAAGGAAAAAAGTGCAGTGATTCTTGATATGGAAGCAGGGATAGAACACCTTGGGAGAGGTACAACCCGGGGGATGGATCTGATGATCGTGGTTGTAGAACCTGGAGCCAGATCGCTGGAAACCGCGGAAAGGATCAAGAAGCTCTCTTCTGAAATCGGAATAAAGCACCTTGCAGCTGTAATTAACAAAGGTGGTTCCGGAAAAGTTAACGACAGGCTTGAAGAGTTAGGCATCCCTGTCCTCGGAGAAATTCCCTTTGACCTTCAGCTGATGCAGGCAGATCTTGAAAAAAGAGCTCCTATTGAAGTTGGCGGAGCAGCTGTGGAAGCTATAGTAAAAATCAAGGAAAAACTTATGGAAACCGTTGAAGCTATCAGAAAAGAGCAGGAAGAAGCAAAAAGTAAAGTAGAGAGTAAGTAAGACAAATTGAAGCAAGTAAATTAAGCTAGAGTGAAGCATTGAAAACAAAGTAAATGCAAAGTGGAAATAAAGCAAAAGTAAAGTGAAAAACGAAGATTAAAAGTGAGAAAATAAAAATTAAAGGCCGAAATCCGGCCTGATTTATACTTCCCGGCAATTTAAGCTCAATTAAATTTACTATCCGGGGAGTCCGTTAAAGTCCCTTTCTTGTATATAAGTTCCAGAAGCTTCATTTTTTTCTCTCTAATTAGAAAGTCGGCAGGATCGATTTCAAGAGCTTTATCATAGGACTCCATTGCTTCACTATATTTTCCAAGGCTTTCCAGGGCCGAACCTTTCTGATACCAAGAGAACACATCTTCCGGATTTTCTTTCAGCACTTCGTTATAACATTCTATTGACTTATCAAACTCCTTCAGGTTATTAAAGGCAAAACCTTTGAGGCACTTTACCCCTAGGTTTACAGGATCAATTTCAAGAGCCCTATTGTAACATTCAATCGCTTCCACTGACTTTCCTATTCTGTCCAGGGCAAAACCTTTCTGGATCCATGCATCAAGATATATGGGGTCCAGAGTTAAGACCTCGTCATACAGCCTGAGCTTTTCTTCATAATTGTCGGTCTCGGAGGCCTTTATAAGGAGCTGTTCAGGATCTCCCGGCTCTTCGGGTTTTTCTGGCACTTCCAGCTCTTTTTGCTTTACCTCATTTATTTCCGCAGTTTTATTTTCCTCTGTCATTTCGGAATCCTCGCTTTTCCGGTAAGAACTCATTCCGGATCCCCTTCTATCTTTTGCCATACTGACCTTTTCTCATCTGTAATTGAATCAGAGTTAAAACTGAGATCAGAATTAAAACTTACCCAGCACTTTAGTTTTCAATGAGATATACTTTTTCTGATTCGAATATAGTTGACTGCTGTCAAACTTCAGACCTCCGGAAAAGGTTTGCCACTAAAAGAAGTATTGAGACTGTTTTTTAGCCGAATCAATCCAGAATCATTTTTTCGGCTACTTAAACTTATGAGAAAGGTTAGCCTTGTGAGAAATACATGGTAAAAAAGCCATCTTTTAGGCAGAGAAATGCTCTTGATGTTTGAAGTCATAATCGGGATTTTAAAAACTTTGAAGGCTTGATTATATATAAGCTCTGTTCTCTAAAAAAAGAGATGGCTATTACAGGATCTAAAAAAAGCGGTAAAAAAATAGTTTGGTGCATGAGGGAAGAATTATAAAAACCTCATGCTCTGGATTGAAGAGGTAAAATTTCTAGTTTGATTTCTGGTTTTGATTTCTGGTTGTAATTTCTGGTTTTGATTTCTGGTTGTAATTTCTGTATTTGATTTCTGTATTGAATTTGCAAAAAATTAAGCAACAAGCTTTTATTTTTTAGCTTTAAGTTCGATTGTTTTTTCTGAGTTTCCTATTTTTATGGTGTATTTGCCTGCTGGCATTGTGGATGTGTCATAATTATATTTGAAATTCCCCTGGGTGTCAGTTTTTAGGGTCTGAGAAGCTGTAATTCTGACATTTACAGAAGACTTTTCTTTCAGGGCATCACCGGAAATCAGTAAGCTGTAAGTAGAGGGAACAATATTGGCCTGTGATATTGTTACGACTCCTCCACCTGCTTTAGCACTCTTGGTAATCCATATAGTCTCTTTTACTCCCATGTTCATGTTCTGTACTCCAGAAGCTCTGACAGTAAAGCGATTGTTGTTGCCTTCCGGAATTTTAATTTTTTCAAGCAGATATCGGTATTGTCCTCCCGAAACTGCAATATTCTTTTCAAAGGAGACATCGGCATTGATGCTCTCCCCCTGCAAGGCCTTGCCTTCTATTTTGAATGTATCTCCAACAGTCGGGTTGGATGGTGTGATTTTCCACTCAACTGCTGCAGATGCGGCTGTCGACAGCAAAACAAAAACTACAAGAGCTGGCAGTATAGAACCAATTTTGCTTCTCATTTTTCTTCCCCACTTGTTATTTATCTTCTATGCCGTGTACCATTGGGATCTCCAAATATCCCTTGAGTTTCCTATTGATACACAGATATTGAATTTAGGTTATATTATTTAATTTAATTTAAACTTAATTTAAAATAATTAAACTAATATTGGATTAATAAGAATATATTTCAAATATATAATTATAGAAGTAGGCTAATTTCTAATCTATGTTACGTATTAATTTTCCTTGTAAGAACTCCCTTCCGCTGTAAATTTTTGATATTCATAATAGTTCATGCTATCGGTTTTCAACTTAAAGTGAATTTATTGGGCTTCTATGAGAGAGGCAAAATAGCCAGATGGTGGATTTATAGCCCAAAAAACGATAGCATTCGATTTCCTAATCCCATAATTAAATATTTCAAATAATACTTCAAAAAAAGTGCGATAGTAGTTGATCTATTAAAAGCCAGACATCCAGCTCGTCCACTAATATTCGGTTAATATTATTTACAAAAAACCATTTTTCAGGAAAAAATATTATAAGAGGATCAAAATTTTAATTTGAAGGAAGCAGAAAGTTAGCAGAGAAAATAACCTTCTAGCCCTCAGTAACCTTCTAGCCCTCAGTAACCTGCTAACTTTCGATAAAAGACCCGAACCGAAAATGCTGGTAACAGTTAGAGCTTATCGGACACCAGTTTCATTGTATTTAATCAGTTTTATTAGTTTTTAACCAGTTTCATTCGTTTTTAACTGGTAAAAATGATACTCGTACGGTTTCCAGGTATCTTTGATAGTTCCATTAGTAACAGTCAATGTTCTGTTCTCCCATAAGACATCATACGTTCCGTCTGGCACGCCGGTAATTGTTGCATTATTTGCCGTGCCATTTGCTTCAGTAAAATCGAGCATACTTGATGACGCAACTAATTTTCTATCATCTGCGTCAGTAAATATGTAGGCTGTAACCGCATCGATTGTGCCTCCCGGATCTGAGGTTATACTTGTCCTGCCTCTGGTCACCTTTGTTGTCAGAAGTGTCCGGTTATCATTTATGATCCAGGGCCAGACCTGCTCATATTTCGGCTTAAAGCTGGCCCATCCTGTATAGCTGGGAGTGCCTTCTGAATATTTGTAAGCATATGAGAAAACACCCTGTGCTCCACCCAGGATTCCCATAACTATCTGACTTTCGTGACGTTCAGCCACTTTTTGGGCAGTATCCAGATCGGGATCCAGATCATTGACCTCAATAGCCTGCCCAAATGCTTCCGTTGTTAAGTATATCGTTTTTCCTGCATTTTTCCAATCAGGAGCGTTGGCAATAAGGTTCCCATATACCCAGGCATGTGGGCGTTCAGGATGAAATTTCGTATAGGTAGTGAAGTAAGAGACGTCCAGCCCAGGAATAAAGTCCTCATCCTCAGGTCCGGTCTGCATATCCCCTAAATAATCGCCAGCAACAGCATTGGGGAAGTATTTCTTCATACCTGTGTACATACTGATAAGCGTTGAAGGACTGCTTTCCTCATCAGGGAAATACACCCCATAGAAATCATCCTCAGTAACCCCCATATTCCGGACTTCTTTCCAGAAGCTTTCGGATTCCATTTGTGGGCCGCCAGTTGCTACTAAATATTTCGAAATTCCCAGATCTTTGCCTCTATTAACGTTATCAACAAATTGCTCTGGAGTTATAGAAGTGCTCCATCCAAGGTGAACAAGCGTAGCGTTATCTTTTAAAAATTGAGTCCCGGTCTCCCACCCCATCATCCCATACGCAGGGGCTGTGCCACGCGGATACGGAAATTCATTACTGACCGATGAGTCGTTATCTGAAGAATTCTGTCCGTTAGATGCCAGTGCAGCCGATGAGCCGATAAAAAAGCAAATCAGGGCTACTGAAATTACAGATGTTAAGTATAAACTACCCTTATTTTTCATCTCTTTCTATCCCCCATTTCCATCTCCTATCTGGTAGTGCATTTGTGTTATTATGTGATTATTATAATTAGAAAATGATATTTATAATTACAGGTTCATTTCCCACAGATTTTGAACATAATACCTCCAGCCTTGACGAAAGAATAGAAGTCGCTCATATCTCGCTGCAGCGAAGCTATCTGTTTTTATAGTTATTCCAATTACTCCATCACGAACAAGTTCTCATCTGAAAACTTCCCTCCACTCCAGAATGCTCACGAAGTGAGCAGATATAGGGCGGTCACTGGCAAAAAGAAGAAAAGAAGAACCAGCAGTTGCCTTAATACAGGCCAGGAGGATAAAACTCCAGGCTTTCCATAATATTGGACTAATCTCAGAGAAACAG
>CAZLNG010000131.1:0-9238 GCA_964560735.1 uncultured Methanosarcinales archaeon | reverse complement strand
TCCATAAGCTTGTAAATGAAGGAACAAAAATCGGAGATCTAAAGGACTTTTCCCCCGGACTGACCATCGCAATGTTTTATCAGGACAGCAGAGCAGTGGTGACCCTGATCCTTGATTCAAATCAATCACAGGACAAAAATAAGTTGATCGAAGACGGATTCTAGATTATCTAAAAGGGTCGACAGCCATAAATTTTTTCACTTGGGTATAGTGATCAGTCAATAAAATCTGATGCTTAAAGGAATTTAATGATTAAAGGAATTTACTGATTAAAGGAATTATTTCTCTAAAAATAAGGACTCGATCAAAAAACCAATCAGGAACAAATTAAACATTTTAAATATTTCAGGAGGAAGAAAGATGCTGTACAGAAAAATGCCAAAGAACGGGGACGAACTCTCAATACTGGGGTTCGGTTGCATGCGTCTTCCCGTTAAAGAGGATGGCACAATAGATGAGAAGAGAGCCATGGGCCTGGTAAGATATGCAATCGACCACGGCGTTAACTATGTCGATACAGCCTGGCCCTATCACATGGGAGAGAGTGAGCCTTTTTTAGGACGCACTCTTGCTGACGGATACCGGGAAAAGGTTAAACTTGCAACAAAACTCCCTTCCTGGCTTGTGGAAAGCCGCGAAGATATGGATAAATTCCTGAATGCCCAGCTTGAGAAACTTAAAACGGACCACATAGATTATTATCTGGTCCACGGGCTCGCAGGAGAAGTTTGGGACAAAATGGAAGCTCTAGGTGTAACCGATTTTCTTGAGAAGGCAAAAGCCGATGGCAGGATTATAAATGCAGGTTTCTCTTTCCACGGGTCAATTGAGGATTTTAAGCGGATTGTGGATGCATACCCCTGGATTTTCTGCCAGATCCAGTATAATTTCATGGACGAAAAGCATCAGGCAGGAACCGAAGGCCTTGAATATGCAGCTTCGAAAGGGCTTGGAGTTATTATTATGGAACCCCTTCTAGGAGGCAATCTGGCAAGTCCAGTACCTGATGAAGTAAAAGAAATCTGGAACGAAGCAGCGGTGAAAAGGACTCCTGCCGAATGGGCTCTCCGCTGGATCTGGAACCATCCAGAAGTCACGGTTGTGCTTTCAGGCATGAACGAAGAGTCCCAGGTTGAAGAAAACCTGAAAATAGCCGATGAAGCATACCCGAATCATCTTACAGAAGCCGAACTCCAGCTTGTAAGCCGGGTTGAAGAAAAATACCGGCAGCTCATGAAGATCGGCTGTACAGGATGCGAATATTGTATGCCCTGTCCTTCAGGCGTTAACATCCCCGAATGCTTTGAGATTTTCAATAACCTGCACATGTTCGGCAACGTGAACGGAGCCAAATTCACTTACGCAATCAGGATGAGTGGAGTTTTTACAAATACCGAGCCTGGGGGATTTGCTTCTCAGTGCATTGAATGTGGCCAATGTACGGAAAAATGCCCACAGAGCCTGAAAATTCCTGATCTCCTCAAAGCCGTAGTAGAGGAGCTTGAAGGGCCTGACCTGGAGCAAAGAATGGCCATGGCCAAACAGCTTTTCAAGAAGGGCTAACTCAGAGGAAAAACCCACAAATCAGGTTAAATGCCAATTTGATAATGAACAAATTCGCTAATTAAGAAATTCGCTGATGAAACACAATTAGAAGTGGTGAGAAGTAGCAAAGAGGAGCAGGTCATTTTCTGAAGCATTATTTCCCTGCCCTGTTTTTCTCCTCTTTTTCTTTCTTTTTTGTGGCGGATGTAAATAAGTAAACTAATTGGTGTAGCCGCGATTCAGTCTCTCATCCTCAATTCAAAAGAGATCGGCTTTATGGAGAATTCAGGAGACCAAGGCAGACAGAAAAGCCAAAATTATTAATTTTACTCTCATTTTTTACTTCACAAATGATGTTTTAGCTATTTATGCCAGCTATATCTTCAATTAAAAAAAGATAAAAGTAAATTTGATATATTGGATTTAATATTGGATCGGATTAGAACCATATCTTGAACCAGTTCTCTTTTCGCCTTCTCCCTGTTCTTCTTTTTCTTCTGCTCTCATTTTTTGCCACCCACATAAATAACATCCTTCAGTACAAGGCATAACACGTATATGCTTTACTATACAAGCAAGTCCTATTATGGCTAAGATATAAACCAGTATTTCCATAAGTTTATGCATACTTATTTACCCCAATCTATAATTGCACCTTATCATTTATGAAGATACGCAAACAAGCAAAAAGCTGTCTTTTATACAGCAGGGGAGTGATAATGATATGTACAAAAAAGCGGAGATTCAATTTATTAAGCGAATATCAGATTACCAGCTATAGTGTTATTGTTAAGTTATGTGTTAATGCTAAGTTAATCGCAGTTCTTCGTTTGACATAATTTTAGCGTTTGTTGTACTATATTTGAACGTTTGTTAAGAGCAATATAATTCCAATCTATGTATATTTCATAATAGTGACTTCTTGTATGACTTATTCCAATTCAGAACTATTTTTAACGAATTTGTACACAAAATACTTCGGAGTGACGACTAATTTCCTTATGTTGATAATTTTACTCAAAGATCTCAGATATTTCTTCGCTAGAGTTCGGTAAAATTTTTAAGTTAACAATATTCTTTTTTTCCTAAATTAAGGGGTTTTATTTCTTTAAATAGGAGATAGGAACTTATAATAACGTTAATTACCTCTTCTTAAATATAAATGTAAAAATGGAAAAGGGAAATGGGGGAAAATGAATACTTTACAGAAAAATTCCGGGTAGTGGGGACGATCTTTCCATATTAGGCTTTGGGTGCATGAGGCTTCCTGTCAGGGATGGGGTAATTGATAGGGAGAAGGCGAAGAACCAGATTCTATATTCAATTGATCACGGAATGAATTATATCGATACAGCCTGGACATACCATCTGGGAGAAAATGAGCCTTTTCTGGGGGAGGTTCTTGAAGATGGGTACAGGGAAAAAGTTAAACTTGCAACAAAACTTCCCTCATGGTCAATAGAAAGCAGGGAAGATATGGACAGAATATTAAATTCCCAGCTTGAGAGGCTCAGGACAGACCATATAGATTACTATCTTGTGCATGCTCTTGTCGGAGCCCTGTGGGACAAGCTGGAGAAACTCGAAGTTATGGATTTCCTTGATGCGGCTAAGACCGATGGTCGCATAATTAATGCCGGTTTTTCTTTTCATGGGTCAATTGAGGACTTTAAACGGATTGTGGATTCGTATCCCTGGACTTTCTGCCAGGTCCAGTATAATTTCCTTGATAGGGAAAATCAGGCTGGGATAGAAGGGCTGAAATACGCCGCTTCAAAGGGGCTGGGAGTTATTGTGATGGAGCCCATGAGGGGAGGCAAACTGACCCGGGTGGTCCCGCCTGAAATCCAAGAAACATGGAACGAAGCGCCTGTAAAACGTACGCCTGCCGAATGGGCTCTCCGCTGGGTCTGGAACCATCCCGAAGTTACAGTTGTGCTCTCAGGCATGAACGAAGAATTCCACATACAGGAAAACCTGAGAATAGCAGATGAAGCTTATTCAAACTCTCTGGACGAAAAAGAACTCCAGCTTGTGGATAGAGTGGAACAGCAATACAGAAAACTCATGAACACCGGATGCACCGGGTGCAGATACTGCATGCCCTGCCCTTCAGGAGTGGATATTCCTGTCTGTTTTGAAATCTACGACAATTTTTACCTTTCAGGAAACGAAGACGAAGGAAAACTCATGTACGCGGCAAAATCAGGAGGAATAATAAGGGGCGACATCATCGGATATGCTTCGCAGTGCATTCAGTGCGGGCAATGCCTTGAAAAATGTCCTCAGCACCTGGATATACCTTCGTTACTTAAAACTGTTTCAGAAAAATTCGAAGGTCCTGATCTGGAAATATGGAAAGATTCTGCAAGAAAGACATTCGGAAGGATTCAAGGTTAATTTGAAGTCTTTAGTTAATCTGAAGGATTTAAAGTTTAAAAGTATTTCATATGTAGAAAACCTTAATAGTAAAGTAAACTACTTAAAAAGAAAGCAGGCAGATAAAAGTTAAAACGGAAGGGTAATGGAAATGCTCTACAGACAAATGCCAGAGAACGGGGACCAGCTTTCTATACTTGGGTTTGGGTGCATGCGCCTTCCTCTTAAAGATGGAAAAATAGACGAGGAAAGAGCTACAAAACAAATACGCTATGCAATCGACAACGGAGTAAATTATGTTGATACAGCCTGGCCGTACCATCTGGGAGAAAGTGAACCTTTCGTAGGCAGGGCCCTTACTTGCGGTTATCGGGAAAAGGTAAAACTTGCAACAAAACTTCCTTCCTGGACTGTAAAAAGCCGCGAAGACATGGACCGAATTTTAAACGCTCAGCTTGAGAGACTTAAAACGGATCATATCGATTATTATCTGGTTCACGGGCTTGTCGGGACTTTGTGGGACAAAATGGAAAAACTCGATGTTCTGGATTTTCTTGACAGAGCCAGAGAAGACGGCAGAATTATAAACGCAGGCTTCTCCTTCCACGGATCAGTTGACGATTTTAAACGAATTGTGGATGCTTACCCCTGGATTTTTTGCCAGATCCAGTATAATTTCCTGGACGAAAAAAATCAGGCCGGAACAGAAGGACTGAAATATGCTGCTTCAAAGGGGATGGGCGTAATTGTTATGGAACCCCTGCGCGGAGGCAAGCTTACTGATCCCATACCCCCTGCAGTAAAGGATATCTGGAACGAAGCAGCGGTAAAACGCACGCCAGTAGAATGGGCTCTCAGGTGGATCTGGAATCATTCTGAAGTGACTGTGGTGCTTTCGGGCATGAACGAAGAAGCTCATATAGAAGAAAACCTGAAAATAGCAGATGAAGCCTATCCTGATTCCCTTACAGACGATGAACTTCTGCTGGTAAAAAAAGCGGAGCAGAAATACAGGGGTCTCATGAAAACAGGCTGCACAGGCTGCCGGTACTGTACACCGTGCCCTTCAGGAGTGGACATTCCCAGCTGTTTTGAAATCTACGATAACTATTACCTCTCAGGAAACGAAAAAGAAGCAAAACTCATGTATGCAGCAAAACCCGGCGGAATAATAAGAGGAGATGTCCCTGGCTATGCTTCACAATGTGTGCAGTGCGAGCAGTGCATTGAAAAATGCCCACAGCATCTGGATATACCTTCTCTCCTTGAAGCCGTTGCAGGAGAGTTTGAAGGAAAAGATCTAAGGGGATGGAAGGTAATGGCAAAAAAAGCTTTCAGGAAAGAGTAAAGATCCCGGACAAAGCATTGATATTTTAAAATTACTGATTTTTTGTGGGTATTGTTGCTCTTAACAAACAGCCTGAAAGGGCCGGGTGAATGGTAATGTACTCTCCTGCATCCTCATTTTTCTAAACCCTGATTTGAATCTTGCGATTTTTTTAAATTTTCTCAGCATTCTTTCCCTATTGAGAAAGCTTTTCCAAGGCTACACCCGACACCGTAGTAGCTCCTGTTCCCTGCACTATAAATGATAGGTTTGATCTTTTCAATATCAGGATTTCCATTTTCATCCAGTACTGAGTCCTCTGCAATGATATCTATAATCTCTCCTACAAACATGGTGTGAAGACCAACTTCAAGGCTGTGTCGAAGCCTGCATTCGAGGATTATGGGAAACTCCCCTACATATGGAGCAGGGACACGTTCACTTCTTACAGGAGTAAGACAGGCTGCTTCAAACTTATTTTCATCCCTTCCGCTTGCGATGCCGAAGTAATCAGCCTGTTTCACGTAATTCTCTGAGGGAATGCTTAGAGTAAATGCCTTGTTTTCTACAATGCCGGCATAACTATATGTTGCTTTTCTTAAGGATACGCTCACACACGGAGGGTTCGAACAGCAGATTCCTGCCCATGCTACAGTCATTGCGTTCGGCTTTCCATTCATGTCATAGGTGCCGACAACCCAGGTTGGAGTCGGGAACGCAAGTGTCTTTGCTCCGATTGATTGTTTCATGATTTAATTTTCTATTCGATAATGTATATAATTTTCCGTATTATTTCCATTAATAAATTTAAAAAATAGCTGATTTTATAACCACGTTTAGAAAATATAGTTAGAAATAAGAAAGTTGAGGAAGCTATCGGGGCAAATATGGCAATGTTTGGATATGGGTTTACCTGTAAAGGTATCCTCGAGGCTGAAGCTGTCAATAGCCCGTGAAGCCTTGCACTGTTTCAGGATAGAAAAGTAAGGTGGCTGTTTTTAATTTAATGTAGAGGCTTTGGGTGAGTTGAAAAAAGCAAGAAGGATTTGGCGATACCCTACTGCTTGCAGCAGGATGTCCCAGCGAAACTTTGATTTTTCACCTAATAGCAATCATATTCATCGCTTATCTCAAAATCAGTATCTGTTCGGTGCTTTTTTGGTAGGCTGAATAGTGCCAGTTTTTTGTGACAAGATATTAATTATAATCATTTATACCTTGGATTTAACTCAAGACATTATGCAGCTAGCCGTTCCTTTAAGTTTTATCACTTCATGGGATTGCGATGCTCCTTTAACGAAGCGATCCCCAGCAATAGTTGTTTTTGTAGTTGTTTTAATAGCAATAGTATTAAATTCTCGTTCTGAACCATTAAGTTTGATCTCAGGTACTAGCAAAGTCAGCGTTATAACATGAAGGTCAGGTACACTCTCTAATGTCACTGTGACCTTCGTGCCTAATACTGTTTTTTGTGTACTTATTTCGTCTCCTATGAAACTGTATGTACCTTTCGAGTCTTCATAGTTGAGGATCGGTTTACCTGTGATACTCGTCGTCGAATATATTATGTGCACATTCTCGTGCCTTTGTCCGACTCCGTTCAAAACGAATTGATTTGGTTCACTACACTTATATTGACCAACAGATTTTATTTCTGATGTTTGACTTGATGAAGTCGGTTTCAATGCGCCTGCTGATGCGTTTGTCAATGAAGTTATAAAAAAGACCACTATCAAAAAACTCAATATATTTTTAAGATTTTTAAATGTTTGATTTCTCATTTACTTACACTCCCCCAAACTTCTTTATTAATTCATTTAATTTTCAATGATTTTAATTCTCATGAGGTACCCCAATTTATCATTATTTCTAAATTGGCTACTATATTCAAGAACTTGAGAAGTAATAAAGATATCTGTGTTTAATTTTGATATATCGATAAATAGAAGTCAAAGTCGATTATTAAAAACTGTTCGGATATAGATTGCCCGTAAAAATGCCAGCATTAAATGTTAAGGTAGTCGAATACTCTGTAAAGTTTGCATTATATTTAGGATAAAAGAGGTAAGATAGCTATTTTTAATAAAGCATATAGGCTCTAGGTGAGTTATTGTAGAGCTCATCTCAAAACCAATTTTATTCTCAATCAGTAAAGTTTTATAACTATTTTCATGATCAGAAACTATATTGATTATTCGGAATACGAAATTAAGAGAAACAATTTTGAGTTTTGGTCAGATCACAAATAATCTTATTTGCTTGTGTTTTAATAATAGTATAATGCTGTATATTTGCGTTTAGTTGAATTATCAACGCTATTTGACACTATTCTGGAATTGGGGAGAGATAAATGGCTCTTAAAAATACTTACCAAAAAATTCTAATTGCAACAGATGGGTCTAAGTGTAGTCAAAAAGCCGTACTTCAAGGTATGGAACTTGCAAAATTAATGGGCGCAAAGGTCTATGTCCTTTATGTTTTGGACAAGAATGCATATATTCCACCTGCATTGGAAACACCAATTCATCTGGGTTCTAATTGGGATATCATGGAGGAAACTCTGCGTCAAGAAGGAGACAATGCTATTCAATATGCTAATGACATTGCAGAGGATAAGGGAATAGGCTTTGAAGGTGTTGTTATGGAAGGTAACCCGGCTGATGCAATCCTAGAATTTGCAGAGCAGAAAGAAGTAAATATGATAATAATGGGAACCCTTGGTAAAGGTAGAATAGAAAGGTTTTTGCTTGGAAGTGTAACAGATAAGGTGGTAAGGCACTCAAAAATTTCTGTTCTTGTAGTTAAGAAATAAAAGCAGAATTAAGGTAATAAACAGTCAACTATTGGAATAGTTAAATATTACCTTATGAAATTTCCTGCCTTACAGGCAACTTTGGAAATCAGGCTAACAACTAAGAAATAACTTAAGATAATAATAATCGATGTTTTCAGTCACCACAGCAACATCCACATGCCTCTTCTTCTTCATTTTTTCCAAAAATTTTATCATATATATTTTCTTCGTATCTTTTCGTCCATTCTATCTGTGAACCAGCAGCAATAAACATTGCAATTGAAATAGATTCCGCGATCTCCTCCTTTGTGGCTCCTGCAATAATCGCTCTTTTTGAATGCGTCTCGACGCAAAATTGGCAGCGCATAAGTACAGAGGAGGCAATAGCTACCAATTCCTTAGTTTTGAGATCCAGAAAACCATCTTTGAAAATGGAATTTCTCATTTGTCCGAAAGCTTCCGCAGTATAGGGCATTATTTCATTCAAAAATGACATTTTAATATCCCCGAGTTTATTAAATATAGTAAGAAAGTACAGTTATAGTAAGAATGTACAATTAAAAACAGTTTAAATTTAAAGTAAATCCTATCACTTAATGAAATAATTATGCGATTATTTTTTTAAATTTTTGTTCTGAAAAAATAAATTTTCAGGCATTATATAATATTTTTAATGGCCAGGTTTTCTGCAAAGAGAAGAATTCCACCGCATACTGCTATCCTTGGATTCGGGCTTATGCGTATACAGTAAGTCTTCTTCATTATCTATTGGGTTGTTTTCAGGATTCTCTTCTGGCACCGCACTTTTTTCTTTTACCATTTCCTGGACTCCTCAATTTGTTGAATTTCAAAAACTGATATGATACATTGTGAATCAAGATTTAAAAGACCTCATGAAGAGTATCAAGAATAGTTGATACATGTTGGAGCAATTGGCGTCCTATAAATAGTAGGTTGACATTTTCAGAGTCTGGTCTTAAGGAGTTCGTGATTTTGAATCTTACTTCCCGCACCAAATTTATGTGATGTAGGGAACTAGTACTGCGATTCCTAAGTAGATTCACAAAAATTGACTTTTTGATATATCCATCGATCACGAATTTACCAATAAATAAGGAATTTATTTTGGAATCGAAGCACTAGAAAACTCAATGCTATTTTTAAAGAGTAATGAAAAACAAATTTTCAAAAAG
>CAZLNG010000130.1:5846-9464 GCA_964560735.1 uncultured Methanosarcinales archaeon | reverse complement strand
GTATTCTAGCGGCGCTCAAAGGAGCGCCGAGAACTATACTCTGAATTGTTACATTTAGGCTTCTATTTCTTTGCGTTTTAGTTTTCTTCGTAAGAACCTATCCTAACCTGCTACTTCGAATGTTATCCATGCACATCTAAATGAAGCATAGCAAGGTAATTTTTAATTTTCTTTTGCCATTTTATGATTAGTCTTCTGAATCTGTTCATAAAATCGAAAAAAGAGGATATGGATTTGCCCATAGTAATTGTCGGACAGCCTGAAGGTGCAGGGTATTTGATGCCATCCGCGTTTCAGATGTAATAAATGAGGGATTTGATAAATAACTGGATAAGAACTGGTATAATCTTGAAAAGTTTTGATTACAAAGAACAAATTAGGAAAATATAAGTCGGGTATTCACTTTATACCCTATCCGAATTACGTTTGCTCTGAATATACGTAATAAAACCTGGAATTAATGAGACAAAGATTATCCCCAGTATAACAAAGCTGAAGTTATCCTTTAAAACCGGCAAATTCCCGAAAAAGTATCCTCCTAAAAGGAATGATGTTACCCATGAAATTCCCCCAATGACATTGTAGCTAATGAATGTCGAATAGGGCATTGTTCCTACCCCTGCTACAAAAGGTGCAAAAGTACGAACAATAGGAACAAATCGGGCTATTATTATTGTACTAGCTCCATGTTTTTCAAAGAACTTCTGTGTGCGGTCAAGGTGCTCTTTTTTAACAAAACGAATATTTTCATCTCTTGCAACCTTATCTCTTAATAAATGACCAATATGATAATTGACCGTGTCTCCCGCAATAGCTGCAATACATAGAATAATTAACAGGGTTGATAAGTTGAGCGAACCTGTCGCTGCTAAAGCTCCCGTTGCAAAGAGAAGCGAATCACCCGGTAAGAAGGGAGTTACTACCAGTCCAGTCTCACAAAAAACAATAGCAAACAACAGTAGATATGTCAACAGACCATATTCTTTTGTTATTGCGTTTAAATGTGTGTCAAGATGCAAAAATAAATCTATAAAATTATTTAGATTCTCCATGTGAATGCTTATAATAAAATATCTCTTACTTATATAGTATTGGCTGAACAAAATTATCTCAGCCAGATCTGCTCAGGTTTGCGCTGGTTTCAAAGTAGTTGTCGTCGATTTAGTAGTGCTGGATTATTTGCCTGATATGTGTTGTATACAGGAAAGAAATCCTCCAGACCATCATAAAAATCAAACTCAATAAAGAGGCACAAACCCCTCAACCCTTTTCTGGTAAAAAAGGTATTGCTGGGCATATCCGCAGTAGTGACCGAAGTACTGGCGTCCCCAGTCTCCCATTCTGCTCAGGTTTGAGCTGGTCTCAAAGAAAGTATCGTCGATGTGGTAGTGCTGGATGATTTGCCTGATGTGGGTGTCTATGGGGAAGGCTTCCATTTTCTCGAAGGCGAAAAGGAGGATGCAGTCGGCAACTTTTTCTCCAATGCCGTGGAGCCTCATCAGGCGTTCTCTGGCGTATCTGTATTCCAGGCGGAAGAGGACGTTGAGGTCAAGTTCGCCTGAAGCAACTTCTCTGGCTGCTTCTTTTATGCGTTCGGTCCGAAAGCCGAGTTTACAGCCGTCAAGTAAGCAGACGTCAGCATTTGCAAGAGCTTCGGGGTCAGGGAAACTGAAATAGCCTTCTTCAAGTTCGTGCCCGAAAATCTGGCTCAGGAGGCAGATCCTTTTCTGAATTGTGGGGATGCTTGAGGCTGTGGCAAGCATATAGGAAATCAGGCACTCCCAGGGATCCTGTCTTATCAGGCGCAGGCCTGTGTATTTGTTGAGCGCCCGGTTTATCAAAAGGTCTTTGTTTATGCTTTCATAGATCGAAGGAAGGTCGTCGTCCAGTCGGAAATAGCGGGAGAAGAATTCGGGGGGGAGTTTTGAATCAATCAGGAGTTCTTCGCTGTCTTCCTCCTGAGAGAGGCGGATAACGTCGTTTCCGACAACGCCTGTCCACCAGTCTCCATCTTTTTTCCAGCGGAAAACCTGTCCGCAGTCGAGAGTATAGTCAAGGTTAAAAATTTCGGGCTTAAGCCTGTACATCAAGCTCCAGCTCCCTCAGAAAAATTCCTGCAGTTAAAGTATCTCCGAGTCCGACCGTACTTACCGGAGATTTAGAAAGCAACGTGGGAATCATGCATAAAACGTATCCTTCTCTGAAAGCATATGCCCCCTGGCCTGAAGCTTTTCCGTTGAAGGCTTTTACGAAAAGTTCAATTTGAGTTCTTCCGAATTCGCTTTCCTGAAGTTTGGAGGCTTCTTTTTCAACGAATTCTCTCCCCTCAAGACTCCCTGAAGCCGCATAGGCTCCTGCACAGCTTACTCCAAATATCAGGGATTCCAGTTTTTTTCCGGCAATTGCTTGCAGAACTGAACTGGTAAAAGCAGGGTCCTGACTGATAGCCGGTTTGATGGTACTCAAATCTGGTTTAAATACGGTCAGCACAAATTCCCTTGTGTGAATAAGCAGCTTTTTGAGGCTGTGCCCTAGAGCCAGTTTTAATGCTGCATTTCCCACGGCTTCGGCTTCCATACGCAGGAGGCCTTCTGAGGGAACTCCGTGTAAATGTTGAAGCGTTGCAAGTTCGTCTTCATTCATTCCAGTGCTGTCGGAAATAGGTGCAAAATCCAGGAAAACGGAATTTGCAATCTCTTTGCTTGCAAAATGTCCTAACTCAAGGTGAATTTTGAGATTCTCGTTTGCAGCTTTCCATTGCCTGAGCTGGAAGAGGGTCTTTTCAAGAACCGTTTTGTAACTGCTGCCGTCAGAATAGTTCTCAAGCAGAAGATGGAAACCAGATATGATTACACCGTCAATCTCGCAGGCGTGCCGAAAAGCATATTCTTCAAATGCCGGGTTGACAAAAAGTTTGAAATTTAAGTGGTCGCAGGTCGCTATAAAGCGATTTTCCCTAGGAATACTTACTTCTGTTCCGTACAGGGAAAAAGTGTCCCCTTCGGAAAAATCAAATACGAAATGTATGGGGTCCTGGCTGCTGGAAGGAATATCACTGTTAACCTGCGAATTATTATCATTGGCGCTAGGATTATCATTATTGACGTGAAAATTCGGGAAGTAAACTGCCTTTTTCGAGAATAGGGAAAGCTGGGTTTTAGAGGGGACTGCAACATTCGGAACCACGCAGGAAGCCCCAAGCTGGGACAGGACATTTGCCATTATTCCTGCATTTCCGCCCATCCTTACAAGGGATTTTTCAAAATAGCGGTCTTTAAGGAACTCAAAGACAGAATGTTCAAAAACAAGCCATTCGGCTCCGCACCCGTTTTTCATACAATAGGCAAGCCCTGCTACAAAATCGGATTCGGAACTTATTTTTCCAGGAGGATTTTCGATTTTTTCGAGGATCTCAGTCCTGTCAAAAGATTCCAGCATTTCTGAAACTTCGGCTCCGCTGATTCTGTATACTGAGTCTATATTGACATTGTATCCGCAAAGTATTTTCATCTAATCAGTTCCTGCTTGATTTCACGGGCGAGGGGGAGTTTGATATGATAGAGTTTAGATAAGGGGATTTTAGATAAGGGGATTTTAGATAAGGGGATTTTAGATAAG
>CAZLNG010000130.1:0-5746 GCA_964560735.1 uncultured Methanosarcinales archaeon | reverse complement strand
TTTAGATAAGTAGAGTTTGGATAAATGGACAAAATTTATTTTCCTGCCTGCTTCTGCTTCATTCTCGCAAGCATGGCGGCAAAAGCCCCTGCAGAGATCGCATCCCCTATTCCCACTGTTGCTTTTGGCTTTTCAACAACTTTGGAAGGAACAATTACCGCATCATGGTCTGCTCCATACATGTATCCGTATTCGAACTCTTCAGAAGTACAGAGCCTTTTCCCAACGCAGTAAAGTTTGAAGTTCTCAATGTCTTCAATTCCTTTTTCTGAAATAGGAACATTGAGCCCTGTTTCTACCTCATCGAGGCTTCCAATATCTCCTCCGAGGGCTTTGGCAGCTGCAAGGGTTGAGGAGAATAGCAGGGAATCCCTGTGCTCTTTGAGCGTAAGGGGATGGCCTTTTGCAAGGACACAGATGTAAAATCCAAGAGAATGCACATGGACTCTTTCAAGCGACAGGTCCTTCAAAAGCTGGACAGCTCCCTGGTAAAGGGACGTTATCCCATTTTCTTCTTTCCTGATTACGGAATAGGAGAGCTCTTCATGCCCAAGCACATTCAGGGCATTTGCAACTTCCACGGTATCGAGGCCCAGAGAATGGACATGTTTGGCAACGATTTCCGTCAGGATAGCTTTTCTTATAAGCCTGTTCTGAATGGAGGTTAGTTCCACATGGATTCTAAGTTCAGGGTTTAAGGCCTTGAGTTTCTCGATTACCTTTACAGAGCGTGCAACGTAGTCTTTGTAGGTGAGGCCGTCTTCATATTCTTCCTTTATCATCTGGTACCCTGAAAGCATGGCCCCGTCAATAGGGAAAATGGTTTCAAGCTGTTCGTATACTTCCCTGTCCATGTCCAGACGGATCCATTTAGGGCGGGAAGAAATAATCAGGCGGTTGTCTCTGGGCACCTTAAAATTGCTTCCACTGCAGGTTATTTCCAGGTCTCTTGAATATTCAAGGATCCAGTTAACTTTTGACTCGATTCCGGATTTGAAAGCTTCTTTCGGGTGTTTCAGGAAGACTTTTCCATCTTCTATTTTCGGATGCAGGAGATTATCGGCAGCTACAAAATAGTCTGCCTGCTCTTCAGAAAGCCAGGGAACATATGCCACAACTTTTTTAAGTTCGAGGCGGGCTAAAAGATTCGAGATTATCCCTGCCTGACCGCCCATTCGTGCATAATCGAAGCCCAGGTTTTTCTTCAGCCACTCGTGAGTTTCTGAGTTATGGGCAGGAATTTCTGCAGCTTTTCCTTCTCGCATGGAAATTATCAGGCGGGCCATGAGATCCAGAGGGTCTTTTATTTCTCTGGGATATGTTTCAACCCTTTTCTGAATTTCAACCTCATCGAAAAGTTCAATAAGCTTGCAAAGATCTTCTTCGTTGAGGTGTTTGATAGCATCGATATTGCTGTTGTAGGCTACAAACATGCCGTCCAGATAAGGAAGGGCTTCTTTAGTATTATTAAAAGCCTCTTTATGGCGCTGTTCCCATTCTTCTATATCCACTCAATAAACCCCCTTCAGGAGCGTAAACAACAATTTAAAGGATTCTAATTAATATTTTAAATATCGGTAAGTGAGAATCTCAAATTTAGCAGTAGAAGAGATTCTCAGATTAAGAAGGTTGAACCGGTCAGGTCGTGTATTCGGCATTAATCCTGACATAGTCATAAGTCAGGTCACAACCCCAGGCAGTTGCATGTTCACTTCCCATATCAAGGTCAAGGGTAATGATTATTTCATCATTTGCCATTATTTTCTTCAGAAGGGCAAGGTCAGAGGAACGGGATATCTCCCCGGATTTCACAAGTTCGACTTCTTCGCCTCCTCCTGAAAATGAAAGAGTAAGCCTTTCCTGCTCAAGTTCGGCTCCGGAGTATCCTGCAGCAGCTACGATCCTTCCCCAGTTCGGATCCTTCCCGAAGATTGCAGACTTGACGAGAGGAGAGCGTACAATTGCTTTTGCAGCAAGTCTGGCATCGTTATATGTTTTTGCGCTGACGACCCTTACTTCTATCAGTTTAGTGGCCCCTTCTCCATCCTTTGCCATTTTTTTTGCAATCTCCGTGAATACTGCAATTAACCCATCTTCAAAATCATCCAGGCATTCCATACAGGGTTTAATCCCGGACTTGCATGTGGAGGTAAGGAGTACCATATCGTTTGTGCTTGTGTCTCCGTCCACGACAACCATGTTGAAAGTTTTGTCCACTGCTATTCTGAGAGCCGCATCAAGGACATCTGCAGGCACTTTTGCGTCGGTGTATGCAAAACACAACATTGTTCCCATGTTAGGCTCAATCATTCCCGAGCCTTTAGCAATTGCTCCTATCCTTATCCCGCAGTCAAGCTCAACAGCTGCTTCTTTTAAGGCTTTATCAGTAGTCATTATAGCTTTTGCAGCCGCCTGGCTGCATTCAGGGGAACTGGCAAGCCCTTCAAGAACTTCTGGAAGATGCTCCCTGATCCAGGAGACGTCAAGCTTTCTACCAATTACTCCTGTTGAGGCAACGGCAACAGTGTCGGCATCAAGGTCAAGCTTTTCGGCAAGCATAGATGCCATTTCCATAGAATCCAGAAAGCCGTCATCACCTGTAAAGGCATTGGCGTTGCCACTATTTGCAATAACAGCCGAGAGTCGATGTTCGGTCTCGATTACTTCTTTGCTAAGGGTAACAGGGGCTGCAACCACTTTATTCTTTGTAAAGACGCCTGCTGCAGGACCTTTGGCAAGGATAACCGCAATTCCCATTTTTCCAGTCTTGATACCGTTTGCAGATACGCCCCTTACAGCACAGATTCCACCCTCTATTTGCTTCATGAAAAACTCTCCTTTCCCTTTAGAGCTTTGCAATCCCCTCGATGATATCGCCTCGAGTAACAATTCCTACTACTTGACTGTCCTCGATTACTGGAAGCCTGTTTATTTTGTGCCTGATCATATGTTCGGAAGCTTCTTCTACGGATGCTTCGGAAGATATCGTGTGGACCTCTCTAGTCATTATTTCTTCTATTTTGGTAGAACCCACATCAGAAAGCATCTTTTTTGTATCTTCCCAGCCAAGAAGTTCTCTAATAGGCACTTCTATAACCTCAAAGGGGCTTGGAAGCCAGAGTTCGCCTTTTTCCGGGAGTATCAGCAGTTTCAGCAGATCGGCTTCACTTATTATTCCCACAAGTTCTTCGCCGTCAAGGACAGGAGCTCCACTTATACTGTTTTCCTTCAGGATCTTTGCAGCTTCGCGGACCGTATCTTCAGGCTTGCAGAAGACAAGCTTAGGGTTCATGACATCTTTTACCTTCATTTTACTACCCCTTGAGATAAATTCTATTCTTTACTTTAATCCGTTCACAGTTATATGTTCTCGCCTGCCTTTCAGCCTGCAAGCTTATTCTGTAAATTATATTGAAAAAATAATAGTCCTGGGGATGAGCCCTGAAAACCGTATGCACAGGAATCTCCATTTATTTTTACCCAAAAAAGGGGGGTGTTCCTGATTTTTCAGGTTGAGCAGCAACTCATTCCCCTGATCAAATAATTCGAATTGAGTGTTTAGGGTTACACTTTTATGGAGCTGCCGCAGGCAGCCAGAGCCCCAGTTTCTCGTCCAGCCCGCACATGAGATTCATGTTCTGGATCGCCTGGCCTGATGCGCCTTTAACCAGGTTATCTATTGCCGAGAGTACTACAACCCTGTTATTTTCCTTATCTGCTTCAAAGCCTATATCGCAAAAGTTAGTACCCCTGACTGAGGTGAGAGAAGGCACTCCGGAGGGGAACCGGATAAACGGCCTTTCTTTGTAAAAATCTCCATATATATTCTTTAAATCATCGTTAGAAAGAGGTTCCTTAGTAAAGATATGAGCAGTTGTAAAAATCCCCCTGATTGAAGGAATTACATGCGGGGTGAAGTTGACGTTTCGGAGTTTTGGATCCAGCCTGTTCAGTTCCTGAAAGATTTCAGCTTTGTGCCTGTGAGTTGTGAGCTTGTATGCAGTGATATTTTCGGCAAGGTTCGGGTAGTGTGAGGTTTGAGTGGGAGAAATGCCGGCTCCTGAGATCCCGGACTTGGAGTCAAAAACTACAATGTCAATAAGTCCTGCGGCCGCAAGAGGAGCTGCGGCAAGGATTGTGCCTGTGGGGAAACACCCGGGATTTGCTACAAAATCTTCTTCTGCAGCTTCAGGGTGAAGCTCTACAAGCCCGTAAACAGCTTTTCTCGGGTCTTTGTGTGTTGTTTCATAAACTTCTTCGAATAAGGAGGTTTCAAGCCTGTAGTCAGCGCTGAGATCAATAACCTTTGTGTTACCGTCGAGCAGTTCAGGCACATAGTCCATAGCAGTCCCGTGTGGAACTGCTATAAAAACGACATCACAACGATCCGTGATTTCCCCGGAAGTGGGACTTTCATATTTAAGGTCCAGAAAACCTTCAAGATGCCTGTGGGTGCTTGTTACGGATTTTCCTGTCAGACTTCGGGATGTCGCAAGCTCCAGCTTAACGTTGGGGTGGTTGACAAGCAAGCGCAGGAGTTCTCCTCCTGTATATCCTGAAGCTCCTATTATTCCAGCCTTGATCATAAATATTCACTGCCTTTGTAATATCAATACAATATAATTAAACTTGTTATCTGAAAAACTTATGAAAAATATTTTTGAAATGACGGCTCAATTTTATGCTTCGGTGCAATTTTATTGCCTGAGTTATAACCATGCTCTGCAAAGGGGTATATTTTATTATTCTAGGTTTTCGATCCAGGGTTCCATCTTGCAACAAATGAAATTCTTATAATCGATATCTTTTTGTGGGTAACTTATTGGAATTGTATATAAATAATTGGACCATGTTCTCTGGATGTAACCTGTTTTATAAGAATCGGGTGATTACTTTTCCTGGCTTTAGTACATTCATTAGAGGGTTATTTAATTTTTCAAGCCTAGAAAATCTTATTAGTCGTAATCACCCCCTTTTCAAACGATCTTATCTGTATGTCAGACTATCTAATTTTTTTAATCCAAAATTCCCTCTCCCTTTAAAAACCATAATTTTAATTTTGAGACAGTTAAACTTAAATTTTTAAATATATAAGTGTATTCCATATGAGTTTGGACGGGTTCATAGCAATGGAAAAAGTTTGATTCACAGGTAAGTTATTTGAGCTTTAGAAATCTTTTTACTCTAAGAAATTTTATTATATATGAACTTTGAAGTGACAGGAAGAAAAAACATGAACAATAAAAAGACAGTTTACCTTGCAGGTCCACTTTTCACTCATGCAGAACTCGAATACAACCGTAAACTGAAGGATATGCTGCTCAGGAAGGATTTTTCCGTCTTTCTGCCCCAGGAAGATGCAGAAGATGCCGCAGATGAACAGGAAAGAGGAAATCAGGAGTGCATTTTCAAAAAATGTGTTGAAGGCATAGAAAGTTCGGATATTGTAGTTGCAGTCCTTGACGGCGTCGATGTAGATTCGGGAACTGCCTGGGAGGTTGGGTATGCTTACGCCAGAGAAAAACCTGTAATAGGGCTCAGGACTGATTTCAGATCTCTCTCGGATGGGGTTGTAAACCTTATGGTTGAAATGGCTATAGTTGCCCTTGCCAGAGATGAAAATGAGTTAATTAAAATTCTTGAAAAACATCTGTGAGTTTTTGTGAGTTCTGATTCTCGCTGGATCTTTTTATCTTTAGTTCTTCTGAATCTTTTTTATCTTTAGCTCGTTATTTTAAAAGCGTTG